>NZ_JBFOFA010000008.1:0-164177 GCF_040887125.1 Enterococcus sp. C74 | reverse complement strand
GATACCTGAAGGAATTGGTATAATGAAAATGAAAGAGGAGTTGCGCTAACAACTCCTCTAGACAGCACCGCGAAAGACGGTGGCAAAGTTTTATTTTGGTTTAGAAATAGCCATACTCTGCTAAAGTGACGGCTATTTCTTTTTGTCGTTTTTAAGCATAGTGACGATCAAACTGACTAAAGTGTTGATGAAAGTACCAACGCTTAAAGAGTGAAAAATAACCTGAAAAAATTCACTAAAAGAATTTTTTCAGGTTATTTTTATACAGTAGTATTTTTTATTTTAGTTGCGCTTTTCCAATTTTTTCGCTATGACGAACGAGACCTGTTTGATCTAATGTTAAGGCAGCAACTTTTTCATTATTTGTTAATACAACTAAGATGTCCGTTTTCTTCCCAGCCTGCTCAATTGCTGTGAGGTCCATGTCGGCTAGTTGTGTTTTTGGCGTGACTGAATCGCCTTCTTTTACATGGATCGTAAAAGGTAGCCCATTCAATTCGACAGTATCTAGACCCATATGAACGAGAACTTCCAGACCTTCATTAGTTAAAAGACCAATCGCATGTTGTGTATCAAAAATATTTGTTACTTTACCAGCGACTGGAGCATAAACTTTTTCGTTGGAAGGTAGTACAGCATAACCTTCACCCATCATTTTTTGAGCAAAAACAGGATCTGCTACTTCGGTGATTTCCTTGATTTGTCCATCTGCTACAGCGAATAACTCTTCTGTCGGAGCAGAAACTGCTGTTGCATTGGCAGCTTCAAATTTTTGTGGTGAAACGTTGTTTCCATCAGCTGTTTGTAGTTGTAAGCCAGTTGTGTCTTCTACGGGTACAGCAGGATCGATTTTATTTAAGATCCCTTGACGTCTGAAGATTACGGTTAAACCAAATGGAACAATAACTGCAATGATCATAGAAATGATGAACGGAACCCAAGTTTCTGCTTGGATAGCTAGAATACCAGGTAGTCCACCAACACCAATTGCATTAGCACGTACATTCATCAAGTTGGCAAACATTCCAGCTAAACCTGAACCAACCATTGCGGCAACAAATGGGTAAACATATTTTAGATTGATCCCAAACATTGCAGGTTCAGTTACCCCTAGATAACAAGAAATCATTGCTGGAATCGAGATTTGTTCTTCTTTTTTATTTCCGCGATGTAAGAAGATGATCGCAAGAACTGCCGAACCTTGTGCGATATTTGATAAAGCAATCATTGGCCAAAGATTCGTAGAGCCGAAATCGGCAATCAATTGCATATCAATGGCATTCGTCATATGGTGTAAGCCGGTGATTACTAAAGGTGCATATAAGAAACCAAAGACGGCACTAAATAACCAACTGATTGAAGAAGTCAAGCCAGTATTAACAATATTTGAGATCCAACTACCGATTGTCCAACCCACAGGCCCTAAGATGACATGGGCAGCTAAGACTGTTGGGAGTAGAGAGAACAATGGAACAAATATCATAGAAATCGACTGTGGAATATATTTACGGAAGAAAATTTCAAGATAAGCTAACATAAATCCAGCAAGCATCGCTGGAATGACCTGTGCCTGATAACCAATCATATCAACTTGAGCAAAACCAAAATCCCAAAATGGAATATCAGCCGCAGCTGTTGATGCGACACTATAGGCATTTAATAATTGCGGTGAAACTAACGTAATCCCTAAAACAATTCCTAATATTTGTGTAGTGCCCATTTTTTTCGCAATACTCCAAGTGATACCAACTGGTAAGAAATGGAAAATTGCTTCGCCAGGTAGCCATAAAAAGCCGTTTACGCCGTTCCAAAATTGAGAGTGTTCAACAATTGTTCCACCAAGACTTTCAAATTGGATTCCTTCTAATACGTTCCGGAAACCTAAAATCAGTCCCCCTACGATAATGGCTGGAATCAATGGTGTAAAAATTTCTGCCAAAACAGCGATTGCTCGTTGGACAGGGTGGAGATTTTGTTTAGCAGCAACTTTACTTTGCTCCTTGGATACGCCTTCAACACCTGATACAGCAACGAAGTCGTTGTAAAAGGTTGAAACATCGTTACCAATAATGACTTGGAATTGCCCAGCATTGGTAAACATCCCTTTCACACTAGGAATATCTTCGATTGCTTCTTCATTGGCTTTTTTTGGATCATTTAAGACAAAGCGCATCCGAGTGGCACAATGACTAACTGCAGCAATATTTTCCTTTCCACCAATTTCCTTTAACAGTTTCTCAGCATCTGCTTGGTACTTTGCCATAGGAATAAACCCCTTTCTTTTTAAACTTGTATACACAAGTTATCTTATCCATACTATACTTGTTTCTTCCTGCTATTGCAAGCGTTTTACAAGCGAAAAATGAAAAAATGTAATCGTTACACTTGGCTTAGTGTAGGGATATGTGAAAAGAGGGGGCGATTGAAATAACAAAAAAGCTGTAGTATAGTTTATATGCGAATAAAAGAAATTGAATATTAAGTGGAGGAAATGTAATGAATAAATTTAATGAAATTTTTTTAGATTTAGAGCAAAAAATTTTGGATCAACAATACCCTCCGCATACTTTGCTCCCTAGTGAAAATCAGCTGATTCAAATTTATGGTGTTTCACGAGAAACAATTCGAAAAGCGCTTAACCTGTTAACGACTGAAGGTTATATCCAAAAGAAACAAGGAAAGGGTTCGATTGTTTTAGACCGCAATCGATTTGATTTTCCAATTGCAGGATTAACAAGCTACAAAGAATTACAGGAAACACAACGAATCCCAAGTGAAACCATCGTTCAATTAATCGAAGAAACAGAAGTGGACCAATCATTGAGTGAAATAACAGGCTGGAAGAAAAAAACGCCGGTTTGGCATTTGATTCGTCAAAGGAAAATCAATGGAGAAGTGGTCATATTAGATCGTGATTATTTATTAAAAAATGTGGTACCAACTTTAACAGCAACACAAGCTGCTGGCTCGATCTACGAATACTTTGAAAATGAATTGCAACTAACGATTGCTTACGCCCAGAAAGAAATTACCGTTGAAGAAGTAACTCCTGAAATCGAAGAGATGATGGATCTACATGGAGATCGCTATGTCGTGGTAGTAAGAGGACTGGTTCACCTCGAAGATACAAGGTGTTTCGAGTATACAGAATCAATTCACCGTTTAGATAAATTTCGTTTCGTCGAGTTTGCTAGACGTCGTAAAGTCTAAGCAATTATTACTATGAGCAGAATGTTTGCTTCTGATACTTTTGTCGTTATGATTAAAAGAAAAAGGAGGCGTTTTTAGTGGGCGATTTCAAGAAAAATGAGCGTGATTTAAAAGAGGAATTATCTCCAATTTCATATGCTGTGACGCAAGAAAACGCAACAGAAAGACCATTTAGTGGGAAATATGATGATTTCTATGAAAAAGGGATCTATGTCGATATTGTCAGTGGGGAGCCATTGTTTAGCTCAGCCGAAAAATACGATGCGGGATGTGGCTGGCCGGCGTTCAGTAAACCAATCACTAGAAAAGATATTAAAGAAAAGGCCGACTTTTCTCATGGTATGCACCGAGTGGAAGTGCGAAGCAGTCAAGCAGATTCTCATTTAGGGCATGTATTCAATGATGGTCCTGCTGAAAAAGGCGGACTACGTTATTGCATCAATTCTGCGGCTTTAAAGTTTATTCCATATGAAGAAATGGAAGAACAAGGATATGGAGAATATCTATCACAAGTTGAATAAGGAAGAGCTTTATTTTTGGGTAAAAAATCTTGAGACAATTTTTGATTGTTTCAAGGTTTTTTCTTATTTATCTTTATTGAAGCGTTGTTTCCTGAATATTGATCCTTTGTTTTGAGGAAAGTGCTGAAACTCTGATCGTTCAAATTAAAATCTCTTGCAAAAAATGTTTATCCTAAAAACCTTGATAAACTTATGTTAAAAAGGAGAAGCGTAGCTCGATCTTCTGTTCTCTTTTTTCAAAAGAAAAAGTATGCTACAATGGAAGAAAATATGCGAACATATGTGTGTGAAAGAAAGAGGATAACAGATGTATGAATATCTTACAGGTGTAGTAACCTTTATCAATCCTTATTATTTAGTAATCGAAACAAATGGGATCGGTTATCAAATTGCATTAGGCAATCCCTATCGTTATAGTAGTAAGCTAAACAAAGAAATCAAACTTTACGTCCATCAGGTCATTCGAGAAGATGCACATCTTCTGTACGGATTTGATTCTTTAGAAGAAAAACAATTATTTTTAAGGTTAGTTAGTGTTTCAGGAATTGGACCAAAAAGTGCCTTAGCGATTATGGCTAGTGATGATCATTCAGGATTGATTCAAGCGGTTGAAACAGGGGATGTGACTTATCTGACCAAATTCCCTGGTGTGGGTAAAAAAACAGCTCAACAAATGATTTTAGATTTAAAAGGAAAATTTGGCGAATTAAGTATCGATACGCCCTTCAATTTATTTGATGAAAGTACAGCACAAGATGCGACGGCATTATCAGAAGCAATGGAAGCTTTATCGGCACTTGGATATAGTGATAAAGAGGTCAAACGGGTCGAGAAACAACTAAAAGAAGTAGAAAATCTCACAACAGATGAATATTTACGCCAAGCTTTAAAATTAATGATGAAAAAATAAGGAGGGAAAACGATGACCGATGAACAGTTATTATCCCCTGAAACGGGCGAGAATGAATTAAGTTTAGAAAAGACCCTCCGTCCACGGTTACTTTCCCAATATATTGGTCAAAAGAAAGTGAAACAGGAACTCAAAATATATATTGAAGCTGCCCGTCACAGGGAAGAACCATTGGATCACGTTTTGTTATATGGTCCGCCTGGATTAGGGAAAACGACAATGGCAATGGTGATTGCGAATGAAATGGCAGTCAATATACGAACAACTAGTGGTCCCGCAATCGAGCGACCTGGAGATCTAGTCGCTATTTTAAATGAGTTAGAAGCTGGCGATGTTTTATTTATTGATGAAATTCATCGATTACCTCGAGTAGCAGAAGAGATGCTTTATTCTGCCATGGAAGATTTTTACGTGGACATCATGGTTGGACAAGGACCAACTGCTCATCCTGTTCATTTTCCTTTACCACCTTTTACATTAATTGGCGCAACAACTCGTGCAGGTATGCTTTCAGCGCCACTTCGTGATCGATTTGGGATCATTTCTCATATGGAATATTATGAAGAAGCTGATTTAAGAGAAATCGTGATTCGTTCTGCTGATATTTTTCAAACAGAGATCATTGAAGAAGGTGCACTGGAAATTGCTAGACGTTCAAGAGGAACACCACGGATTGCTAACCGCTTGTTAAAAAGGGTACGTGATTTTGCACAAGTACAGGGAGATGGCAAGATCAATCAAACCATTGCCGATCAAGCATTAACGTTGTTACAAGTCGATCAGGCAGGTTTGGATTATGTCGATCAGAAACTATTACGTACGATGATTGAATTATATGGTGGCGGACCGGTTGGATTGAGTACGTTATCTGTCAATATTGGTGAAGAAAGAGAAACTGTTGAAGATATGTATGAACCTTTTTTGATCCAAAAAGGTTTCTTGAAACGGACACCTCGTGGAAGGATCGCCACACCATATGCCTATGAACATTTTGGATATGATTATCAAGTATAAAAAAGGATACTTGAATCGACTGTCCATATAAATACTTTTTCAAGAAAATCGTAGAACTAGAAGTCTTTGTAAAGAAGATAGGAGATGATGAGATGGGCGATACACCGCATACTAAGCAATTGATTAAAAACGTATTGATTGATTTATGTCAAAAGCAGTCTTTTCAAAAGATCAGTGTACAGAAAATCGCCCATGAGGCAGGCATCAATCGCCAAACATTTTACTACCATTTTACAGATAAATACGATTTGTTGCGATGGGTGTATTACGAAGATTGTTTATGCTATTTAGATCCTCATTCTCTTTCTTTAGACAACTGGGAAGAGCAAGCATTAAAAATGTTGAAGGCAATTGCTGCACAAAAAGAATTTTATGCGAACACTGTTACATCTGACCAAGAAATACTACAAAAAGAGTTTACTGCTGTTATCCAGCAATCATTTATTAAGATTTTTGATCAAATGGATGAAGAAAAGCAGTTATCAAAAGCGGACAAATTGTTTTATGCTCGTTTTTTTTCTTATGGATGTAGTGGGGTTCTAATCAATTGGATTACACATGATTACGAAGAGACGCCTCTAGAAATCGCTGTCCAATTGTTCCGCTTAGCCAAAGATACAGAATTATATTCCTATCGGTTGTATGCAAAAGAAGAGCTGGAAACAAATGATTAGAAGGAGAGCAAACATGACGAAAGTTTTATTTGTATGTCTAGGAAATATTTGCCGTTCACCAATGGCAGAAGGTTTGTTGAAGAAAATGGTAGCTGAAGACGGACAATCTGATCGATTTTTGATTGATTCTGCAGCGACAAGCACTTATGAAGTGGGGCGTTCACCTCATAAAGGAACAAAGAAAATTTTAGAAATTGAGAACGTGGATACGAGTCAAATGATTGCACGCCAAATCACAGAAGAAGATTTTCAACGATTTGATTGGATCATTGGCATGGATCAATCTAACGTAGAGGATTTACAACGGATGGCACCGACCGACGCACAACATAAGATCCATTTATTTTTAAGTCGGGTTCCTGGAAAAGAAACACAAAATGTTCCTGATCCATACTATACCGATAACTTTGATGAAACTTACCAATTATTGACTGAAGGGCTCAAGTATTGGATGCAAGAATGGAAAAAAGATAAATAAAATAACGATATATCTATATAGGTAACGCTTTCTTTTTGTTGCTCAGTATAGATAATATTCTTGTTATTTCGTTAAATCTTAGGTAGAATATAGTTAATTAAGTAACACTTTCTTAGCTAAAGGAGGAGTGCATTCAATGAACGAAGAAACAGTATCACCAATGAAGAAATTGACCAAGTTAGTCACGCATACGTCGTATCAGCTTTTTGATTCTTTTGTAAATGACACTGAAAAAATAGCAGAGAATGTACGTTTGCAAGGAAAGTTTGTTTTAGAGCTGCAAAAAGCAGCTACTCAACATAGTTTAGTGATTTTACAAGTAAGAGCCAATCGAAAAAGTAATAAGTACGAAACGATTTCAGGCTGGGTAGCTACAAAAAATGTTGAAAAAGAAGTAGTCATGATTCGCCTACAAAACAAGGAACAACAAATACGAATGGTTCCAATTGATCAAATCGAAAAAATCACCAGTCTTTCTCCAGCAGGAGATCAAGAGCGGTTATCTAAATAGAAGCAAAAAAAGCGATGGAATAGATTCTTCATTTTCCGTCGCTTTTTGCTTTTTTTCATATGATGTTGGCGAAGAGAAAACTTAAAATCAATATTAGAGCAGTACATAATTAAGTCATGAGGATAGATGTATCAATCAATAGAGAGGTGTTATGGGTGCCAAAGAATCGTTTGATTAATTATATGACCAAAAATTGGAAGATAGCCGGATGGAATATATTTGATTCTTTATTCCTTTCTGCAGCTGCAATCGTTGTTTCTTTAAATATAGTGTTCGTCCTATTTCCAGATTTGGATAACTATTATACAAACGCATTAAATTTATTTTTGATTGATCTGATGATGGTGTTTGTTGGCTTGGGAGAATCAGTAAAATCTAAAGTTGGAAAACGAATCGATGTCTTAATTGGTAGTATTTGGGTAATTTATCTATGCCTCTATTACTTTACAGGTTTTCATAGTTCTACTTGGATGAATTGGCAGTTTTTTTGATAAGATAAAACGAAAAACAAGAATGATACTTTGAAAATTTGGCAAGACTACTAGGAATGACAAAAGCTAGCTGGTTGGTGATAGATAAACTAAAACACAAAATGGTTGAGACAAAACTATTTTTCAGGTTTGTCTCAGCCATTTCTAGTTCAATAAAAAAGTCCTGCTAGCCGGGGAGCTAGCAGGATAAGGAGTTAAAAATGAAAAAGTGTTGTTAGGGTTGTTTGTTGGTATGCTTATATATTACTCAGGAGTTGTGAATTTTTTGTGACGAAAGTTTTTGGAAGTTGGTAATTTTTTTAGGAAAATATATTTCTGCTAGCCATTTGACTAAATAGTTAAATACATCCAATGGATTCATTCAAAAAGTAATTTTGTCAGTTATCTGTTGATTCTAATGACTTAGTAAAAAATCCAGAGCCGAAAATAGAAGTAAAAATACACAGGTTCCTTCTTGTATATATAAATAGAGCATATTTGAAGCACTTTTCTACTGTTAGATGCAATCTAATAATGGAAAGTCACTTCAAATATGCTCTGTTCATTTCACAGAAGTGAGGTTAGCACACCGATCCTTCTTTTAAAAGAAGGATCGTTCTAGATGCCGTTACTCTACAACAGGTGTTTCTTTTTTAACCATACTCCAAATCAAGCCAATTACTAAACCAATCAATGCTGGGACGATCCAACCCATTCCTAATTTAAAGAATGGCAGATAATTCGTTGCGAAGTCTAACAACGTTTTGACAAAGCTGGTTTGCTTGATTCCGTCTGGGCAAGCATTTAAACCGTCTAAAATTGAAGCAATTAGTGTAAAATAAGTGGTCATGCGGTAAACAGCAGGACGTTGTTTAAACAATGGACCCACAAGAACGAGTAAGATCAAGGTCATTGCCAAAGGATAAATAAACATCAAGACAGGTAATGAAATTTGGATGATATTTGTCAATCCCACAGTAGCGACCAAACAAGCAAGTGCACTAGCTAGTGTCACAAATACAATGTAATTTCTTTTAGGAAACAGATCGGTAAAGGTTTCTGCGAAAGCAGTGATTAGTCCAATCCCTGTTTTTAAGCAAGCAAGGATCACAATAAGAGCGAGCAAGATACTGCCATAAGTTCCTAAATAATGATCTGCGATTTGCGCTAGTGCGATCCCGCCATTTGAACTTAAAGCAAATCCACCGAGACTCATTGTTCCCACATAAGCAAGTAATGTGTAGATGATTCCCATCAAAACGATACTGATTGCACCAGATTTGATCGTATCCTTAGCAATCTCAGAAGGCTTTGTTACGCCCATATTGCGAATCGTAGTAACAATAAGGATACCAAATGCTAAGGCAGCAAGTGCATCTAACGTATTATATCCTTGAGTAAAACCAGTAAAGAAAGCATGTTCTTGATAACTAGGTTGGACAGTAGCTTGATCGATTGCACCCAATGGATGAATAAAAGCAAGTACCAACAAGATTCCTAGTAAAATCAAAAAGGCAGGATTAAGGAATTTTCCTACATAATCAAGGATTTTAGTAGGCCGTCTGGATAACCACCAAGCAGTGAAGAAAAATAAAATACTAAAAATAACTAAAAATACATGTTGTTGCTTGGCTTGGATAAATGGAGCTAAACCAATTTCAAAAGAGGTAGTTGCTAATCTTGGTAAGGCGAAAAACGGTCCGATGACGAGGTAAAGCAAAACAGTAAAAACCAAAGCATATTTTTTGCCGATCCGTTCTGCTAATTCATAAACCCCTGATGTTTTTGAAACACCGATGGCAATTACACCTAAAAAAGGTAGTCCGATCCCAGTTACTAAGAAGCCAAGATTGGCCCAGAAAACGGCAGAGCCAGATTCTTGTCCCATGTGAACGGGAAAAATCAAATTACCAGCACCAAAAAATAAACCGAATAACATTGAACCGATAAACATACTTTCTTTGAACGTCAATTTTTTTGTCATAGATTTCTCCTTTACTTATTTATACTTTTTTTAAAGTAACAAAAATAACGTAGTTTAGCAATGTTTTTCTAATCAAATAATGAGTATAAAGTATTGATCTTGAGTTGAAATAATCATTATATCCTGAGTGGTTCTGTGAGAGAGTAATTGAAGGGGAGATGTAAAAAATCTGGAGGCTGAGCCAAAACTTGCCTCAGTCGCTTCTAGAAGCTCTAAAACCGAATAAATGGTGAGACAAAAGTGGCATCTTCGGAAATTCCTTCTTATTCTTGATGCGAAACACTTTTGTCTCAATCTCATATTCTAAAGATTTTTTGCGGCTTATAAAAAAGAGAGTCCTAACATACTTTTATCAATCTATTTTTTTTTAGTATGGATTGTTGTCTGTATTTCAAAGTGATTGTTTCTCGTATTTCATTCGATAAATGATCAATAACCCAATAAACCAAACAGGAGTTAAGAGTAAGGCAATACGTGTGTCTTTGCCAAGAAATAAAACTAGACAAATGAAAATCATGTAGGCAAAAACAAGAAAATTACTATAAGGATAAAAAGGCATTTTGAACGTATGCTCTTTTTTACCTAACATACTTTTACGATATTTTAAGTGAGTGTAAACGAGTATTCCCCAGATAAATAAAAAGCAAGTAGTCGCAATACTGCTGACGAGTGTAAATACTTCACTAGGCATCACATAATTTAGGATAACGGAAATAAAAATCACAATAGTTGAAAAAACTAACGCATTTCCTGGTACACGGTGAGAAGTCAACTGACGGAATTTTTTAGGCGCGCTACCTTCTTGTGAAAGAGAGCGTAACATACGTCCTGTACTGTAGATCGCGCTGTTACAAGCAGAAGCCGCAGCACTCAATACGACTAAATTAATCAAAGAAGCGGCTACGGTGATCCCAATTTCTGAAAACACTTCGACAAATGGGCTGTTGTTCGCATCTAAGCTATTCCAAGGATAGATAGACATGATAACGAACAAAGAACCAAGGTAAAAAAGAATGATTCGAATAGGAATATTATTGATAGCTTCGGGTAAGACTTTTTCAGGGTTTTTGGTCTCACCAGCAACCAAACCGACTAATTCGATTCCTGTAAAGGCAAATGTGACCATCTGAAAGGAAAGAATGAATCCTTTCGTACCAGTTGGGAAAAAGCCGCCATGTGACCAGAGATTGGTGATACTAGCAGGTCCAGCACTTGTTTTGTAATGGGTAAGAATCATGTAAATACCAACGATAATAAATGCAATAATGGAAACGACTTTGATCAAAGCAAACCAAAATTCTAATTCACCAAATAGTGAAACAGCCACCATGTTTAAACCAAGCAGTAAAATCAGAGCGATCAATTCAGGAAGCCATTGTGGGACTCCTGGAACCCAGTAACGGACATACATCCCGATCGCTGTCAAATCCGCCATGGCGATCGCAACCCAACAAAACCAATAAGTCCAACCTGTTACGAAAGCAACTTTTTTTCCAAGATATTCTGCAACAAAATCAAGAAATGAATGATTATTTGTATTAGATAATAAAAGTTCACCTAAGGCACGCATAATAAAGAAACAAACGCACCCGGTAATAAGATAAGCCAGTAAAATAGAGGGACCAGCTAATTGAATCGTTTTTCCTGCTCCTAAGAAAAGACCTGTTCCGATCGCACCACCAATCGAAATCAATTGAACGTGTCTATTCTTAAGTCCACGCTGTAGTTCTTGTTGCTCTTCAACCATTGTTTAATCATCCTAACTAAAAAATTTGATAATTTCTATATTAATAGAATTTTCTAAAAATTACAACTTAATTCAGAAAATATTCAAAAATTCATTTTCAAACAAATGCAATCAGACCAATCAATCTAAGAAGAGAGGACTGATTGACTGATGAATTAATGAATGGTGTTCAAATAGATTGCAGATAAATATGAGAAAATAGTGAATCATTTCCCAAAAAAGGAAAAGCCTTTATCAAAACGAACCTGTCGTTTCGGATAAAGGCTTTCTTCTATTTTTTTAAGATACGTGATAAAAACTCTTTGGTACGTTCTTCTTTTGGATGAACAAAAATATCATCAGAGGTTCCTTCTTCAGCAACAACACCTTTATCCATGAAGATGACACGATCAGAAACATCTTTTGCAAATTCCATTTCATGTGTCACGATAATCATCGTTAAACCAGTGTGAGCTAGGTCTTGAATGGTATTCAATACTTCTCCGACCATCTCAGGATCAAGTGCTGAGGTTGGTTCATCAAATAACATTACATCTGGGTCCATTGAGAGGGCTCTAGCGATTGCCACACGTTGTTTTTGACCACCTGATAATTGAGAAGGTTTGGCTTCAATATAACGTTCCATTCCAACTTTTTCTAGATTTTCAAGAGCGACTTTACGAGCTTCGTCTTTGTTTCTTTTTAAGACAGTCGTCTGACCAGACATACAGTTTTCTAAGACATTCATGTTATTGAAAAGATTGAACGATTGGAATACCATTCCGACATTTGTTCGATATTTAGGCAAGTTATATTTTGGCGCAAGAATATTTTCGCCATTATACATAATTTCGCCACCAGTAGGTTTTTCTAAAAGGTTGATGCAGCGTAAGAAAGTTGATTTACCAGAGCCAGAAGAACCAATGATGGTTACAACTTCACCTTTATGGATATCCATGCTGATGTCTTTTAATACTTCATTTTCACCAAAGCTTTTTCTTAAATGATTGATTTTAATGATTTCTTCACTCATGATTCTTCCTCCTTATTCCTGCAAGTTGGCGTTGTCAACTTCTTCAATTTTTGTATAGGCTGAAGGACCATCGATTTTTTTCTCCACTACACGCAAGATTCTGGTAATCGTAAAGGTCATAACCAAGTAGATGATACCTACGATTGTAAATGTTTGGAAGAATTGGAAGTTTGCTCCTGCAGCAGAGTTCCCTTGGAAGAATAGATCAGCTACACCAATAACACTTAAGACTGCTGTATCTTTGATATTGATAACAAATTCATTCCCGGTCGCAGGTAAGATGTTACGTAAGACCTGAGGAACAACTACTTTTCGCATTGTTTGTCCATGTGTCATACCAATTGCTTGCGCTGCTTCAAATTGTCCTTCATCGACAGCGAAAATACCACCACGGACGATTTCAGTCATATAAGCACCAGTATTGATCGATACGATGAATAAGGCAGCAATCGTACGATCAAGGGAGATTCCAAAGGCTAATGCTAATCCGTAAAAGACGACCATAGCTTGAACCATCATTGGTGTTCCACGGAATATTTCAATATAAATCGATAGTAGTAAATTTGCTAACTTTTGGAAGAAACGTGTCACGGCATTGTCAGACTCAGGAATAGAACGGAAAACACCGATCAACAAGCCTAAGGTAGTTCCAATAACTGTCCCAATCAATGCAATAAATAACGTAAGTCCTGCACCACGAAGGAACATATTCCCATATTGATCCCAAATCGTTTTGAAATCAGTGAACAAACCAGCTTTTTCTCCCTCTGTATTTGTTGAAGCGGGTTGATCTTTGATTGCTTGATCCATAATTTCTGTACGTTCTTTTTGAGAGATACCGCTAAGAATTTGGTTAACTTTTTGGATATCTGGGTCACCTTTACGCATTCCAATAGCGATTTGGACATCTTCAGGATTTGTTTGAAAACCATTCTGACCAGTAAATTCTAACATTTTTAAATCTTTATTGACGCTAGTTGCTGTTACCCCTTCAGGTCGTTCGCTGACGTAACCATCAATCATACCTGAAGCAAGAGCGGTACGCATCGCAGAGAAGTTATCCATTGCTTGTTGCTTTTGCACATCAGGAATTTGATCGATGACATTATAATGGAAAGTATTCAATTGAGCAGTAATCTTAGCATTTGATAGATCCGCCAAACTTTTTGCATTGGCATATTTACTATCTTTTTTGACGACTACAACAAGTTGTGATTCATAATAAGGATCGGTAAAATCAATTTCTTTTTTACGTTCTGCTGTGGGGCTCATCCCAGCAATGATCGCATCGATTTTGCCAGATTGTAACGCAGGGGCTAATCCATCCCATTTGGTTTGCATGATGACTAATTTTTTCCCTAATCCATCCGCAACTTTTTTGGCAATTTGGACGTCATAACCACCAGCATAGCTTTTTTGACCTTGGATCGGTACAGCGTTGTTGGCATCTGTTTGCTGTGACCAGTTGAAAGGGGCATACCCCGCTTCCATACCTACACGGAACTCATCTGTTGGTGTTTTCTCATCGGCATTCACGAAACTTCCTACAGGGAAGAATGAAAAAATAAATGCCATCAATAGGGTAAGTGTAACTGAACTTTTTTTCATAATCTTTCTCCTTTTCTTTTTACACATACGGCTCGACGATTTCATCAGGAATGAAACGGGCGAAGTTCCGCTTCAGCTAACTTGATTTTACTGTCAGATAGACGTACTTATCAAATTAACTGTTTACGCATAATTTTTTTACGAGCGGTTAAACAAATGCGTTGCAGTAGCTTATCAGGAGAAATAAAAAACGACCGCTTCAAGAATATAAAAGGGTCGCTAACATTTCACAAAAGTGATAAACCTCTCACAAAACATAGCGCAACTTAGCATCACTGCTAAGACAGTCCACAAGCTCTTAACTTGTGTCCCAACGTAAACTTCAAGCAAAGAAGAGTACATTTCGGCGATCTTCCCTAGTCCTGCTTCACGGTGTTTGCTTCACTCCACAGGGTTAATGATTCTCGCGACCTCTACCTCATTGATTGAGGTATCTCGTATTCAGTTATTTATACAAAAAATAGTTTACGATAGACAAAGCACTTTGTCAATCTATAACAGAAGTTTTCTTGTGAAGTATTGATAGCTATAGAAAATTTCTATAATTATACAAAAAATAAGAAAAATGATATTCAAAAAGAGCGAGAGTTGTAAAAGAATAATTATTCATTAAATAAATAAAAATTAGGACACGAATCTATTTAAGTGTCCTAATTCCTACTTATTATATAAAATAAAGCAGTCGAAAAGATGAGCTGCTTAGCAATAGCTGACCCAATCAATCATTTTCGATCCTGACTTTCTGTATATTATGCTGTTTTACTAACTACTTTTTTTTCACGACCTAAGATTGCTTGAAGAATAATCGTTACGCCATAAATAGCCAATATTAGATAAATCAGACTTGAATATTGAGTGATTCCCCAACCCCATGTTCGGAAAATAACTAAGGTAATCGCTAAAACGATCGCAGCAAGTACATTGAAAAATGCAAATGCCCAAAGATTTCCATTTTCTTTACGAGCAAGGTAAAAAATTGAAAAATAAATACTTAATGCTAACCAGGCGATACAAGCTAAAATCACGCCCCAGTAAATAATGGATGGTACCATACCAACTCACCTCACTTTTGTTCTATATGCTTGGTTTATCGTACTATTAGATAGCAATAGTGATGATCATACCGAAGAATCTAGCAGTATTGTAGCACGTTTTCATTGGTTTGTCAGTCTATATTGTGAGATGTTTCTCAAAAAATGAAATCGTTTGAATAAAAAGTACGATCAATCAATAAACGAAAGATAGATGTATAATAAGAGAGAGGTGAAAGGAAATGAAAAAAGTAACCGTTGAAGAAGCGGTAGCAACAATAGCCACTAGTTCAAAAATCACTTTCCTAACTGGCGCTGGGGTATCAACGCCTTCTGGTATTCCCGACTATCGATCATTAAAAGGAATCTATCATGGATTGGAACAACCCGAATACCTTCTAAGTCATGAAGCAATGAACAATGAGCCACAAAAATTTTATTCATTTGTGAAAAAAATCTATCATCCAACAGCAAGACCAAATATTATTCACTTAGAAATGGCAAAGTTAGCCTCAAAAAAGCAAGTTTGGGTAGTTTCCCAAAATATCGATGGATTACATGAAAAAGCGGGAAGTCCAAAACTTGTGAATTTTCACGGAAATCTTTATCATTGCTATTGTAGGAAATGTGGGAACACCGTTTCTTGGGAAACCTATTTACAAACAGATCAACATGCAACATGTGGGGGACAAATTCGACCAGATATCGTGTTGTATGGGGAGGGATTTAATGATGAAGTCATAGAGCGAGCAACATCGGCTGTTCAACAAGCAGAGTTGATCGTCATCGTCGGAACGAGTTTTCAAGTACACCCGTTTTGTGACTTAATCCAATTTCGTAATACGAAGTCTCAAATCTTAGTAATCAACCAAGAGCCAATCCAGTTAGACCAAGAATATGATTTTCTGCAAACGGACGGTGCTATAGTATTTGAAAAATTATCAAAAGGAGCAAATTATGACCATTAGAACAGAAAAAGAAAAAATGATTGCTGGCGAATTATATTTTGCTAATGATCCGGAATTAGTAGCGGATCGTCAATACGCAAGAAGCCAAAGTACGATCATCAACCAAGCAGAAACAGCAGAGCTACGTTCTCAATTACTAAAAGAAACCTTTGGAAAAACGGGAGAAAAAATCTACATGGAGCCAACGATCAATTTTGATTATGGTTACAATATTCGTGTAGGTGAAAACTTCTATGCGAACTACAACTGTACATTTTTAGATGTAAGTACGATCGAAATCGGCGACAATTGCATGTTTGCTCCAAATGTTCAACTTTATACAGCCACCCATCCACTTCATCCAGTGAAAAGAAATAGTGGCTTAGAATATGCGAAACCAATCAAAATTGGTCATAATGTCTGGCTTGGTGGTGGTGTGATCATTACGCCAGGTGTTACGTTAGGAAACAATGTCGTAGTTGGAGCGGGTTCTGTTGTAACTAAATCTTTTCCTGATAATGTAGTGATTGCAGGTAATCCTGCTCGAGTAATCAAAAAAATATTAGAAGATCAACAACCAGAAAAACTTGAAGACTTACGTCAAACAATCGATCAGATTGATCAACAAATCGTCAAATTACTAGAAAAACGTATGGACACGGTAACGAAAATTGGCGAAACCAAACAAGCATCGAAAAAAGCAGTCTATGACGAAAAAAGGGAGCAAGAAGTATTAGAAAAAATCGCTAGTCGGTTAGAAAATACGAAATATAAAGAAACGATCACAGCGACATATATCGATCTGATGAAACATTCTCGTGATTATCAAAATGAATTGAATGGGGAGAAAGTGGATGATTGATGGAGAAGCACGGCGCAAAGAGATTCTGCATACCCTGGCAAATGAAGAAAAACCGGTCAGTGCCAGCAAATTCGCTTCACGGTTTCAAGTGAGCCGTCAAATTATTGTCGGAGATATTGCGTTGTTGAGAGCATCAGGTGCGACTATTATTGCAACGGCAAGAGGCTACGTACTTGAAACCAATGAAACACAGAACGGCTTAGTGAGCAAGATTGCTGTCCAACATGGTCGTGAGCAAACAGAAGAAGAGTTGCGCTTGATCGTTGAAGCTGGTGGCGAAGTTTTAGATGTCATTGTAGAACATCCCTTATATGGTGAGTTGACAGGCATGCTTCATATCCAAACAACTCAAGAAATTGAATTGTTTATGAAACGCTATAAAAAAAGTAATGCTACGTTGTTATCTGAGCTGACCGATGGGATTCATCTGCATACCATCCGTTATCCAGATACTAATGTGTTGAGAACGATTAAGCAACAGTTGATAAAAGCAGGAATTCTCTATGAAGGCTAATGAAGAGCAGAGTAGTCTGGGATGAATATATAAGAACATTAAATAGTGAATAACTGGTATGATTTGTCCATTTATGAATCGTACCAGTTATTTTATTTTTTTGAAAAAATAAGCGTTCGACTATTTTATTTATAAATTACAATAATACGGAATATGAATAATTCAAGCACTATTCTTCTACATAATAAAAAAATAGTGGGAACCAAGTTTAGCAATAGATGTTTTTAATACATACTAAAGTAAAGGAGTTAAACCAAATGGATAAATTCACTAGCAAAACAGTTCAAGGTAATGGGGAAAAGACTGAAGCCACCGCAGACACCCAAGAAAACATAGCAGAGAGAGACCAAAAAGAAGTAAATCCACAAAATAATACACTAGAAACAAGTGGAACAGTAAATCCAAATATGCCTTTTATCTATCAAAAAATAGAAGGAATTTTCATATCTCAAGGAGGAATTCAAGAATTAGAAAGAGGAGAAGTAAGAACTTACGCAAGAGAAAAACTCATTAAATCCTTAAAAAGAATTAAGAATCAGGATATTGAGGAAATTAGTAACAAATTCAACGAGTTAAACAAAACAAGTGGAATTGTCAATCCAATTCCGTCTTTAATCAAACAAAAGTTAGAAGAACTTTTCCTATTGAATGAGCGTATTCTGGAAATTGAAGGCAGAGCAGAAATAGATAGGAAGTCAAAGGAATCAATGATTGAAAACTTAGATAATTCGAAGGATAAGCTTATGGATCAATTAATTAAGGAAGTTAGTGGAAAATTCAACGAATTAGAACAACAAAAAAAGACATTAAGAAGTATGGAAGAGGTACGACAGGTAAAAAACACAAGACAGAATCCTTCATCTCCAAGAGCATATCCTTTACCACAAAAAGCAGAATCAAATCCAGGAAGTCAAAGAGAGTAATGCAGCGAGTATGCCAAACGGATCAAAATTGGTCATCATATCTGAAAGGGTCAAGGTAAGATCGTTACGCTAAGAGAATAATATTGTAGAACATCCCTTATATGATGTGTTGACAGGCATGCTTCACATCCAAACAGCTCAAGAAATTGATTTATTTATGAAACGCTATAAAAAAGTAATGCCTCTTTGTTATCTGAACTCACCGATGAGATTCATTTGCATACCATCTGTTATCCAGATCCCAACGTGTTGAGAACGATTAAGCAACAGTTGATAAAAGCAGGAATTCTCTATGAAGGCTAATGAAGAGCAGAGTTGCCTGGGCTGAATATATAAGAACATTAAATAATAAATAACTGGTATGATTTATCCATTTACGAATCGTACCAGTTATTTTATTTTTTGGGAAAAAGAAGGAAGAAACTAGTTTCATTTTCTAAGTAAAATGGGACAATAGGAAGTTTTGTAGCTGAATTTGTTTTTTGATACTACTTCTTACAGAAGCATTCGTGACATAAATAAAATATAGGAGTTGAAGCGCATGATAGGATGGATCTGTCAGTTTGAAGATGTGATTCGCTTTTTGGATGATGAAATTAGCGTAAATTTAAAGCAAGCTAACTTACGAATAGCAACATTCAATGCATGTTCAAATAAAAATCAGACTGAAATAAGCCTCCTAAATAAAGGGGAGGATGCTCAATCTAAGCTAATAAAAGAACAATCTCAACGCTTGTCTATGAAAAATTATGTACAGAAAGATCTTAGTTATCTATCGAAAGAAAAGCTTGCTGAATATGCAAATATAGCAGAACAGCGTATCAATGAATTAAAGACAAAAAATTTTGGAGATAAAGTACTGGAACAACAAACTAGTTTTTGGAAGGGGTACAATAAAGTTGCTATCTGAATTAAAGAGTATTGAAATGTTGGAAAAGCGGAAAAGAAATATAATAGAATTCCCCTTTTTATACGAACAAAGCACCGTTGAAAAAACGATCAGTTGGTTCGATGAAAACTGGGGATCGGATTTCGATAGAAGTGGGCGTACAAAGGCTCTCTTAACAAAGAACCTTACCATTTGCCAAGAGGATCTAGAATTTAGAGCACAAGCAGATAAATTACAAGATGAGGTGAATAAGCGACCTGTTTCAGAAATAAATGCATTTTTAAGAGCAGTGGCAGAACGAATAGTTAAAATACAAACAAAACTACAAGAAATCGAATTAAACTCTTCTGAATTTGACTGGCGGCCCCCATATTCTGCAAAAAAAGAATTAGAGAAGTGGAAAAGTTTCGTGGTGGAAATATACAAGTCGCAGGCTGTTCTGATACAACCTGATCTATATGATAAAAATACAGTTGAGGATAAAATAAAACAATTGCCGAGTAATAATGCCACGCTCTTTAATTTGATGGCTAGAAAAAGATGCGAGAAAGATCTTGCGTTACGATCTGAAGCAGAAACAATAATTGAAAATATAAAATGCAAAACTACTCCAGAAATAGTACATGTATTAAAAAAAATAGAAGGTCAAATTGAAAAAATTAAAGTTGGGATCAATAAATTAAAAGTATCAAATTCTGAATTAGAGACAGAAATTACTAAAAATCAATTAATGCAAAAAGATGAGCTAATAGGAGAACGCAAAGATCAATTAAAAATCTTGACTCAGCAACTTCGTGCTCAGCGAGAGAATCAATGCTATGCGCAACAGAACGGAGAACAACAGTTAGACAAATGGATGGAAATGATTGGTGAAATAAAACGTTGGGCAAAAACAAACAAGATAGACCTATTGGAGTTGGAAAAGAATCTGACGTTAAGCCCATCTCCAGAGAATCTAGGGCAGAAAAAGATAGTAGAAGGCACAACTAGAGCGGGAGGTAAACTTGAACGACAAGAAGAAAAGTTGGGAGAAAATAGACATAGTAAAGACAGAAACCAGTTTAATGGACAACGAACACATCGCTGATTCTTAGTAATATAAAAAAGGAGTGGGGCTCCCCACGTCAAAAAGCAACATCTTCGAAAAAATGAGTAGCGATTTCCGAAGATATTGCTTTTTAGTTCAATTTCTTACGAATCATTTAGATTGAAATACAACTTTCAATCATTTTTATTCAATCACCAATACGCCTTCTTTAAGGGCAAATGGATTCTTTTCGTTGATATGGTCGTAGAACATCACGCCGTTGATATGATCAATTTCGTGTTGGACAACGATTGCCTCATAATTTTTCAAGCGGATTTTATGTTTCTCGCCATTCATATCTGTATAAGAAACCGTGATCTTAGCGTGGCGGACTACGTAGCCAGGTACTTCTCGGTCAACAGATAAACAGCCTTCTCCTTCGCCAAGGCAAGCATCTTGAACTGAGTGACTAAGGATTTTTGGATTATACATTACCGTACTTAGCGTGGGTTCTGTTACTTCTGGATCAGGGCTTGGCACGTGTACAGCAATGATGCGTTTAGAAATATCTAATTGAGGAGCAGCTAAACCAACCCCTCCACGTAAGTTTAATTCTTCCGCTTTGATTGGATCTTGGCTATTTTTCAGGAATTCGAGCATCTCTTTTCCTAGGTCGATATTTTCTTTGCTTAATGGGAGAGCAACTTCTTCAGCTACTTCCCGCAAAGTAGGATTTCCTTCACGGATGATATTATCCATTGTGATCATGGAATATGTACCCCTTTCTTTTTAGACAGTTATACGTCTATTTTCGCATTATAGTTTAACATAAAATTTAAAAAGTAGGAGAAAGTTTGTTTAAAAACTAAATTTTCTTAATGATTCTTCACTTGATTTCTCCCGTAGATTCAGGTAAAGTATAGCTGTATGCGTAAGGCATATCGCCTGTTACTTGGTTAAGCGAATCACCAACGTTTTACTCAGTCACAGGGGAATAATCGAAAGAGGTGAAAGAAATGGCAATTTCAAAAGAACGTAAAAATGAAATCATCAAAGACTATGCACGCCATGAAGGGGATACTGGTTCTCCAGAAGTACAAATCGCTGTATTAACGGAAGAAATCAACCACTTGAATGAACATGCACGTATGCATAAAAAAGATCATCATTCATACCGTGGCCTAATGAAAAAAGTTGGTCACCGTCGTAACTTGTTAGCTTACCTACGTAAGACTGATGTACAACGTTACCGCGAATTGATCAAACGCTTAGGTCTACGCCGTTAATTTTGACAAAAAGAGTGGGGTTCAAATGAATCTCACTTTTTTTACTGTAATACCTAATACAACCATTCTCGAAAAAAGCATGATAGACTCCTACTAACCAAATGAAAGCTGGATAAGCGACGTTTGGCGGTTTTCATTTGTTTAGTAGCGTCTTGCTTTCACGAGAAAGAAAAGGAGTAATTATGTCAGAAAAACAAATATTCAAAACGACATGGGGAGGCCGTCCCTTACAAATCGAAGTCGGTCAATTAGCAAAACAAGCGAACGGAGCAGTTTTAGTTCGCTATGGAGATACTGTAGTTTTAAGTGCGGCAGTTGCTTCAAAAGAAGCAAAAGATACTGACTTCTTCCCGTTGACGATCAACTATGAAGAAAAGATGTATGCTGCCGGTAAAATTCCTGGAGGATTTATCAAGCGTGAAGGTCGTCCAAGTACAGAAGCAACTTTAACGGCTCGCTTGATCGACCGTCCGATCCGCCCAATGTTTGCGGATGGCTTCCGTAACGAAGTTCAAGTAACCAACATCGTGATGAGTGTTGAAACAGATTGTTCACCTGCGATGGCTGCAATGCTAGGTTCTTCTTTAGCATTATCAATTTCAGATATTCCATTTGATGGACCAATTGCTGGTGTCGAAGTCGGCCGTGTGAATGGCGAATATGTCTTGAATCCAACAGTTGAACAAGCGGAACAAACAGATATTGAACTAAGTGTTGCAGGTACAAAACAAGCAATCAACATGGTTGAAAGTGGTGCGAAAGAAGTTTCTGAAGAAGATATGCTTGGAGCATTACTATTTGGTTTTGATGCAATCAAAGAATTAGTTGCTTTCCAAGAAGAAATCGTCCAAGCTGTCGGCAAAGAGAAAATGGAAGTTTCTTTGTTACAAGTAGATGCAGATTTGAAAAAAGAAATCTTTGATGCTTCTTATGCAACGATGAAAACGGCTGTTATGACAGAAGAAAAACTAGCTCGTGAAGACAATATCGAACAAGTAAAAATCGATATTCGTGAAGCTTATGCCGAAAAATTTATCGGGCATGAAGAGGAAGATCAATTACTAAAAGAAGTAAAACAAATTACTGAGGACTTAGAAAAAGATGTAGTTCGTGAATTGATCACGATCGACAAGATCCGTCCTGATGGGCGTAAATTGGACGAAATCCGTCCACTAGCTTCAGAAGTAAGCTTGTTGCCACGGGTGCATGGTTCAGGTTTGTTTACTCGAGGACAAACTCAAGCATTATCTGCTTGTACGCTTGCGCCACTAGGTGAACACCAAATTATTGATGGACTGGGAGTAGAAGTTAGCAAACGATTCATCCACCATTACAACTTCCCACAATTTTCTGTTGGTTCAACAGGGCGTGCGGGATCACCTGGTCGTCGTGAAATCGGACATGGTGCTTTAGGTGAACGTGCGCTAGCACAAGTGATTCCTTCAGAAGAAGATTTCCCTTATACAATCCGTTTAGTGGCAGAAGTTTTAGAATCGAATGGTTCTTCTTCACAAGCAAGTATCTGTGCTGGGACATTAGCATTGATGGATGCCGGTGTACCAATCAAAGCACCAGTTGCAGGGATTGCAATGGGACTTGTTTCAGATGGCGAAAACTATACGATTTTAACAGATATCCAAGGATTAGAAGATCATCTGGGAGATATGGACTTTAAAGTGGCTGGAACTAAAGATGGGATAACTGCTCTACAAATGGATATTAAGATCCAAGGGATTACAGAACAAATCCTAAAAGAAGCGCTAGCCCAAGCAAAACAAGCACGTATGGAAATCTTAGAAGAATTGACTTCAACGATTGCAGCACCTCGTGAAGAATTAAGCCCATATGCACCGAAAATCGAAATGATCCAAATCGACCCTGCGAAGATCAAAGATGTGATCGGTAAAGGTGGCGACACAATCAATGGTATCATTGAAGAAACTGGTGTGAAAATCGATATCGATCAAGATGGTAAAGTAAGTATTGCTTCATCTGATAAAGAAATGATCCAAAAAGCAATCAAGATCATTGAAGACTTAACCAAAGAAGTAAAAGTCGGTGAGGTTTATCTAGGAAAAGTAGTTCGTATTGAAAAATTTGGTGCTTTCGTTAACTTGATTAAAGGAAAAGACGGATTGGTTCACATCTCTCAACTTTCAAATGACCGTGTCAATAAAGTAGAAGATGTAGTCAAATTGGGTGATGAAGTCCTTGTCAAAGTAACTGAGATTGACAAACAAGGTCGCGTAAATCTTTCTAGAAAAGCGATGTTAACAGAAGATGGTTCTGAAAAAGAAACAAAATAATCGTTCAAACGATAAAATAGCAAAAAGAGTAATCTGAAGGGTGAAATGCCTACGCCAGTGAAAAATACTTGTTTTTGCTACATTGAAAAAGAAGGAGTGAGACAATGTCTTACTCCTTCTTTTTATAGCTAAAATCCCTCTGGAAAGTTTACTTGGATAAAAGCTATTCATAATCTTTGGTCTAATTTTCAAAATAACGTAAAATAAAGGTGTATTTTTTAAGGAGGGAACGAGATGCTTTATTTTTTTCTGACTTTGATCGTTGGTGGCGTTTTAGGTCTGTTCGCTGGATTGATCTTAAATGAGGATGTACCTGGCGGTGTCACTGGAAATGTAGTGATCGGTTTTTTAGGAAGCTGGTTAGGAGAATTTGTTCTTGGTGAATTAGGTCCCTCGATCAAAGGATTCTACCTCATCCCTTCATTGCTAGGAGCTCTTTTTTGTCTCGGTGTGTATTCCTTTTTAGCAGACTATATCCGTCGACATTACTAAATGAAATCTTGTATAATGATTTGACACTTCGTAGGGGTCTCTAGTTAAGTAAATCACATGAAATAAAAGATCAATGATTTGTGAAGAAAATACGATAGTGAACGAAAGTAGAAAAGAGGGGGACAATTGACAACAAAACACAACACTAAAAAAATTTCAATGGCTGGTCTATTAGTTGCGATGGGCGTAGTTTACGGAGATATTGGAACGAGTCCACTATATGTAATGAAGGCCATCGTAGAAGATAACGGAGGACTACGAGGTATCAATCCTGAATTTGTCCTTGGTTCGGTGTCATTGATTTTTTGGACACTAACATTACTTACCACAATCAAGTATGTGGTGATTGCGTTAAATGCCGATAACCACGGTGAGGGTGGGATTTTTTCTTTATATACACTAGTCAGGAAAGGGAGTAAATACTTGATCGTACCAGCAATGATCGGTGGAGCTGCTCTACTTGCTGATGGAGTATTGACCCCAGCGGTGACTGTCACGACAGCAATCGAGGGGTTAAGAGGTATCCCACAATTTTTTGATCGATTCGGTAACAATCAAAATATTATTGTCATTATTACATTAGTCATCATTTTCGTATTATTTATGGTTCAACGATTCGGTACCGAGATAGTAGGAAAAGCGTTTGGTCCGATCATGTTTTTATGGTTTACTTTTTTAGGTGTGATGGGTTTAATAAATTTCAGCCAAGACTGGACGGTGATCCGAGCGTTGAACCCCTACTACGCGATTCGCCTACTTTTTAGTCCAGACAATCGATTAGGTCTCTTTATTTTAGGAAACATCTTTCTGGCTACGACAGGGGCGGAAGCATTGTATTCTGACTTGGGGCATGTGGGGAAATTAAATATCCGTTTAAGTTGGCCTTACGTTAAACTTTGCTTAGTATTGAATTACTTCGGACAAGCGGCTTGGTTACTGAATATTTATCAAAATCAAGAGGTGCAACAAATCAATAATCTCAATCCATTTTTCCAAATGTTACCTAAAGGTTGGTTGATTATTGGCGTTGGGTTTGCTACGATCGCTGCGGTCATTGCTTCACAGGCTTTGATTACTGGATCATTTACATTGGTATCAGAGGCGATTAAGTTAAAACTCTTACCACGCTTGAAAATCATGTATCCAGGAAACAGTATCGGTCAGATGTATATTCCCGCGGTTAATTTGATTTTATGGTTGGCTTGTTCGTTGATCGTGGTTACTTTCCGAACATCACATCATATGGAAGCAGCCTATGGACTTTCAATTACTGTCACGATGTTGATGACGACGGTACTTCTTTATTTCTATTTGATCCAAAGCAACTATTCCAAATGGTTCGCCTGGATTGTGTCTTTCTTTTTTGGTGCGATCGAGATCATCTTTTTCATCTCAAGTATCGTGAAGTTTTTCCACGGAGGGTTTGTTGCGGTGTTGATGGCGATCATTATTTTAGCTGTCATGTTCATTTGGGAACAAGGAAATATCATCCGTGAGTCTGCTGCGGAAGATGTGGCATTAAAAGATTACATTCCACAATTAGCGGAATTAAGAGATGATCACTCATTGCCACTTTATCAAACTAATGTGGTGTTCTTAGTACCAGATATGGCCGAAGGAAAAGTTGGTAGACAATTTGTCTACTCGATTTTGGACAAACGACCAAAAAGAGCACGTGTATATTGGTTCGTACATGTGGAAGTGACGGATGAACCTTATACGAAAGAATACCAAATCGATATGATGGATACTGATTTTGTCGTACAAGTGAATCTCTTCTTAGGATTCAGAGTACAACAAGAAATCAATGTCTATGTTCGTCAAATCATTCATGATTTGATGAAACAAGGAAGATTACCAAAACAACCGCAGACTTACTCGTTAACTCCGGGAAGAGAAGTCGGTGATTTCCAATTTATCTTGATTGATGAAGTGATCTCAAATGTGACGACTCTCAGCAAATGGGAACGACAAATCATGCAAGCAAAACTTGCAATTAAAAAAATTGCGACCACGCCAGAAACTTGGTTTGGCTTGGAGTATAGTGAAGTAAAGCATGAAACAGTACCTTTACTAATTGGTGTAACAAGAAAAACGTGGTTAAAAGAACGGAAAAGTTAAACTTTAGCGAATAAAGTATTCAATGGGAGAGACATTTCTTGGAATGTTTCTCCCATTGTTTTTGGGCTATTTAGCGTTGCAAAGAGAGTTTAGCTTTTTTAGGCTCGCTTAGATGTTTATTTGAAATACTATTGATTGCTTTTCTTTTTAAATCTTTTAGGTGAGATTTTCCTAGGTAGATGTCAATTTCATTTGGTTCTTGTTGCATTTGCTTTATGTAAACTTGGGTTTGCGTCTTTTTATATGCGAAATTCATCTTAGCAAGGTGTTTTTTAACACCAATTTCGATTACTTTTTGAGTTTTTAGAATGATTTTTTTTCTTAGTATTTCAGCATCCAACTTTGGTAATTCAAGGTTATTAATGATGTGGTTTAGGCTGTGTAACGTTTTTTTTTTTTTTTGCGATTATTTTTATTTTTTGATTGAAATTCGATATTATATTCATTTTGTTTGCTTCAACTATTTTTTGTGTGTTGGCTAATCGGTCCATTGTTTTTGGTAACTGGAGGTTAGCCATAATAAATTTAATACTTCTGGCTTTATAGTTTAATTTAGACAAAGATGCTAAGCATTCGTTTGGGCCACGTTCTTTACACCTCGTGTTCCACTGGTCAATCGTATTTAGTAGTTCTTGGTTGGATTGAAAATCTGAAGTGATAGTTGATCGCTCTGCCGTAATGATTTTATCTGATTCAATGACTGGATTTATCGTTTCTGGTAAGTAAAGATTTGCTATGATAAATTTGATCATTGAATCATTATAGTTACAGGTAGCTAGAAAAGCGAAGGTTTCATCAGCACCGTTTAGTTTAAGCATTGCGTTCCACTGGTCAATTGTGGTTAGTAACTCCTGATCAGATGAAAAACCTGATTCCACCACCGTTTTGCCCAGAACATTTAACAAGGTTTCAATCTGTTCTTTATCTGTTCCTGCTGGCAAATGAAGGTTGTTTATAATATTTTTGATACTTTCAGTTTCATAATTAAATGTAGTTAAATAGGCTAAGGTTTGGCTTAAGCCGTGAATTTTCAACATTCGATTCCACAAGTGAATACTATTTTCTGATACTTTCATTAATTTGTGTTCTTTCAGAACTTGACTAAGGGGCATAAGATAATCTCCTTTTGATTTTTTTACTAGAACTATTGTAAAGGAATCGATCAGGCAAAGAGTCTTCTTTTTTCGGCTATATGAAATTTTAGTTTTGGATAAAAGCTTGACAAAGCTTGCTAAGTTAAAAGAGTTTTGTGGGTCAAGATACTTTCTAAAGAAACTCAATGCAATCGTGGATCGTTGATTTAAATTATTTTTCGAAAAGAGGTACAATAGGGGAGAGAAGAGAGGTGGGAAGTTATGGTACTTAATTTTGCCATATTATTTTTGATGATTGCGGTGACTTCTTTTTTTGTAGCTAGTGAATTTGCATTAGTTAAAATCAGACGTTCACGCTTAGAACAATTAGAAAGAGAAAATGTAAAGAATGCCAAATTAGCATTACATGTCACGCATCATTTGGATAACTACTTGTCGGCTAGTCAATTAGGAATTACCTTGACTGGGTTGATCATTGGTTGGGTTGGCGAAGGCTCAGTGGCGGCGTTACTAGAGCCTTGGATCGGTCGATTGCCGTTTAGCTCAGCATTGAGCGGAACGATTTCTGTCGCGTTAGGGTTTATCTTAGTGACATATATCGATGTGGTGATCGGAGAACTTTTACCTAAAAGTTATAGTATCGTGAATACAGAGCAAGTGGTCTTATTTGTTGTACGTCCGTTGCATTATTTTTATAAAGCAATGTTTCCTTTTATTTGGGTGTTGAATCATTCTGCTGCGGCTTTAGGAAAAGTATTAGGTGTGAAATTAGTTTCAGAAGGAGAAGAGACATTATCTCAAGAAGAATTGACGTTAGTGGCTATGAATTCTTATGAAAAAGGAGAGTTGACGAAAGAAGAGTACTATTATTTAGAAAATGTCTTTGAATTTGATGATACGTTGGCAAAAGATATCCAAGTGGATCGAACCTCTATGCAGGTTTTTGAAGCTGGTGAGACAGTGAAAGATGCAATTCAAGCTTCTATTCAAAGAGGTCATACCCGCTATCCAGTTATTTCTGGGTCAAAGGATCACGTCCTTGGTTATGTTACTTTACCAGATTTGATTAAGCAGTCGTTTAAAGACGATCAATTAACAGTGGATGAGTTGGTGGAAGAACCAATCGTTACTTCAGAAACGATCCCCATCAAAAAATTATTGACGATCATGCGTAAAAAAGGAAAGCATATTGCTATTTTAAAAGATGAGTACGGAGGAACGAGTGGTTTAGTGACGATTGAAGATATTTTAGAAGAAATCGTGGGGGAAATTCGGGATGAAACGGATTTGGATGAAGCATTGATAGCGAAACAAGCAGATGGGAGCTATATTGTTTCAGGAAAATTGACGTTAGATGATTTTGGTCGTTATTTCCACGTTACGATCCCTGAATTTGAAGAGTCTACTTTTATCACACTATCTGGATTTATGTCGAACCATGAAAAAAACATCAAGACAGGTACAGTGATCCAAATTGATTCTTTTCAATTTACGGTGTTAGAATATAACCATACACATGTGGACTATTTTAAAATCAAAAAACAAGAAATAGCAGAAAACAGTATCGATTCGAATAAAACAGAATGAAGAATCTGGGATAAACAAAATCCTACATTTCACGATCAAAAAAAATGAGAGAAGTAAGACAAAACATTCTAACCACTACCAAAAACGAATAAACCGATGTTTATACTTTCTTTTTGTCCCTTAGTCGGAAGCTTCCTACTCATTTTGGTGGACGGATCTCTTGATCATAAGATTTTAAACGATAGAACTGATGCCAATCCATTCGACTTAGCTGAATGGATTGGCATCTTTTTTACTTTGTAAACCATATATTTGTTCTAAAAAAAAATATCCGATAGAATAGATCTGTAAGCGGAATCACTAAATACAGACATACTATTAACAGGAGGGATTCACATGAATGAAAGAAATCTAACAGTTATTGGTAGTTACAGTACGAGGGAAGAAGCTTTATCAGTGATCGAACAATTGCGTGATGAAGGATACGATCGAGACGATATCATTATCTATACGACAAAAGATGCTGCTCAAAATTTTGGTTTTTCTGGTTTATCAGGAATTGATGTAGAAACGAATGTGGATGAGGTTGAAGGCACGCATGAAGAACGCTCGCTATGGGAACGGATCAAAGATACGTTCACTTCTAACACCTATGAGGAAGATTCGTATACAGAAAAAGCGGATGATTCTGTTAACGATGATCCATTGTATTCATACAAAGAGGATATTGCCGCTGGGAAAATAGTGATTACGGTTAAAGATTACAAAGCGCCAAATGAAGCAGTTGTTGAAAACGATCGGACTCAAAATATGCCCGATCCAACGGATACACTAAATACAAATAATGAAAATATTCAACTCAAAGAAGAACAGTTAGATGTCAATACCCATGACGTGACAACTGGGGAAGTTGATATCCATAAACACGTTGTTAATGATACTAAAACAGTGGAAGTCCCTGTGAAGCGTGAAGAAATCGTTATCGAAAGAAAACCAGTAAATGCTGAAGCAAGCGATAATATTTCAGATGATTCTTTGGAAGACGAAACGATTACAATTCCTCTTAAAGAAGAACAAATTGATGTCAATAAACATACAGTAGTACGTGAAGAGGTAGGTATTCACAAAAAAGAGCATGAAGATATGAAACAAGTGACGGAAGAAGTAAGTCGTGAAGAGTTGGATATTGATACAAAAGGAGACGTTCGAGTAGAAGATACGGATGAAAATACTCGTAAAAATGATCATATATAATAATTGATCGCTAAAATCATCTAACCAGACTCCTTCGTTTTTTGAACGGAACATCATGTAAATTGCTAATAAAAAAGACATTTCTGCTTATCTGATCGATGAGAGAAATGTCTTTTTTTCTTTTATTGGATACTATTGTACTGGATTTCAGGATCATCCATAGCGTATTGTTGTTCATTCTCGAAAGATTTAAGTTGTTTCATTGAACGCAAGTAAGAGTATAGTAGAACAGCGACAGATCCTGCCCAAGCAAGTGGTGAAGCAGCTGCAGCACCCGTATAACCAAGTAAACCAGTTAAAATGATTGCTGCAAATGAACGCATGACTAATTCCATCATTCCTGCGAGTGTTGGAATCTTACTTTGACCAAGTCCTTGTAGTGTGTAACGTAAGATAAATAAAATCGCTAAGATCCAATATAAGGAACCATTGATATTGAAGTAAGTTTGAGCTAATTCAAAGACACGAGTCTCTGTCGGTGAAACAAACAACTGCATAAGTGAATGACCGAAGAAAATCACGATCGCACCTGCAACAACACTAAAGCCAATACTCATCATAAGTGTTTGCTTAACACCTTTTAAAATTCGACCATATTCTTTTGCACCATAATTTTGAGCAGTAAATGTTGCAATAGCAATCCCAAAGGACATCATTGGTTGGTTAGCAAATTGGTCAATTCTGCTGGCTGCTGCTTGAGCGGCTACGACATCTGTTCCTAAACTGTTCAACGCAGCTTGAAGGACGATGGCGCCAATGGCGATGATGGATGATTGAAAAGCCATTGGAAGAGCAGCGTTTAAATGAACACGAATCTCTTCTTTATCAAAGTGAAAATCTTTTTTACGTAATTGCAACAAAGGAATTTTTTTCTTGATATAAACTAAACATAGTAGGCTTGAGCAAACTTGGGCAATAACCGTTGCAATTGCTGCGCCTTCGACACCCATTCCAAAAGAAATGATGAAAATCAAATCAAGCACAACGTTGACAACCACTGCAATAATCAAAAAGAAAAGTGGTGTCCGGCTATCTCCAAGCGCGCGAATAACATTTGAAAGTAAGTTAAAACTCATAGATGCGAAAATCCCTAGTAAGATGATTGAAATGAACGTTTGTGCTTGGTCAATAATCTCAACGGGCGTTTGCATCAATTGCAGCATCGGACGAATAAATACTAAACTAAGGACGGTTAATGCAATAGTGACAACCAAACTGATAACAACACTTGCAGCAAAACTTTTCTTAAGACCACGATAATCTTTTGCACCATAACGCTGAGCTGTGATGATCGCTAATCCAGCAGTAAGACCTTGAGCGAAGCCAAGGATTAAAAAGGTCAAGCTTCCGGTTGCACCAACAGCAGCCAGCGCATTTTTCCCTAATGTTTGACCAACGATGATCATGTCGACCATGTTGTAAAATTGCTGAAAGACATTACCAATAAGTAAAGGAACGGTGAACATTAAGATTAGTTTAGCTGGACTTCCTTTTGTTAAATCGCGCATTTTTTAAACTCCTTATTGTCTATAAAATTTAGTTAGTAGTATATAGTGTTTATCCTGAGATTACTAGGTAAAAATGAAATAATTTTGATAACTTTCAATGTATTGCAGATCCATTTTCAAAGATATTTTCAATGATGTGCATCATAAAACAAGCCAAGAATTGAATCGCTGAATAAATTCAAAGAATGAAACGCAAAGAATAAATTCAAAGGATCAACTACTTGGCCTGGGCGTACAAATCAAAAGGGACAACGAATGGTTGTGAACCTTAATACTGTCTTATCTCGCTGGGTAAAAGAATGGTTTCTCTAGTACCATCATCATAAGCATATACTTGGCTTGGAAAACTTGATGAATAGTGAAACGGTAAATCGATTCCCATCTCAACATCACTACCAGCTTGCGAAAAATGCATAGTTACTTTTCCATTATTGTCGATTAAATCAAAGGCTAACATATTATCTAAGGGGATGACTCCCTTAAGGTCTAGGTCAATAATAAACCAGATACTATCAATCAGTTCATCTGGTAAACTTGATACAACACCTACAGAGGCATACCGGTTACGACTACTGTCAAAACTTTCAAACATCTGTTTAACCTCCTTCGTTTTATCGAATAGACATGTTTTATTTCTTCATTTAGGATAAACGATTTACTGTAACGATGGTTCATTCTAATAGACTTTTTTTAAAAATGCAACAAAAATCGTGTACTTTTTTTCAAAGTATAAATTTTTTTTAAGGAGAGAAAAAAACGTGCCAAAAGCGGAGGTTACCAACGCTTTTGACACGAACAAGTCACTTGTTATTCTTCCGTTGAACCAATAACTTCTGGTTCGCTTTCTTCATCAGTAGTTTCAGCTTCCTCAGTTGGAGCTGCTACTGCAGCAATTTGTTCTTCACCATCAGAAACGACTTTATAATCGTTGTTTTCAGGTAGATCGGCTACTGTGATTGCATCGCCTAGATTTAGGTTTGTTACATCAACTTCGATACGTTCTGGTAAGTTGCTTGGTGTAGCAGAGACGATCACAGTGTAAAGGTTTTGTGCTAAGACACCACCAGCTTTCACACCTGCAGCTTCGCCAACAAGAACGATTTCAGTTTCGACTTCAGTTTCTTCTGACATGTTCACAGATAGAAATTCCACATGTTCAAAATGGTTGGTAAAGGTATTCGTTTGGACTTTATGAACCAACGTGTTGACTTTTTTTCCATCAATCGTCATTGTGATTACTGTATTTGCGCCATTTTCACGTAATAATTTACTGAATATTTGTCCATCAATAGCAATCGGAGTACTTTCAACATTGTACCCATAAACAATAGCTGGAACTTTACCTTCATGACGCAATTTATTTCTCAATGAACGGGGACGTACTTCTCTCTTACTTACTTCTAATGATACTGACATAACCAAAATTCCTCCTTAAAATGTGACTGTCGGCAACGTAGACCAACAGATTTTATTTAAGTGAACTTTCGACGGCTATTCTCGTGCACATTATTGGCTAGGGCGCTTAAAAAACGCAAAAAGGTAGATGCGCGCATCTACCTTTAGAAAGTCAGGATTCAACTTTTCTCCACCAGGTCATTACGCTGTGTATGAGAAATCCAATTCACTTTACTCTTTAACCGTAGCGCGAATCTGAATTTAAGTCAAGGAATAACAATGGCTTTCTTATTTGCATCTACTCTCTTTCGGGTTATAATGCTTGTTAGGCTAAGAAAGGAAAGCACCATGCGTTTAGATAAATTAATTGAAGAAACTTTACAAACGACTCGAAAAGAGATGAAGCGTTTATTTGCATCAAAACAAGTGAAAATTGATGGTTGTGTCGAATTTTGCCAAAACCGAAATGTGGATAGTTTGATTCATGAGATCGAAGTCTCAGGTAAGCGTTTAACGACAAACGAAGTCTATTACTTATTGAATAAACCGAGTGGTGCTGTGACTGCAGTTAAAGACCAAACAAAAATGACCGTGTTAGACTTGATTGCTTCAGCGGATCGAGCGAAGCCGCTCTATCCTGTCGGACGCTTGGATCGTGATACCACAGGACTACTATTACTGACATCAAATGGTCAGTTGGGATATGAAATGTTGCTGCCTGATAAAAAAGTCTTCAAAACTTATGAGGCGCAGATCAATGAACAAGTGACAGCTTCAGATATCGAAGCTTTTCAAGCAGGAATTGTTTTTGAGGGTGGCTATCGTTGTTTACCTGCACAATTAACAATCATGGAAACATCCAAAAACAGCAGTCGAGTACGAGTAACGATACAAGAAGGAAAATTTCATCAGGTAAAAAAGATGTTCCTTGCACGTGGTAAAAAAGTGACAAAGCTAAAGCGACTAATGATGGGACCTTTGCAGTTAGATGACCAACTTGCTGAAGGTGCCTATCGTTCACTGACATTAACCGAATTAAAGCAATTGAAAATATATTTTAAATAGGAGAGAAAAAAATGAATTATCATACTTTATTATTCGATGTAGACGATACGTTACTTGATTTTCAGATGACAGAAGCAAAAGCATTAAATGAATTATTTGCAGAGCAAGGAATTGAATTGACACCAGAAGTGAAAACAAGTTATAAGGCATTAAATCATCACTTATGGCGTGAATTTGAAAAAGGGAATATGACGAGAGAAGAGGTTACCGGGAGTCGTTTTGGACTACTATTTCAACAATTTGGTAAAACAGTTGATAGTTTAGCTATGGAGAAAAGATACAGACATTACTTGAATCAGGGGCATGATTTGATTGAGGGAAGTCATGAACTGCTTCAGACGTTATCTTCACAAGCGGATCTTTATATTGTGACAAACGGGGTATCGAAAACGCAATATCAACGTTTGACTGATGCGAAAATGTTGGGCTATTTCAAAAAAATTTTTGTTTCAGAAGATGTGGGCGCCCAAAAACCAATGAAAGAATTTTTTGATCATGTCTTTTCACAGATTCCTCAATTTGAAAAAGAAAAAACAGTTATTATTGGCGATTCATTGACCTCAGATATTAAAGGAGGGAACTTGGCAGGAATTGATACGATTTGGTTTAACAAAAATCGGTTGCCGGAAATTCCAGAAATCGTACCGACTTATCGGATTGATTCGTTAGCAGAACTTTATCCTCTTTTGGAAATCGAGAAGCATTAATTTTCAGAAAAATATAGCATTTTCGTGTATTTTCGCTATAATAGATAAGAATGTAAAAACGGATATGAAAGAGGTTTTAGTCAATGACAAAAAGCAAGCCAATTATCATTGGTGTGACGGGTGGATCAGGAAGCGGTAAAACAAGCGTAAGTCGTGCCATTTTCAATAATTTCCCAGACCATTCCATCATGATGCTTGAACAAGATTCTTATTATAAAGATCAAAGCCATTTGAGCTTTGAAGAACGATTGAATACGAATTATGATCATCCCTTTGCCTTTGATAATGATCTGCTGATTCAGCACGTGAAAGAACTACTGAACTATAACGCCATTGAAAAACCAGTTTATGATTATGTTGCACATACAAGAAGTCAAGCAACAATCATCCAAGAGCCTAAAGAAGTAATTATATTAGAAGGCATTTTGATTCTAGAAGATGAAAATCTACGTGACTTGATGGATATCAAAGTATATGTAGATACAGACGATGATATCCGTATCATCCGCAGAATCAAACGAGATATGGAAGAACGTGGCAGAACGTTGGATTCCGTGATCGAACAATATTTGACCGTGGTTAAACCGATGTATCATCAATTCATTGAACCAACTAAGCGTTACGCCGATATCATCGTGCCAGAAGGTGGCGAAAATCACGTAGCGATCGATTTGATTACGACGAAAGTTGCTAGTTTTTTGGATCATAAATAAAACAAAGAAACCAATAGGATAAGTCGAAGAATCATGAAAATAGGAGAAGCTATTTTCGATTCTTCGACTTATTTATCAAGTGAAACGTTTACTTTTGCAACGATTCTTAATGAAAAGTAGCGCTAAAAGGTGGAGAGACTGAAAATGAACGATCACAATCATTTACATAAATATATCCGAATAATCCCGATTATTGGCTTATTGTTCTTTTTGGTGTTAATCATTTATGCTTATCAACATGGGATCTTTCGATCAACCACTTCTTTGCAACGCTTCATCCAACAATTTGGGGAGTATGCAGTAGTGATTTTTATTCTCCTGCAGATTATTCAAGTGATCATCCCAATACTACCTGGAGGAATTTCTTCAGTGGCAGGCTTGTTGATGTTTGGGAATGGCTGGGGATTACTTTATAGCTGTATTGGATTGATTATCGGTGAAGCCATTGGTTTTTTATTGGTTCGTTATTATGGCGTTAGTTTTGTACAACTTATTTTATCGCCCAAAAAGTACCAAAAATTCGACCAATTACTGACACAGAAAACGAAGGATATCAAAAAAGTACTGTGTTTGACCATGTTGATTCCTTTTGCGCCTGATGACTTGGTTTGTCTGGTCGCAGGGTTAACTAAAATATCTTTTAAGGAATATATCCAAATTGTCCTATTATTGAAACCTTGGTCTGTCGGTGCGTATAGTTTGATTATGTTGTATCTGTTCCAGAAAGCACAAGGAAATTTTTAGCAGTAAGAGAGGAAAGAAAAAGAATGTTAGAAAAAGTCAAGGTAACCTCAACTGAAATTGACGAGTTGGTATCAGTGATCAAGGAAGTTTGGCCAGAAGCATTTGTTCCGATCATTGGGCAAGCACAAGTGGACTATATGTTGGCTACCTATCAATCAAAACAACAGATTGAAAAAGAAGTGGCGGAAGGTGTGCAGTATTTTCTCTTAAAAGAGCAAGGGCAAACGGTCGGATATACCGCCTATGAGGTAATAGCATCCAAAATATATTTGAGTAAGTTATACTTAATGAATCAATTCAGAGGGAAGGGATTGACGTCGGCTCTTTTTCAGTGGTACGAAACTATCGCTAGAGAACAAGGAATCAAAGAGATTTTTCTACGTGTCAATCAAGGCAATGCTCAAGCCATCGCCGTTTACCTTCATCAAGGTTTTGAAATGGCTGGTGAACTGATCTCGGATATTGGTCAAGGATTTCAAATGGTCGATTATCAAATGAAAAAAAGACTCGCATAACTTTGGGATATGTGTTAAAGTAACGACATGCGACGGGTCGAGAAGGCCTCTGGTTTACAGATGCGCCTAATTGATTTTGGAGACACAAGATCATGATGTGATCACTTGCCGGAATGCAAGGGTGTCGGGCAAGACTTTTGTGGAGAAGGGCTTGTCTGCTTGAGTTCACAAAAACTCAAGTACCAGTAAGATAGGACATTAGTCAGAAGAGATTCTGGGTAATGTCCTATTTTTTATGGGCAATCTTTCGTGGTTTGTTTTGGCTTGAGTGTTACTATTACTGACAAGAAGACGTGTCGCAATAGGTTATCGCTCGTTATAAGTCGAAATTCTTAGTTGAGAGTATCGGCTAAAATTGGTTTCTACTTATGATTAATGCTAGAATGAATGAAAAATAAGTTTTGTAATTACTCGCTAAGGAGTTTTTTTATGTTCGAGAAAATCAAACAATTTGGTCGTAATTTTACGCAATCAACACCTTTTATTTTAGCTAATACGGTTATATTTATTCCTTATCTTTTATTTCTGAATTTGAGCGATGGGGCTAACTGGGCTTCGATTTTACCGTTTACCTTATTTTATACTTTCCGTATGACGGGATTGTTTTTGATCCGCAGTATTCGTTTAGGTCTAGATAGTTATACATTACTGATGATTGCTCTTTTGATGGGAGGGGCGGGTTCGTTATTAGGGATCTTTGGTGTGCTCTATTTCCCCTTGTTTTATTTGTCTAGTATTTTATTGGGATTTAGTGCAGCTTGGCTACTTCCAGCAAATGTGACTGTTAATTACCATGAAAAGCGACAGGGTTTTACGAATATGACAGGCAAAAAATATATCTTTGCGCTACTATTATTGGTTTTGCTTTTTCGCTCGATCGAGTTGTCAGGTACGACCCAAATCGTTGTGACGTTAGGGCTGTATACATTGTTTTATATCATGGCTTATCACACCATCAGCCATTATCCTAGGTATGAATTGGATTTTAAAGAGATGAAAACAACGATTTTTGTCACGAAAGAATTTGTGCTGTTTATTGTGTTTTTTGTCTTATTGTTTTTGCTTCGAAATGCACGCTTGCTCGTTGAGCCAGAACTGTTTGATCTTACAATTTATGTTTTTCTCTTTTTATTTGTTTTAGCCGCTTTTTATTTAGGGCGAGGCAAAAAAAATTGGCAGTTTCCAAGTTGGCTCAATCTCATGAATTTTTTGAGTGGAATGGTGGGGAACTTTCTCTTTTTGTTTAGTACATTTTATGTAGGAGTTTTGTATGGATTTGATCATTTAGCCACTTATATGTATCTACCTTATATAGCTGGAATGGTCGTCGCTAAGCTGATTGGTAATCGTATCTTACGTAGTTTCCCCTATCCTCCAGTGATCGTCCAGTTGATCGGGCTATCTCTCTCTTTATTGATTTTATTGATCCCGACTGCGTTTGTGATTGGATTGTTTTTCTTAAGTTTTTGTCATGCTGTGATCAGCGGTTGGTTAAATCGTGTGTGTTATGACACTGATACGGATATTCCCATGGATCAACGAGTCATCATTAAATTTACGACACAAAACAAAGGGAGTGTGGTCCATCAATTTCTCTTGATGGGGCTATTATTAGTTCTTACCCGTTGGCTAGAGCTACCCGTTGCAGTGCTGTTGCAGTTGACTGACAAGTTAAGAGTTCCTACGATCAGTGTGCAATTAATGGAATACGCTAAGTGGGGGAACATCAGCTGGTTACTCCTTGGTGTGCTGGGTGTTTATCTATTATGGAAACGAGAGGTGCGGCATCATGCGAATAATGATTGACGGAGATGGTTCGCCGGTTAAGGAAGATGTAATTGAAATTGCTGGTTTGTATCAAGTGGAAGTCATGATCGTGACGAGCGTGGCTCATTACACCCATAAAGAATATCCAGCGTATGTTCAATTTGTGTACGTTGATCAAGGCGCAGATAGCGCAGATTACCGCATTGTGGGCTTGATTCGCAAAGGAGATATTCTAATCACACAAGATTATGGGTTAGCTTCTTTAGTTTTACCAAAGAGGGTACGAGTGTTTCATCAAACGGGTAAAGAATTTAGTGCAACAACGATTGACTCTTTGTTAGAACAACGTTACCAAAGTGGAAGGTTGCGCAAAGCAGGTCTTCGAACTAGAGGACCTAAACCTTTTACCACTCAAGATCATCAAAACTTTAGACAGGCATTAATTCAAGCGCTTGAACAAGTCAAGTTATCTTCAAACAATGAGTAGCGACAATAGGTTTGTTTTCCCCTCAATTAGTACGATATCTTTGCTTGTATTGTCTTTAAAATGATAAAATAATTAAAGATATTTTATTATCTAATTTTTTTCTAATCTGAGGGGAGAGAGTGGAAAATGAAACATGTAAAAGCATTAATTGTAAAAGCAATCATGATTTGGGCGATTTTATGGATCGTATTAACAGGATTATACGGAGTTAGCTTCATGGATTCGACAATTGTTGGGGTCATTATCGTTGTGATGATTTATGTATTAGGTGATTTACTCATTCTGCGAAAGGTGGGGAATATTGCGGCGACGATCGCAGATGCCGGTTCTTCCGCAGTCATTTTGTGGGTATATCTTTATTTTATGAATGATATGACGAACATCTGGATGAAAGTTTTGATTCCTGCTTTATTAATTGGCATAGGAGAATGGTTCTTCCATAAATGGTTGTTAAATCAAGGGATTGTCCCTGATGAACGAAAGATGGAATAGATGAAAAACAACAATCGGAAAAGAGGCGCAGGCAGCGATGCCGTGCCTTTTTTCTTGATTTAACAAATAAGTTTATCGACTTTTTGAAAAATAAGCTGTTTGATTCTTTTGATTTTGTGCTAAAATATGAAGTAAAAGTGAAAGATATTGGATACGGGAGGACAATCTTTTGAAGATTACTTTACTATATGGTGGACGCAGTGCAGAACATGATGTTTCAGTTCTTTCAGCGTTTTCAGTCTTAAATGCTATTTATTATACGTACTATCAAGTTCAACTGATATTTATCAGCAAAGAAGGTCAATGGGTGAAGGGCCCTTTGTTAACAGAGAAACCAACGAGCAAAGAAGACTTACATTTAACATGGGACCCAAGCGGAAAAGTGACAGATGGCTTTACGGGAAGAGTGATCAATCCTGGAGAAATCAAAGAAGAAGGAACGATTGTTTTCCCTGTCTTACACGGACCTAATGGTGAAGATGGAACGATTCAAGGATTTTTGGAAACATTGAACTTGCCATATGTCGGCGCTGGCGTTTTAACAAGTGCTTGTGCAATGGATAAGATCATGACCAAATACATTTTGCAAGCGGCAGGGGTGCCACAAGTTCCTTATGTCCCTGTTTTGAAAAATCAATGGAAAGAAAATCCTAAAAAAATCTTTGGTCAATGTGAAGGGTCTTTGCTTTACCCAATGTTTGTCAAACCAGCAAATATGGGTTCAAGTGTAGGGATCTCTAAAGCGGAGAACCGTGAAGAACTGCAAAATGCGCTTGCATTAGCTTATCAATATGATTCTCGTGCGATCGTTGAGCAAGGGATCGAAGCACGTGAAATTGAAGTAGCTGTTTTAGGGAATGAAGACGTGCGTACCACGTTACCTGGTGAAGTAGTCAAAGATGTTGCATTCTATGATTATGATGCGAAATACATCAACAATAAGATTGAAATGCAAATCCCAGCTGAAGTACCGGAAGAGGTCTATCAAAAAGCGCAGGAATATGCAAAAATTGCGTATACAATGCTAGGTGGGAGTGGCTTGAGCCGTTGTGATTTCTTCTTGACGAATAAAAATGAACTATTCCTAAATGAGTTAAATACAATGCCTGGATTCACGCAATTTAGCATGTATCCATTATTGTGGGAAAACATGGGCTTGAAGTATGGCGATTTGATCGAAGAATTGATTCAATTAGGAATCAATCGTTTTAATCAACGACAAGGTTTTTTTGAAGCAAACGAATAGACAATTAAAAATAGAAGCTGGAGCGAATGTCATTCACATTTGTTCCGGCTTCTAAATGCGAAAAGGCGGGTTTTTTATGAAACTAACAGTACAAGAAATCGCTCAAGCTGTAGGAAGCGTAATGAATGATTTAACGGAAATCACAGGTGTGGAGTTCGATAGTCGCAAGATTGAAAAAGGTGGGTTGTTCGTGCCGCTAAAAGGAGCAAGAGATGGACACGAATTTATTCAACAAGCCATGGATAATGGAGCGGTTGCTACTTTTTGGAGTCTGGAAGCGTCCAAAGCACCTAGTGGGATTCGAGTGATTCTTGTGGATGATCCACTAAAAGCAATGCAAGATCTGGCGAAGTACTACCTAGCGAAAGTTGGGGCTGAAGTGGTGGCAATTACGGGAAGTAATGGGAAAACAACGACAAAAGATTTGACTGCTTCAGTTTTAGCTCAAAAGTACAAAACCTATAAAACACAAGGAAATTACAACAATAATATTGGCTTGCCTTATACGATTTTGCACATGCCGATGGATACCGAAAAAATCGTTTTAGAAATGGGGATGGATCATGCCAGAGAGATCACTGAGCTTTCTTTGATTGCCCGACCTAAAGTAGCGGCTATTACGATGATTGGTGAAGCACATATTGAAAACCTTGGCTCACGAGCAGGAATCGCGCAAGCAAAAATGGAAATTGTTGATGGTTTGAGAGAAGATGGGCTGTTGATTATCCCAGAAGAAGAACCATTATTGAAACCTTTGACTGAAAGTTTGACTCAAAAAATTGAAACGTTTGGATTAAATACAGGGCAGCTACAGGCGGAGGTAACGAGTGAAGAGAAAACAGCCACACATTTTATCGTCAATGATGAATCGTTCATGATTCCTCTTCCTGGAAGTTATAATGTCACCAATGCGTTGATTGCTTATGCTGTTGGGCAATTTTTTGGTCTGCCAACGGAAGCCATCCGTCTAGGTTTAGCAAGTGTCACAGTGACGCAAAATCGTACGGAGTGGCTAAGTGCTGGAAATGGTGCGGGGATTCTAAGTGATGTCTATAATGCGAATCCTACAGCAATGGGATTGGTCTTAGATACTTTTGCCAACTTACCAACAAAAGGGAGAAGACTTGCTGTACTTGCGGACATGCTGGAATTAGGACCAGATGCTTTGAAGATGCACGCAAGTATGGCTGAACATCTTGATCCAGCTGATTTTGCGGGAGTCTATTTATATGGGCCCCAAATGAAAGCATTATATGAAAAGTTGAACGAAAAGTATCCAGATTTATACGTACAATATTTTGAAACAGATAAAGAACAACTCATTGCAACAGTGAAAGAAGAAATACGTCCGGAAGATAGCATCGTTTTAAAAGGAAGCAATGGAATGGGATTGATTGATGTCGTTAAACAATTGCAAGGAATGAAATAATAAACTGCAAACTTGCAGAAAATAAGAAATTATGCTAGAATAACCTATTGCCGAAAGATGAAGAGAAATTGGACTGGTTCTTTCGTTTATGTAAATTGCTAGAGCCAGATGTCATAACAATGATAAAGCTGAACGCGACCCGTTTGGCTTTTCTAATGCCTAAACTTCGCAAAGTGATTTTTCGGTGGTGCCACAGGGGCTAAGAATGAGTAAAAACGTACGTGGCCACTGTCAAAAAGAACCAAACACTTTGACCGAACAATCGACGGGGTAGCAAAAATTAAGCTACATCCTCAGTTAACAACCATATAGGAGGATTCATTTGAAATTTAAAGAATTAGAATTATCACCAGAATTATTGAAATCAGTAGAGCGTGCTGGTTTTGAAGAAGCAACACCGATCCAGTCAGAAACAATCCCTTTAGCATTGTCTGGAAAAGATGTGATTGGACAAGCACAAACAGGGACTGGTAAGACGGCTGCTTTTGGTTTGCCGATGTTAGAAAAAATCGACACTAATCGCCACGAATTGCAAGGGTTAGTCATTGCACCGACACGTGAATTAGCGATCCAAACACAAGAAGAGCTTTATCGTCTTGGTCGTGATAAAAGAGTACGTGTACAAGCTGTTTACGGAGGCGCTGATATCGGTCGCCAAATCCGTGGATTGAAAGATCGTCCACATATTGTCGTAGGAACACCTGGACGTATGCTGGATCACATCAACCGCCACACATTGAAATTAGGAACAGTGGAAACATTAGTTCTAGATGAAGCAGATGAAATGTTGAACATGGGCTTTTTGGAAGATATTGAAAGTATTATTTCAAAAGTACCTGAAGAACGCCAAACATTATTATTCTCAGCAACAATGCCACCTGCAATCAAAAATATCGGCGTGAAATTCATGAAATCACCAACACACGTGAAGATCAAAGCGAAAGAAATGACAGCTGACTTAATCGATCAATATTATGTTCGAGCAAAAGAATACGAAAAATTCGATATCATGACACGTTTGTTCGATGTCCAAACACCAGAACTTACGATTGTTTTTGGTCGTACAAAACGACGTGTTGATGAATTGGCACGTGGATTAGAAGCTCGCGGTTATCGTGCAGAAGGAATCCATGGGGACCTTTCACAACAAAAACGAATGAGTGTTTTACGTTCATTTAAAAATGGTCATTTAGATATTTTAGTTGCTACGGATGTAGCTGCACGTGGTTTGGATATTTCAGGCGTGACTCACGTCTACAACTATGACATTCCACAAGATCCAGAAAGTTATGTTCACCGTATCGGACGTACAGGTCGTGCGGGTAAAGGCGGGATGTCAGTGACATTCGTTACGCCAAACGAAATGAGCTACCTACATGTTATTGAGAACTTAACGAAAAAACGGATGGCTACTCTACGTCCGCCAACTGAAAAAGAAGCATTCAAGGGACAACTAGGTGCTGCAGTGGAACAAATTGAAGCTAAGCTTGAAGAAAACGGCTTAGACAAGTATTTGCAAACAGCAGATAAATTGCTTGAAGAGTATTCTGCACAAGATTTAGTAGCTTTGTTACTAAAAACGACTGCGAAGGATCCTTCTGATGCAATACCAGTTAAAATCACTCCAGAACGTCCATTGCCAATGCAGAAAAAAGGCTATAATAAAAATGGCAAACGTGGCGGCGGAAATAACCGTAATCGACGCGATAATAACAACTACCGTGGCAACAAATCAAAAGGTGGCTACAGTAAAAATAATAACCATCAAAAAGATGGCGGTAAGCGTCAAAACGATAAAAAACGTGGATTTGTGATCCGTACAAATAACGATTAATAATAAATGATAAGCTTCTCTTTTTTAAGAGGAGCTTTCTTTTTAGTTATTTATGGACATATTGGTGGTAAAATACCGAGAATTTGGTAGAATGAGAGTGTTCTAAAATTTTTGAAAAGAGTAGAGTCTATGATTAAAGGAATTGGGATTGATGCAGTTGAGTTACCAAGGATTGCAAAGATCATCAAAGAAAAACAAAATTTTATCGACCGAGTGTTGACGCCAAATGAAATCGAGCAATTTCAAATCCTGCCTTTTCACCGACAAGTAGAATTTCTCGGAGGGCGTTACGCTTGCAAAGAAGCTTTTTCAAAAGCGTGGGGAACTGGTATTGGTAAGGTGACGTTTCAAGAAATTGAAATTTTAAAAAATGATGCAGGACAACCTGTAGTCACAAAATCACCTCATTCAGGTACTTGTTTTGTTAGTATCACGCATACGGATGAATTAGCGTTTGCACAAATTATTTTAGAAGATTAGAAAGAAGGAAAAATCATGGTTGTCGCTTGGCACCGACCTACAAGAGTCATTATACATACAAAAGCTATTACTGAAAATGTCAAAAAAGAATTAGCTAGATTACCAAAAGGAAAAGAGCTATTTGCTGTAGTCAAAGCAAATGGTTACGGGCACGGAGCAGTCCAGACAGCAGAAGCTGCACTGGCTGGAGGTGCTACTGGATTTTGTGTGTCTAATCTAGACGAAGGGATTGAATTGCGGGAAGCGGGATTCACAGAACCTATTTTAGTGTTGAATATGATTCCCATTGACGCATTGACTTTAGCGGTTGTCCATGATTTATCGATCACTGTAGGAAACAAAGAATGGTTAGAACAGGCTGTTGAATATCTGCAAGAAAGAAAGCTGAAACATGCGTTAGCACTTCATTTGAAAGTTGATACCGGCATGGGACGGATTGGTTTTTTGACACCTGAAGAAGTCGTAGAGGCAGTTTCATTTATTCAAGAAAGTGCTGTATTGGAATGGGAAGGGATTTTCACCCATTTCTCAACGGCTGATCAAGCGGATGAAACGTATTGGCAACAGCAACATCAACGTTTTATAGAGACAATCGATGCATTGCCTGCTTTACCTAAGTATGTTCATGTAAGTAATAGTGCTACTGCTTTATGGCATGATGAAAAAATTGGTAACATGATTCGTTTTGGTGTAGCAATGTATGGGTTAAATCCTTCAGGGCATGCACTGCCAGAACCGTATCCATTGGAACCCGCACTAGAGTTAGTTTCCGAGTTGATCCAAGTGAAACGTTTGGCTAAAGGTGAAGGCATCGGCTACGGGGAAACCTATATTACCGATCAACCAGAGTGGATCGGGACGATCCCGATTGGCTATGCGGATGGCTGGTTACGAAACATGCAAGGCTTTTCCGTCCTAGTGGATGGAAATTTATGTGAAATTGTCGGACGTGTGTGTATGGATCAAATTATGATCCGTTTACCTCAGGAAGTTCCACTGGGAACAAAGGTTACTTTGATTGGTAAAAATCAGGAAAAAGAGATATCGATGCAAGCAGTAGCGGATCAATTAGGTACGATCCACTATGAGGTAGCCTGTGTACTAGGAACGCGCATTCCTAGAGAATATGAAGAGTAAGGAGAATCCTATGGTAAAAAGAGGAGACATTTATTTTGCTGACCTTTCTCCAGTCGTGGGTTCAGAACAAGGCGGGACACGACCTGTCTTAGTTATTCAAAATAATTTAGGGAATCATTTTAGTCCAACGATTATTGTGGCGGCCATTACTGCCAAAATGGCCAAACCTAAATTGCCTACGCATATTGGAATAAAAGCAACTGGTACTGGAATCGAACGTGACTCTGTCATTTTACTTGAACAGATCAGAACAATTGATAAATCAAGATTAAAAGAAAAAGTTTGTCATTTAGATCGAGGAATTATGTCAGAAGTCGATCATGCACTTAAAATCAGTGTAGGTATCGAAGCATTGACCCCTGTCGCTAAATAAGCACATTATGCCTTTACATATAAAAGGAACAAGCTAATTATCTTGAATGTCAATCAACAAAGGTTATAAGAGAAATCGTTGGATCTGAGCGTTAATGATGTCAATCGCTATACGGTTGTTTCTGACTCTTAATAAAAAATGCTGGATAATGATAAGAAAAAAGTTGAGTCAGCATTGTTCAACTTATAAAAAAGCCGTAAGGACCAAAAATAGTTTTCCTATCTTTAGTCCTTACGGCTTTTTTTATATGTGTTTGATTAGTTTATCTTATTCAGAGAGTGACTGCTATTTTGCCAGAATATCTTTCGTCTGTCTAATACTAATAATTACCAACTAGCTTTTTTGACACCAGGGATCAGTCCTTGATGAGCTAGTTCGCGAAATTTCACACGAGACATGCCGAATTTTCGCATATATCCGCGAGGACGTCCATCGATCAAGTCACGGTTTTTCAAACGCTCAGGGCGTGCATCTAAAGGTAATTGACGTAAGGCTTCATAATCTTTATTCGCTTTTAACTCTTGTCGTAAATCAGCATAGCGGGCAATCATTTCTTGTTGTTTTCTAGCTTTTGCAATTTTTGATTTTTTTGCCATATTTTCCTCCAATAATCTCTTTAATTTTTCAAATCGTAAAAATTACGGTTTAGTGTAGATACTTTAACATAGTGTGAGAAATAAAACAATTATTTTGTTTCTAAAAATGTTTAGTCCTTCTCTTGTTCTCTATGAAAGAGAAAGACCACCGATGCGATTAAAACAGTTTTTTTGTCAAATAGTGGTGTTACACGTAAACTAGAAGAAAAGGAGGGGGTAGAGATGCGTAGGTTTGCTATTAGTGGTTATGGGCCAGCTGAAAAGGTGTTTCAAGAAATAGTAGACACACCAAGGGAGGTCACGCCCAATCATCTTCGTGTGGAATTGAAAGCGTTTAGTATCAATCCTTATGATGTCGCTTTGCGTTCAGGAAAGATGAAGGAAGTCCGAACCTTAACATTCCCTTACGTATTAGGGAATGATGGTGCTGGAATCGTGACGGAAGTAGCAAGTGACGTCGATTCATTTGCTGTGGGGGACCGTGTAGTCGTTCATCCTGTGTCAGGTGCTTACGGCGAAGAAATCGTCTTACCAGCAAGTAAAGTGGCTAAAATACCAGATGAAATGAGTTGGGTAGAAGCGGCTGCAATGGTAACGACGGGGATCACTGCTTACAATGTGATTAATCATCTGCTAACGATCCAACCAACTGACACGGTAATGGTGACCGGAGCTTCAGGAGGCGTAGGAACTAGTTTGATCCAATTACTTCATCAAAAAGGGATTCGGACGTTAGCTAGTGCATCAAAGACAAATGAAGAATTAGTCCGAAGTTTAGGCGTTACTCATTTTTCTTCTTATGATCAAGAAAATCCTGGAGAAGTATTCAGTAATCAAGCAGATATTGTGATCGATGCGACGAAAGGAAGCATCGCGGGAGACATGGCTATCAAAATTATGAAAGAAGAAGGTCATTATGTTGCGTTGAACGAATTGCCTTCCCTTGCATCTCGTCAGAAAAAAAATGGGTTTTATGAGACTTTTGTTCCTAGAAAAGAATACTCAAATCAAGAAGCTTTGACTCATTTAATTGCCGCGTATAAAACAGGAAATTACCAAATTTTTGTAGCAGAAGAATTAGCTGCAACTCTTGATCATTTAATCTGGGCGCACCATCAACTTGAAGGACACCCCTCTGCAGGTAAAATCGTATTAACTTATGATTAGAGCTGGGTTGGTAAAAGGAGCAAACTTTTTCTGGATGCGTTTTCTTCTTCTGATTTTTAGCATGAAAATTTCTTTCTGCTTTATTTAATGGTAAAGTGGTACATGTAAAATTTAACTATTTCTTCAATTCTATGGTCAGACAATCGGACAGTTTGACTATTATGTCTAAATTATCGAGCTTTTTGAAAAAAGGGAATTGAAAATTACATGATTTACATGGTAAAGTAATGCAGCTGAAAAAAGAAGAAGGGGATATTTATGCGGTCAATCAAAAACACATTAAAATTATATCTACTTGACTGGAAAAGAATTTTTAAAAATCCAATTGCTACACTTTTGATCATTGCAATTATGATTATCCCTTCATTATATGCGTGGTTCAACATCAAAGCGTTATGGGATCCTTACGGAAATACCGGTGAATTGCCTATCGCGGTTTATAGTGCAGATCAACCGGCAGAATTTCGAGGGAAAGAAGTCGCAATTGGGAAAGAAGTGATCAAATCACTTCATGACAATAAACAACTCGGATGGCAATTCGTTGACTCAAAAGCAGAACTGGAACAAGGGGTTCGTTCTGGGAAATATTATGCAGGAATCTACTTACCGAAGGATTTCTCAGAAGACTTGTTAAGTTTTACGAGTGGAGAGATCAGAAAGCCAAAAATCGAATACACGGTGAATGAGAAAATCAATGCGATCGCTCCTAAGATCACCGATAAAGGAGCTTCTGCGATCCAAACCCAGATTACAGATGAATTTATCAAGACAGCTAGTTCAACGTTATTGAAGGTCTTTAACGAGATCGGTTATGACATTGATTCGAATCTAGTAAGTATCAATAAGGTCAAATCAATGATACTTTCAACGGATGAGAACCTTGATACGATCGACGGTTATACGCAACAAGTACTCGATTTACAAAAACAACTACCTTCTATTAAAGAAAAGTTAAACAAAGCCAATGAATTTGTGAACTATCTCCCACAAGTCGATGAAATGGGACAAAAAGTGGTTGCACTGAATGATAAAATGCCACAGCTCCAAGAGCAAGCGAAAATCATTTTAGATTTACAACAAAAAATACCGGAAATCCAAAATGCAGGTCGACAAATTGCTGAGATCGATCAGGATTTTTCATCGATCCAAGAAACGATGGATCAAGGAATCACTGAAGCGAAACAAGGGTTGTCGATCATTCAACAAGTCCAAGAAATCTTACCTGACGTGAAGAAATTAGAAACACAAGCAAACGACCTAGCTACTCAAACAAAATCAGGTGCAGAGCAATTAAAAGACGCATTACCAGGTATCACAACAAGTGTGAATACAACGATACAATCGATTAGTCAGGTAGCAACGTCTATTGATTCATTCACAGCGAGTGTCGATCAGGCAATTGCAGATAATCAATTGACGGAAGAAGAGAAGGGAAACTTACTCAAATTATTGGATAATCTCTACAATAGTTTACCAGCACAGCAACAAGCGATTGATCAGTTGATTACCTTTTTGACACAGTTACAGAATCAAACGGGAAATACCAAACTTCAAAAAATAATTAATACATTGAATAGTATCAAACCAGTTTTAAGCGGCTTACAAAATCGCCTACCAGCGTTGAAACAAGCCATTCAAGAAGGAAATATCGATAACGTAAGAAATATCTTAGGGCAAATTCAAACTGCTGCTAAAAATGTCAATAACTTGATTTCTGGAATCGATGTGAACCAAGTCAGTTCAACCGTTGATTCACTATTAAATCAAGTCATCAGTACGATTGAAACAGCTCAAGGTGCGTTAAGCAAGGCTGACCAAATCGATTTTGATTCGCTGTTAAATTCAACAAAAGCAACAGTGACCAATGCAGTGGCGATATTAGAGAAGTACCAAAAAGAAATGCCAGCGATCGGACAAGAGATCCATGATGCAAACACCATGTTGAATGGTAATATGGAAACGATCGTCAATGGGATCAATAAAGGAGCCGATCTGTATAATAATGATTTGCCAGTGTTAGCCAACAAATTGAGTACAGCTGCTAACTTTATCCAAAATGACTGGCCAACGATCAAAAATGAAATCACAAGTACGATGACAACAGCGAATGAAAAAATGCCACAAGTTGAAACGGCAGTAAATGCAGCAGCTGATTTGATCAATAATGATTGGCCAAACATCAAGACAGGTATCCAAAAAGCAGCAGATGCTATTCGTAAAGGAGAAAAAGAAGTTGATCTAGGAGAAGTGATCAAATTATTGAAACTAGATGCCACGAAAGAGAGTGACTTCTTTACGCAACCAGTAGAATTAAAAACCAATACGATGTATCCAATTGCAAACAACGGCTCGGCAAGTACGCCATTTTATACAGCACTTTGTTTGTGGGTGGGAGCTGTCTTGCTATCAAGTGTAGCGACAACCGATTACTATCTAGGTAAAAAAGAAAGAAACAATTTTACAAAACGAGAACAATTTGTTGCACGAATGCTCACGTTCTTAACGATGGCTGTCGCACAAAGTTTGATCGTTACTTTAGGAAATATCTTTTTATTAGGCGTGGATGTCCATAATCCAGTTTATAGCGTGTCCTTTGCCGTTTTGATCTCGCTAGCCTTTATGATGATCGTGTATGTTTTAGCGGCGCTCTTTGATAACGTTGGGAAGGGACTTGCGATCATTATCCTCGTGCTATCGATTTCTGGTGGAGGTGGGAACTATCCTATCCAAGTATCAGGGAAGTTCTTCCAAATGATCAATCCATTCTTGCCATTCACTCATGCGGTTAATCTATTACGAGAATCAGCAGGAGGAATCTATTGGCCAAATGCTGCAAATGCGATTTGGATCATGATTGGTCTATTCGTTAGCTTTGGTGTTATTGGAACGGCTGTTGCGCCTTATGTCCAAGAAAAAATGGTCAAATTCAAAGAAGCAGCACATCAGAGTCATATTTTCCACTAGTAGTTAAAGCAATAACCAGTTTGAAAAAAGAAGACCTTGTTAGACAGAAATAGTCATGTATTTTCGTCTGACAAGGCCTTTATTTTATTAACAGAGCTTAGGTGATCAGAGGAGCTATTTTTTTCTTTTTGTAGAAACAACGAGTTTAATTGAAAAAATTGAAAATAGAAAAGTAAAGTTTGTTATGGCTGATTCCACAATGATTGATGATTGCTAGAAAAAATCACAGTCCGTTTACTTATTTTTTGGAAAGTGCTGGTTGTTCAAGTTCTACGAAAAGTAAAAGTTTTTATTGAATAGGAAAGAAAAATCTCGATGAGTGAGATGTTACATTTTTTGACAGAAAAGGAAAAAAGTCGCTGAAATGTAAGGCATTTGCTAATTTAACGTACGATTGAAAAAAATACTGTTTTTTTTCTAATTTTTTTCAATTAATTTTATGAAAGTTTATTGACTTTTATATTATGGGAGCGTACTATAACATCTTGTTTAAGATAAATTTTTTTAATTTTGACAATAATAATTTTGAAGTAAATATGTGTGTAAAGGAGTAAAAAAATTGGACTACTTAAAAAGGTTGTTAGTAGGTAAGCCGTTGAAATCTGCTGAAAACGACGAGCATAAATTAACTCGTTTTGCCGCGTTAGCATTGCTGTCATCGGATGCCCTATCATCCATTGCTTACGGTACAGAGCAGATTGTGGTTGTTTTAGTTGCCTTGTCAACTGCAGCCATTTGGTATTCACTGCCAATTGCAGCATTTGTTATTATTCTATTGATTTCATTAACTCTCTCTTACCGTCAAATCATTCACGCGTATCCTCAAGGCGGAGGAGCTTACGTCGTCAGCAGTGAAAACCTTGGGAAAAATGCCGGGTTGATCGCTGGAGGTTCCTTGTTGATCGACTATATGTTGACGGTAGCTGTTTCCGTGTCAGCTGGTGCCGAAGCGATTACCTCGGCAATCCCCGCATTGTATGGTCACCAAGTAGCAATCTCAGTTGCGATCGTATTGCTCTTGATGATGCTGAATTTACGCGGGTTAAGGGAATCGGCTTCTTTCTTGCTATTCCCTGTTTACACGTTCATCATTGTGATTACGTTGCTAATTGCGGTCGGACTGTTTAATATCATTACTGGTGCCGTACCATTACATGCAACAGCCTTACCTGGAGCTGCAATCCCAGGGGTGTCGATCGCATTGATTTTGCGAGCATTCTCTTCTGGTTCTTCTTCTTTAACAGGGGTTGAAGCAATTAGTAATGCCGTACCATTTTTCAAGAAACCTCGAGCAAAAAATGCAGCAGCAACTTTAACAATGATGGCTTTGATCTTAGGCTTCTTCTTTGTCGGTATCACGTTCATCAACTATTGGTATGGGATCGTACCTGAAAAAGAAGTTACTGTATTGTCTCAAATTGGGAAAGCTGTCTTTGGCCATGGCGTATTGTATTATGTATTACAATTTGCTACCGCTTTGATCTTGGCGGTTGCTGCCAATACTGGATTCTCTGCATTCCCAGTATTAGCATACAATTTGGCAAAAGATAAGTTCATGCCACATATGTATCAAGATCGTGGAGATCGTTTAGGGTACTCAAATGGGATCATGACATTAGCTTTTGGTTCGATCATTCTCTTATTTATTTTCCATGGTTCAACGGAACGTTTGATTCCGTTATACTCGATCGGTGTATTTATTCCTTTTGCGCTATCGCAAACAGGAATGGTCGTTAAATGGAAAAAAGAAGGAAAGAACTGGTTAGGAAAATCTATTGCAAATATCACAGGTGCGTTTATCTCTTATGCGATCATTGCGATTTTGTTCGTTTACCGCTTAGGTGATATTTGGCCATTCTTTATCATCATGCCAATTGTGATGTATATTTTCTATCGCATTCATGATCACTACAAAAAGGTAGCAGAACAGCTGCGACTTGAAACGGACGCCAAGTTACATGACTATGATGGAAATACCGTGCTGGTTTTAGTAGGAAATGTCACACGTGTTAACATCGGTGCGATCAATTATGCTCGTTCGATCGGGGATTATGTGGTGGCCATGCACGTGTCATTGGATGAAGATATAGCAAAAGAAAAAGAAATTGAAGCAGACTTTAAGAAACATTTTCCTGATGTCCGTTTTTCAGTTGTTCATTCTTCTTATCGTTCTATTGAAAATCCAATTATCCGCTACGTTGATCTGGTAAGTAAAAATGCCGCAAAACAAAACTATACGACGACAGTATTGATTCCACAGTTTGTACCAAACCGTCGTTGGCAAAATATCTTACACAATCAAACAAGTTTACGATTAAGACTTCGTTTATCTTGGCGAGAAAATATCGTGATAAGTACGTATAGTTATCATTTGAAGAAATAAATGTTAAAGACCAAAAAATGCTTGAGTGAGAAACTCAGGCATTTTTTATTTATTTATTTATTTATTTTCTAATTACAAAAAAAATAAATAAAAAAGTGTCACTTAATTGATGTATTTTTTTAGTAGAACATGTTTATCCAATTTATTTGAAGGAGCTGAAAAGACAATGGCACAATATTATAGAAATACTGAAAATGGGAAGGTATTGACGGAAGATCAATATAAAGAAATCAAGGATCAAATGGGCAACTTTCAAAAAGTATCTGACGATCAACTCAATAAGTCAGAAATGTTGATGGCTAAAATTGCTTCAGGTGATCTAAATGATTATTCTTCTTTTTATGAAATGGAAGATCTAGCTCTAGATCCAAACATCGAAGTAGAGCCGGAAAATACACTAATAGTGATCAACATGGCGGAAGATGTTCACTGCTTAGAAGTGTTCAATAAACTTAAAAGAAATGATCTAAAACCAGATGTTGAGGTTCAACAAGTGATGTTAGCTCAACGCGCGTTTGACGAAAGAGGATTTACAGTGATGGATTTTGAGAATCTTTCAGGCGAAAAGAATGAGTGGCGTGATAGTATTTTAGGTATTATCATTGGCTTTATCGGTGGTCCATTAGGGGCGATCTTTGGCTGGGCAATTGGCGATGTCATTGGTTTTGGGCAAGCGCATCATGCAGAGAAAAAATCTGAAAATGTTTTTCATTATATTGCTAACTGTATCCCAGAAGGACAAGAAGGGGTCTTAGCGATTGTCAAAGAAATGGATGCAAAGAAATTGAATGACTTAATCACTGTGGAGTTTGGAGGCACAATTGAACGTTTTGAACTCAATCATATCAATGAGGCAATCAAATCTATAAAAAAATAAAACGATCACTTGCAAGAAATCGGTTTGTTCGTTCGTTTCTCTTTCTTCTTTTTTCGAGTGCGGGTTTTGCCAAGGTAACAGTAAAAATGTTAGAATGACAAGGCAGAAGATAGAAAGTGAGTGACGATATGTTAACAACAGAAGATTTTGACTTTGATTTACCAGAAGAGTTGATCGCTCAAACACCACTAAAAGACCGTGACCATTCTCGGTTACTAGTTTTAGATCGTACAACTGGGGAAATGTCGGATAAACATTTCCATGACATCTTAGAAGAATTGCATCCAGGAGATGCGCTAGTGATGAATAATACACGTGTGTTGCCAGCTCGTTTATATGGTGAAAAAATTGAAACAGGTGCACACCTCGAAGTATTACTTTTGACAAATACAGAAGGAGATACTTGGGAAACGTTGATCAAACCGGCAAAACGAGCAAAAGTAGGCACGCGGATTACCTTTGGTGATGGTCGTTTACAAGCAGTTGTCAAAGAAGAATTAGAACATGGCGGAAGAATCATTGAATTTGAATACGAAGGTATTTTTCTTGAAACATTGGAATCATTGGGCGAAATGCCTTTACCGCCTTATATCAAAGAACGTTTAGAGGATCCAGATCGTTACCAAACTGTTTATGCAAAAGAAAACGGGTCGGCAGCAGCTCCTACAGCTGGATTACATTTTACCAAAGAATTGTTAGCAGAAATCGAAGCAAAAGGGGTAGAACTCGTCTATTTGACACTTCACGTAGGGTTAGGAACATTCCGGCCGGTCAGTGTGGACAAGATTGAAGAACACCACATGCACAGTGAATTTTATCGTCTAACAGAAGAAGCAGCAAGTCGCTTAAATAAAGTCCGTCAAAATGGGGGCAAGATCATCGCCGTAGGAACGACTTCGATCCGTACACTTGAAACGATTGGAACTAAATTTGATGGTGAAATCAAAGCAGATAGTGGTTGGACAGATATTTTCATCACACCAGGTTATCAATTTAAAGTAGTAGAGGCCTTTTCAACAAACTTCCATTTACCAAAATCAACGTTAGTCATGTTAGTGAGTGCCTTTGCTGGACGAGAATTAACATTAGCAGCTTACCAACATGCTATTGATGAACGTTATCGCTTCTTTAGTTTCGGCGATGCAATGTTTGTCAAATAAAGATAAAAAAGCTGTTTCAATACGATTAAACAAAATGGCAGTAATTGCCCATTATAAATTATCAGTCAAAGAATCCTCAACTAGAAAAATGGGTTCTTTGACTGATTTTTTTCTATTCTTTGTTTTAGTTGGAATTAAAAAGTGTAGGAGACATGGATTCGTTTCTTGCAGAAGATAAATAAACTCAGGCGACAAAAAAAGCTGGGCTCTCGATAAGCCCAGCTCTTCGTATGCGGAAGGAATCAAATAAACAAAATAAGTGTAACTTTCCATGACCCATGCAAAGTACCGTGTTGAATTTCTTCTTGATAAACAAAAAATCTTGTTTTTGTTACATCTTCAACAGTTGAAACATCTCTTGATTCTATTCAGTTTTCAGATATTCATGTTCTTCTTTTTTACGTATCATGTTACTTCTGGTTTAGATACTGCATGATCTAACGCCTCATACGCATTCACTATTTGTAAAAGATTATACTTCACATGACCTCATTGGTGAAACCTGTACCTTTTAACAACTTTGTTTGCTTATACTAATCTATCGAGAAATTCTTTTGTTTATTTGATGGTATCCTCCTTCCTTACACTTATAATATAGCACACTTTGTTAGCGGTTGCAAAAAAGAAGCTCACGAGATATGCTTATTTTAGAGAAGCAACAAGCGGTATAGTTGAATAAGGCAATTTAACAATGGTATAGTAAAATAAGTACCTTTTTTGTGTGCTTAAAATAAAGGAGGAATAGGATGGATGATTTTAAGAAAACAGTGAAAGAAGTGGAGAGTGAAACAAAAACAACAATTGAACAGGGGTTAACGACCCAAGAAGCAGAAAAAAGAAGTCAAGAACAAGGGAAAAACAAATTTGAGGAAGCGCCTAAAGAGTCATTGGCAAAAAAGTTTTTACGAAGTTTATCTGATTTTACTACGATTATTTTACTTGTAGCAGCAGTCATTTCTTTTTATACTGCCTTTGCCACCGAACATGGGGATTTATTTGAAGGACTGTTGATCATTGCGATCGTAATCATTAATTCAGTATTAGCTATCGTACAAGAAGGAAATGCCGAAAAAGCGTTGGAATCTCTTCAGGATATGAACAAGCAAACTGCCACAGTCATCCGAGATGGCAAAGTTGAAAAAGTGGATGCTGAACACCTAGTTGTGGGAGATATTCTGGTCTTGGAATCTGGCTCAGCCATTGCGGCGGATGCTCGATTAGTTGAAACCTCTCAATTAAGAGTAGAGGAATCGGCACTGACTGGTGAAAGTGAAGCGGTCGAAAAAGATGCAGATTATGTGAGTCAAGAAGATGATGCCTTAGGTGATCAAATCAATATGGTGTTTAAAGGGTGTACAGTCGCAGCTGGTCGTGGGAAAGCGATTGTGACCGCTATCGGGATGAAAACCGAAATGGGTAAGATTGCTGGACTTTTAAATGACAACACTGCTCAAAAAACACCATTACAAATTCGATTGAATCAACTAGGCAAACGCATCAGTTTTATCGCATTAGCTGCTGCAGCGTTAGTGTTTATTATTGGTGAACTCCAAGGAGAACCCTTACTGGAAATGTTTATGACATCCATTTCTTTAGCCGTCGCTGCGGTGCCAGAAACATTGACAGTTATCGTTACATTGACTTTAGCATATGGTGTCCAAAAAATGGCGAAGAAACATGCCATTATTCGTCAGCTCCCCGCAGTTGAGACTTTAGGAACAGCCAATGTGATTTGTTCAGATAAAACGGGAACGCTGACACAAAATAAAATGCGTGTCCGCCGAGTTTGGAGCAAAGAAGATGAAGTGACTGATGTAGAGGACTCAATGACCAACAGTGCGATGGAAATCTTGAAGATGGCTGCTCTTTGTACCGATGTGACGGTCGAAAAAGAAAATGATGAATTGATTGTCAAAGGAAACCCTACAGAAGCCGCGATCGTACGAGCGGTTGAAGAAAATTATCACACAAAAGAGGAATTAGAAGAAAAGTACCCGAGAGTGGCAGAACTACCCTTTGATTCAGACCGTAAGATGATGACAACGGTTCATCAAATGGGTGAAAAATATATTTCAATTACGAAAGGCGCTTTTGACGTCCTAGCTTCGCGTTTTACTTCAGGAGACATTGAACAGGCCACGATCGTCAATGACAGTTTTGGGAAAAAAGCTTTAAGGGTCATTGCGGTAGGTTATGCTATCTATGAAGAAGAACCGCAAGAAATCACGTCAGAAGCATTAGAAAAAGATTTACGTTTGATTGGTTTGATCGGCATGATTGATCCGCCTCGTCCTGAAAGTAAAGGAGCAATCAAACGAGCGAAAAAAGCAGGAATCAAAACAGTGATGATCACCGGAGACCATGTGGTAACGGCTAGCGCAATTGCCAAAGAATTAGGGATTTTATCGAATCCAGCCGAAGCACTGTCGGGCTCAGAACTACAAGCACTATCTGATGATGAATTAGACGAACGTGTCAAAGACCTTTCTGTCTATGCTCGTGTTACGCCGGAAGACAAGATCCGGATCGTTAAATCATGGCAACGAACTGGTGCAGTGGTTGCTATGACTGGAGATGGCGTCAACGATGCTCCCGCCTTGAAGGCAAGTGACGTAGGGTGTGCAATGGGAATCACTGGAACTGACGTGGCACAGAGTGCATCAGATATGATCTTGACCGATGACAACTTTGCAACGATCGTCGATGCAGTTAGTCAAGGACGTTCCGTCTATCAAAACATTCGTAAAGCGATCAACTTTTTGTTGAGTTGTAATGTCTCAGAAATTTTTATTGTGTTGATTGCGATGCTAGTGGGCTGGGGAGCACCGTTTACAGCAGTTCAATTGTTGTTTGTCAACGTGGTTGCTGATGGGTTGCCTGGATTTGCTTTGGGGCGTGAACCAGCAGAAAAAGGGATCATGGACGAAGCACCGATTCCTAAGAATGAAGGGATTTTTGCTCGAGGATTACTACAAAAAATTGCGATCAATGCGACTATATTTACGATCGTGACTTTGTTTGGTTATTATTTGGGAAGCTATGTCGATACCATTAGCCCTTGGGTCGATGCAGGACAAGAAGTTGGACAGACAGTTGCCTTTTTAGTGTTAGCATACTCGTCAATCCTCCATGTATTCAATGTGCGTAGCAGTCAATCAATTTTCAAAGTGAACTTAGCAACGAATAAATCGTTATTGGAAATGGCGGTACTTTCATTGGTCATCACTACGGTCATTGCCCTATTACCGTTTACCCAAGAACTATTTGGCTTAGTGCATGTTAGCTTAAACCATTGGTTGTTAGTAGGCTTTTTATCAGTCGTACCTGTGGCTGTGAATGAGTTGATCAAATTCCATCAATTGCCTGAAGCAGAAGAAGAATAAATCAAAAGAGCTTGGGACAAAAACGAACAGCCCAAGCTCTTTCGCATGTAAAAAATGGCTAAAAGACGTTTAAACAGCTGACTTTCAGTAGGGAAAGTTGATGCGAGAGATTTCTCTTTCCTGCTTCTGCGGTTACTCGTCACATTCTACTTGGCGTGTTTTGTTCTTAATTTGTTTTACTTTCTTTTTGCCTTGATTGATCAAAAACAACGTAAGTAATGACATAGAAAGTAAATAGATAAAATTAAAGAACCAATTGTTTAACAGACTTCCTTCCTTTGGTAAATAAAACTCATAAATATAAATATAGAAAATATGAATAAAATAAAGTTCTTGTGAATGAAGAGAAAGATAATTACTGATAGGGGCGAAGAAATTCCCTTCATATTTAGCTAACATATACCATAAGAAACAGCCACAGAAACAGCCATATAAAATAAAAGGCAACTGTGGTGGGTATTTAAAGTAAGTTAATCCATGGAGTCCGTAGAGATAGAAACTAATGCTTAAGTAACATAAGATAACAATTGATAAGTGTAATAGTTTTTTTCGGTCTAATTGAAAAACAAGTAATCCTAGTAAAGCAATCGGACAATAGCCAAAAGCTAAAGGAACGAGTTGAGTATAAAGGATTTGCCATGAGCTTGGCACATAAGGAATCAAATAAACTAAAAAGATTTGGAGGATTAATAATAAAGTGAAAATACCAAGTATTTCCACAAAGTGCTGATATTTTTTGCTCAATTTATACAGGAAGGGCATGAGTAAAGATACAAGAAAAAACGTTCGCATAATCCAAGCATAACCATAACCTGTATCCATGAAAAAAGCGTGCAAAATATAAAAAATATTAAATTGATAAGGAGTATCGGTAATCTGAGCAATGAAAAAAAGTGATGTAAATAATAACGCCAGAAATATATAAGTTGGAACCATTAAACGAGTGAATCTTTTTTTGACATAGGAAATATAGGAGAGATTCTTGCTGCTATAGTAATAAGAAATAGCTAAACAAAAGGCCATTAATGGCACATCAAAACAACGCAAATTGAACAGGATTCCTTGTAATCCTGTATGAGCAAGAATGATACACAAAATTGCTAATGCTCTCAAGTGATCAATTTTTTGATTGCGTGATCGTTTCATAAAATAATCATCCTTAATAAAGTGGCTGGGGCAATAGTGACTCTATAATTTGAGGTTGAGACAAAATTGTTCAGTATCAAGAAATAAGAAAGAATTTCCGAAAATTGACAAGAAATACAAACACTAGTTTTTGATGTTGATTGTTACCTGCTTGGTGCTCCTCAAATTTTCCGAAGATACTAGTTTTATCTCACCGTTTATTCGTATTTAGAAATACTAGAAGAGACTGAGACAAGTTTTGTCCCAGTCTCTTCATGATTGACAAAGAGCCGCAATCGTTGCTCCAGCTTCAGTTAAATAGTTAGTATAGAATTTTTAATAACATTTTTTACTTTCTTAGAACTAATTGTCCGTTACGTACATCGTAATGGTATGTTCCTCTTGTATTGTGTTTCAAGTTCTCATGATTGATGGCTAAACGAGTTGCATTTGCTTCTCGGTGTGTCACAGTAACTGTGTCGCCCTCCTTCAAATTGATCGTATCCGTTTTAGCATCATAATGACGATCTCCAATGTATTCTTTTTGATAGAGCGTTTCATTATTACGTGAAATAGTGATACTTGCATAGCGATCATTGAAGTAACTATGCGGAGTACCAGCTATTGTACGTACGGTTGCTACGCCATTTGCTACGTCAAAGGAAGCAAAATGGAAGTTTCCTAATCCTTTGAAAGTAAACTCTTGCAATTGATCAAAAGCATTATTTAATCGTGTCAATAAGTTATCTTTTTGGCTACTGTTTGGTAAAGCCGTTACTTTTTTCTTGGCTTGATCAATATCTTTTTGCATCAGATTTGTCTTGATTTTCGAATGATCATTGTCTTGGAATAAGTGGTCAACTGCTTCTGTGGCTTCTTTGAGATAGTTATTTAATGAAATAGTTACTGTACCATTGTCTTTCACAAAAAGATATGGTTTTTGGATATAACCAGTGTCTGTTCCCAATTCAAGAGAGTATACACCATTTGGCATGTTGTTGATCGTAACTGGATCGCTACCTAAAGTAATTTCTTTATAAAGTTTATTTCCATCTAAAATACGCAATTTCATACCTTCGAACAAGTTGCCATCTTTAAACTTCAATGTAACGTTGCTTGTTAGATTCAATGGTTTTAATTCTTCATTTGTAACTAAAGATAAAACGGAACTTAGACGATTATTTTGTGTCAATTGTTGAATCGCTGCATCTAATCGATTATCAGGAACCACTTGTGCCAAATGAGCCACTTGTTGGTAGCCATTATCTGCGGCTGCTTTTTTCGCTTTTTCTGATACTGATAAGCCCCAAGCGTTTAAGACAGCAGAAAAGTCCACTTTCTTCGGTGCACCCATTTCAGTTGTGATCAAATCTGGTAATGGATAGTTATTGGCATTGAATCCTGACTGACTAGCAAATTTTCGGTAGTTTGTATAGAAATTTGTAAAGCCTTCATTTCCTGCTTTATCAACGATGTTTGAAAGAATGACTAATTTTTTACGTAAATCTTGACTATTGAATTTTGGATCAGCACTATTGATTGTATTCTTTAATGCATTTTCAATGGATTGTTTGTGTCCATAATCATAAAGCCAAGAATTTTTATCGGCAGCAGTTTTACCCATGTGTTTGTAATTATAAATTACACCATATAGATTATTCCAAACTTCACCGACATCCATTCCTTTGTTCATAAAGCTTCCTTGATAGCCGTGACCAGTTTCATGAAGCACTCCCCAACCATCGCCTAACCAAGCGTCGCCAGACGTACTAGTTTGTGCTGCCCAAAGGCCACCATAATAAAGAGCACCCGCACCTGAAGCATCTGCTTTATAGAAATATCTACGTTCTGAAGAACGGTTCAATGGATTTGGGTCATTGTCAGATAAACCTAATAATTCATTATAGGATCCGATAATATCATTATCATATTTATCAATTAGACGGTTGAGGTCCACTTTTAAAGCTTGATTGCGATTTTGTTCAGGTAAGAAAGTTTGAAATCTCTTTCCTTTGATCAATCCATAACCTTTTGTTTGATTCCAAGTATCTTTAAATGCTTCGATATCCCCATTTTTACTAAAGACTGGTAATAGGATTTTTTGTCCTTCTACAGTAAATTCTAATTGTGGTTTTTCCCCATTTTCTTGATTATATGGCGTATAAACAAATGGTACTGCTAAAGCTTTAGCAGTTAGTGTGACATTGTTTGTTGTGAAATCAATAGCAGATTCAGTACTTGAATTATTGGTTAATAAACGCAACGTCATTTTTGAAGTGAATTTTGGATTCGTTTGTCTAATGGTAATTTTTGCACCTTTTGTTAATTGGATACCTAAATCTTGACGATCATGATCTTTCCCCATTAAAATTCCTGCAGCAGCAGTATTTCCTGGATATGCTGTGGTGAACATCGTTTTTTTATAGGTTTTTAATGCAAGATAAGCTTGGTCATATTTTTTTTGTAAAGCTGTTCGTTCAGCTAATCCGTTAGGTAAAGCATTGATTTTTTCTAAAGCTGTGTTTAATTGTTCTTGTGTATTTTCAGCTTTAGGTGTTTCGCCATCGAATAAATCATTGACGGCTTTCGTCGCTTCTGCCAGTTGCGAAGTGAGGTTTTCTAATTTGCCATTTTTAACAAGATAGGTGTAATTGCCGGCAGTATTGCCCTTTAAAGAAGGATCTGTAGCAACAAAACGAGTATCATTCGCTTCACGATGTGTGATCGTTACGATATCCCCATTTTGTAAAGGAATATCTTTTTGTTCGGCTGTCAATTTTTGGTTGCCGACAAAGTTTTTTTGATAAACCACTTGTGTCCCACGTTTAATTTGTAAACTTGCGTAAGTATCTCCATAGAAGCCCCAATGTGGTTGGACAGCGAGGGTTTGTAAGTGGAGGTTACTTCTAGCAACACTGATTTGAGCAAAGGTTGTATTATCATAACCTTTTAAGGTAAATCCTTGTGTTTCAGCTTGAACACTGATGGCATTGTAGGCCTTTTCCAGCTTATTCCATAACTGATCGCGTTGAGTTAGATAATCTGGTAGTGCATTAAGTTTAGCTGCTGCTGCATCTGCTTGCTCTTGGGTAATGCCCAGTTTAGGTGTGTCGCCATTGAACAACTCGTTGACAGCTTTCGTTGCTTCTGCCAGTTGCAAAGTGATGTTTTCTAATTTGCCATTTTTAACAAAATAGGTGTAATTGCCGGCAGTATTGCCCTTTAAAGAAGGATCTGTAGCAACAAAACGAGTATCATTCGCTTCACGATGAGTGATCGTTACGATATCTCCATCCTGCAAAGGAATATCTTTTTGTTCAGCTGTCAATTTTTGATTGCCGACAAAGTCCTTTTGATAAACCACTTGTGTTCTACGTTTAACTTGTAAACTTGCGTAAATATCACTATAAAATCTTGAGTGTGGTTCAACGGCCATTGTTTGTAAGTGAAGAGTACTATTCACTACACTAATTTGAGCAAATGTTCGATCATAGTAACCTTTTAGGGTGAAACCTTGTGTCTCAGCATGGACACTGATAGCATTGTAAGCTTTTTCTAGCTTATTCCATAATTGACCAAGTTGGGGCAGATAATTTGGTAGTGCGTTAAGTTTAGCCGCTGCTGCATCTGCTTGTTCTTGGGTGATTCCCAGTTTAGGTGTGTCGCCATTGAATAAATCATTGACTGCTTTTGTCGCTTCTGCTAGTTGTAAAGTAATATTGCTTAATTTGCCATTTTTAACGACATAAGTGTAATCGCCAGAAGTATTACCTTTTAATGATGGGTCATTGACAGCAAAACGAGTATCATTCGCTTCACGATGAGTGATTGTTACGATATCTCCATCCTGCAAAGGAATATCTTTTTGTTCAGCTGTCAATTTTTGGTTGCCGACAAAGCTTTTTTTGTAGACGTCTTGTGTTCCACGCTTAATTTGTAAACTTGCGTAAGTATCTCCATAGAAGCCCCAATGTGGTTGAACAGCGAAGGTTTGCAAGTGAAGGTTACTGTTAGCAACACTGATTTGAGCAAAAGTTGTATTATCGTAGCCTTTTAATGTAAAACTTTGCGTTGAGGCTTTAGGAATAACTTGAGTATTAGTTGATGAGAGATTTTCTTGGGTAGCTAGTACTTGGGCACTTGGTAAAAGTAAATTTGAAAATAGCATGATACCAGTAGCTGAAGTAACAATTATTTTCTTTTTCATTGTATTTCATCCTTTCTCCTATCCAAATAAAGATTTCTGTTTAGGACCTAAGCATATTATTAGTGGCTCAGATAATTTTTTTTTATATTTCAAAAAAGATAGAAGAAATTTATTTTGCTAGAAATAGGTTAAGACATTGATATAACAATATTTGATGTGGATAACTTTAGGAGAGCAATCATTTTTTATTGGAAAAAGGATAGACGTTTATTCGATTGGAGATTTTTATTTTTTAACATAAGTATTCTTGAAATTGAAAAAACGTGAAAAATTTTTTTTGGAGGTCGCCTATAATTTGTCTATCAATAAAAATTTATTGACAATTTAATAGGAGGTTTTAATGTAAAATGGGAAAGAAAAATCTATCAAAAAGCAAAAAACTTAGAAAACAACTACTTGCTGCGTCAGCTGCAGGCTTAGTGCTTGTTTCAAGTGCAGCTAGTGCAGGAACCTCATTGGTTTATGCAGCAGAAAAAAATCAAACAGCAACTACTGCTGAAAAAAATACAAAAAATTCGGAGGCTATTTCAAACGAGAACACGTTGACTCAAAAACAAAATCTAACAGCTACAGAAAGAAAAACAGTGAATCCTTCCAATTTTGATTGGAATATTGGAGAAGTATTACCATCAACACCGACGAATAATTATTCTGGGACACTACCAAATACTGTGCGAGGAGCTACTTTTCAAATTACTTTTTCAATCTTCAAACAACCTAGTTCCACATTAACAGCGAATGACATAAAGGTTAATGTTCAAGGGAAAAATGTGAAGTTTTCTACTTCGCAATATTCAAATACAATAAATGTTCAAGTGACATTCCAAGCTGAAGGAACATCAACTAATTTTTCTATTAATGTGGCTACTGGTAAGGGAGATATTGCTCGTTGGAATACAAGTAACTATCGTAAATTCACCGATGTCCCACAAAGTGCAATCACAAGTAGAAACAGAATCAGTACATTGCTTGACTCAATTTATTCAACGAGTGGTGTCTTAGCTCCAGGTGTTACTCAAAGTAGAATTGATAATGTTCGTCAAGAAATGAATAATTATATTCCAAGAGATATTAGTAGTAGCTATATCTCAGCATACTGGGCTAATTTCCTTACACCGTTTCTAGATAAAGCATCCGCTGAAGTAGATCAAATAAATAAAGCTACGGTAGCAGTGAATAACTTATTCAATGATAATCAAGTACCTAAACCTAATAATACAAGTGAACAGGTTAACGCTGCCAAAGCATTAGTAAATGCTCTGCCATATAGTCAAGCAAAAGAAGACTTGCTTGCAAAGGTTGCAAAAGCTCAGAATGCTTTAGACGAAATACAAGTAAATGCAGCCACAGAAGCAGTAAATGCGTTATTCAATGGAGATACACCAAAACCAGAAAATACACAAGAACAAATTGATGCAGCTAAAGCTAAAGTGGATGCATTAGCAAATAGTGATGCAAAAACAGCTTTATTAGCAAAAATTACGACAGCTCAAAATGCTTTAAATGCAGAAGTAGAAAAAGAAAATGCAGCCACAGAAGCAGTAAATGCGTTATTTAATGGTGATACACCAAAACCAGAAAATACACAAGAACAAATTAACGCAGCCAAAGCAAAAGTAGATGCATTAACAAATGAGACAGTAAAAACAGCTTTACTAGCAAAAATCACTGCTGCACAACAAGCATTGGATGAAGCAACTGAAGAAGCTGCGAAAGTACAAGCAGCCACAGAAGCAGTAAATGCGTTATTCAATGGAGAAACACCAAAACCAGAAAATACGCAAGAGCAAATCAATGCAGCCAAAGCAAAAGTGGATGCTTTAAAAGCAAGCGAAACAAAAACAGAATTATTAGCCAAAATCCAAAAAGCACAAGAAGCACTTGAAGAAAAATCGAAACAAACATTAACACTTAATCCATATACATTAGGAGATCAATATGTAACGGGTACAATTACTGGGAACATCAAAAAATTCCAATTGATTGTCAATGGACAAACCTATGAACCTGGTTTTAAATTAAAAAATGGAAAACTTGAAGTATATGTAGGAAATCGTGTCCCAGAAGGAACAACTGAGTTTACATTAAAAGCATTTAACCCAGCAGGCACACAAGTTGCTTCTCAAACAGTACAAGTTCAAGCACCATCATTGTCTGTCGATAAATTTGTTTTAGGTAGTGAATACATGACAGGCTCTTACCAAGGCAACAGCATTAATAAATTCCGACTAACTGTTGATGGTAAAGTATATGAACCAGGCTTTAAATTAGAAAATGGTAAATTTGAAGTTTATATCGGAAGTAAAATTACTGGAAGTTCAAAAGTTATTAAGCTTGAAGCATTAGATAAAGCCGGTAAAACAATTGTCGAACAAAATGTAACAGTAGAAGCACCGCAATTGACAATTAATGAGTACATTCGTGGTAATGAATACTTAACAGGTACTGTTGCAGGGGAAGGCGTTAAAAAATTCAAATTGATTATTAATGGACAAGAAAGCTTCCCAGGATTCAAATTAACTGACGGTAAATTTGAGATTTACGTTGGTAATAAAGTACCAGCAAATGTTAATTCTATTAAAGTAGTGGGAATAGATAAAACAGGTCAAGAAATTGTTTCTCAAGATGTGAATGTACAAAATCCTGAGTTACAACCAAATGAATACCTAGCTGGCAATGAGTATGTAACAGGGACGTTCACAGGTCAAGCAATTAAAAAATTCAAATTAGTAGTTAATGGACAAGAAAATTACCCAGGATTTAAAATCACTGAAGGTAATAAATTTGAAGTATATATTGGTAACAAAGTACCAGTAGGAACAACGACATTTACGCTGATTGGATTAGATAAATCAGGACAACAATTGGCTTCAAAAGAAATCACTGTGCAATCCCCAACTTTAAGTATCAATGAATATGTCCGTGGCGATGAATATATGAGAGGTACATTCAACGGTGACGGCATTAAGAAATTCAAATTAGTAGTAGATGGACAAGAAAGCAATCCTGGTTTTAAAATCACTGGTGAAAACCAATTTGAAGTTTATATTGGTAATAAAATCACGGCTGATTCAAAATCTATAAAATTAGAAGGTCTAGATAAATCTGGAAATGTCTTAGTAAGTCAAGAAGTTTCAGTTTCCCAACCAGAATTAGTTCCAAATGAATATACACGTAATTCAGAGTATCTAACAGGGACTTACAAAGGAGATATCCGTTCTATCAAATTAACTGTTGATAATAAGGAATACAAACCAGGCTTTAAATTAAAAGAAGGCAACCAATTTGAAGTTTATATTGGTAATAAGATTCCAGCTTCAGCAAATAGTTTTACAATTGAAAGTCTAAGTTTCGATGGAAAACAACTTGTTTCTGTAAATGTACCTGTTAAATAAAAGGTATGAAAGACGCTCAAAGCATAGAGAACGCTTTGAGCGTTTTTTTGTTAAAGTTCGTCTTTTTGATATAAAAGTAAAAAATTCCAACTGACTTTGATTTTTTTTCAATTATTGAGGCTGTTCTAAAAAAAAGGAAGAAATAGTTAAAATTAATACTTTGTGCAACTAAATAGAGTCATTGACCGAAGGAAGCTAAAGAAATGTATTATTTCTATCCTATCTTTCAACTAGATTCATTTAAGTTTTTAGTATGAATATAGCAGTATGTTTAAAAATGAAAAAGAATGGATAGTTAATTTTATTGATAAAAAAATAGGCTGAGGTGAAATAGATAAAAAAATGTTATCTGTATGTTTTGCTAAAATATAAATTAAGAAAAGAGGAAAGCGGCTCTCTTTTTCTGCTAGTTCATTGCAAAAAGTATTCTTTAAGGTCTTTGAACGAATGTTTTTCATTTTTAGTAACTTAGAAGAAATTTTTACCAAAATAATTGTAAAATGAGCAGAAGTAAATTTTTATAATGATAACAGTAAGTAATTTTAGGAAGTTAGGAGAAATGATCATGAAATTAGAACGTGGAATCACTGTTTCGGCCTGTGCTGTCTCTGGGGAATTAGCTACAGGGAAGATTAGTAATATTTTAACGAATGTCGTTATTGTAGAAGCAGGTGTCAAACACTATGTTGTTACTAAGAAAGTGCTGAAGGAACAAGGATATATCATCGAAGAGCCAGAAGAAGAATTAGCAAAAGATTATAAAGATTATATAGTAGCGATTTGAAGAGAAATAATCTTTGTCCCATCCTTGCTCTTAGTTTGTTCAAACTAGTTTACTGAGTGGAAAAAAGAAATATTGCTTATTCGAACAAACAGAGTGAAATCATTGGTACTGAACTAGCTTTTTTATTAGTGATAGAAAAGAAAAAAGAATTAGCAAGCAAATTGGATCTTGCTTGCTAATTCTTTTCAGTATCAAGTGAAGATCAATCAAAGTTCATGATACGTGTCGCAATCTTATTGATATCCTTAGAGATGGAATTCAATGAGATTGGGAAAATATTCTCGGTGTTAAAGGTTTCCTTATTCAAAAGCGTTCGCTCACAAATAATTAGATGACCGGTTTTTTTGATATATTTAGGCACATCGTCCATGGAATAATAAAGGGTAGTGTCAATCAATAAATCACTTGTAGACATTTTCTTTTCTAATGAATTCCGAAATACGATATGCGAAGTTTCACTTTCTGCTACGATGACCACACCTATTTTTGATTGGTTCCCATGGGTCAAGATGAAAAAGGTCAACTGACAAAATTCTTGCAGATGAAAATAAGGAATATGATGAATAGGAGTATCAAGTTCTTCAATCCATTTATTTAAAATAAACTTGACTTTATTTAATAAATCTAGTTGCTCTGCACTTAAGAAAATATGTTTGGTAACTAAGAAATTACCAACGTTCAAAGCACACGTGTATAGCAGGTTAAAGAGGGGGACTTCAAACAAAATATTGCCAAATAAATTCACACCAAATTCTTTTTCAAACATTTCGATCAATAAATCGATTTCTTTAAACTTGGTGATCAAGCGATTTCTTACATAATGATAATCGATCTCGATCATGAAATAATTTGGTGAATTGTAAGGAAGTGTACGGTAAATAAGGGCTAGATAGGCTATCTCTTCATCTGTTAAAGGTTCCTCGATTTGTATGAAAATCTCTCTAAACATATTGAAAATGATACCATCTTTAAAAATGTTCATAGTGTCGTTTGGAAAGACAATTGGATTGCTTTTTCGCCGTTCCAATGAAAGATAGATGGCGGATTTGAAGAAAGTATATTGAGTTTTATTTAAACGATTAGACAGGATATGAAGTAGTTTGTCTGCATATTTTTCAGCTTTTTCCATTGTTATGGGATCAATTTGTGTATCTAAATAGTCACACCGCATCCAAACTGAAAGGATCAAAAAGCGATACTGTAACTCATGCGATTCTTCGGGTTCCTTCGTAAGTGGGGTGAGTGCTTCTGCAAAATAGTTCTCTACATCTTTTTTTATTTTGAATACTTTTGTCACAGATAAAAACTCTTCATCCACAAGTGTTAAATAATCATTTTCTCCCATGATATATCGGGAACAAACTCTTAAAAAATTAGAATCTTGGTAAATTTGTTTGATGAGATCATAGCGCCTAATAGATGGTTTGAAAAATATCAGTAGATGACTACTAGTCATTTTATAATAGTCGATATCATCTTCGAGTCGAATGACTAATTTTTGGAAATCCGCTTTGATTGTGTTGAATGTCACACCCAATCTTTCTGCAGTTTCGCTTACGTTCAGTTCTTTTAATTCAAATAAAAATTCAACTAACTTTACTTTTCTAATAATGTCTTTTTCTATATAATCTTCAATCATTTTAAATTCTCCTAAACAGATTTGATTCTCTTCCATTTGAAGTTTCCTTCGCTTGGTAAATATCACTTTATAACGCAAAATATCCATTTTTTGTTCGTTAAATTTTGGGGGAACCAATATAAATAAAGGTAACTATAGTTATTCTATAAGCAATTTTAAAAGGGATTTTTTTTATTATTAATTTTTTTGTGGGGTTCTATAAAAAAATTAGGAAAGTATTATGAACGAAAATACTATACTAATATAGCAACTAAATTTTTTTGTACTAATTTAGGAAGAATGAGATAAATGATTTTAAGGAGAGATGAACAAATGAAAAAAATAATTTTAGCAAGTATGGTTGTCTTCGCATTGGCAGGCTGCTCGGCAGGTAAATCAACTAAAACTACTAATACAACTAGCACTGATAGTACAGCTTCTTCCAGTCAACCAACGCAGACAAGTAGTGAAATGACATGGGCCGATAAGCAAGATATAGAAGTAAAGCAATTAACAAAAATTGCTGAAAAAACGATTACCCAAAATAATAAATTGGACCCAAAAAAATTGAAGTTTATTAAAGAAACATTATCAACAGCTGATTTAAAGACAGTTAAAGGAAAAGGCCAAGAATATAAAAATGTCAAAGAAATTTATGGGAAATATAGTTATGAAGGTAAAGAGTCTGATTTTGATCTAGTGATTTCATTTGAAAAACCAGATTCATTCAAGCAATATACAGTCATCAAATATGTAACGGATAATGAAAAAACTAATTTCAGTAAGATTGATTAAGTCAATAGTTGACTGTAGTATCCCTTAGATAATTGATAGCAACTAAGAAAGATAAAAAAAGTATTATTTTCTTTCAAAGTGAACATCGTCAATTAACGAGCAAAAATAGTTTATAAATAATTTTATTTAGGAGAATCAGAGATAAGGATGGAGCAAACAGTAAACATAGAGAAATTTTGGCGTATCATAAAAAAAAGAAAATTTGCGATTGTGATTTCTGCTTTATTAGGTTTAATTATGTCCATGCTTTTGATTGCATTTGTCTTAGTCCCAAAGTATGAATCACAAGCCCAATTAATCGTTACTTTACCTAAAAACGAAACGGCAGACATTAATGATGTCAACAGCAACTTGCAAATGATTACCACCTATAAAGACATTATTACTGGAGACTTGATAATGGATGAGGTGTCTCAAGACTTAGCGAAAAATTTTGGTGTCCATTTAACAATTGAGCAATTACGAAACCTTATAAGTATCAAACAAAAGGAAAATTCTCAAATGTTTTCGATTGTCGCAACGGATCCTGATCCAAAACTTGCCCAATACATTGCTAACGTTACAGCCGAAAAATTTCAGAAGAATGCAAAAAAATTACTCAATGTAGATCGCATTTCGATTATTTCAAAAGCTACGCTTAGTGCAACACCAACAGAGCCACATAAAAAAATAGTTTTGGCCAAAGGATTGCTTATTGGTTTATTTATTGGTTTGATGATCATTATGATATTAGAATTCATGGATCGAACAATCAGTGATAGTGAGACGATTCAAAATGAATTTAATATGGTGGTACTGGGAAGTATCCCTTATATGGATGACAATGAGAAAAAAAATCGAAAAAAGAAGTAAGGGTGTAATCAATGAGAAAGACAAGAAGAGGAAGAAATGCCACAGTCAGAAAAAATTTAATTACAATCATGGATAAAACTTCACCGATTACAGAACGCTATCGAACGATTCGGACCAATATCCAATATAGTTTTCCTTATGGTAAAAAAGTGCAAACATTAGTGGTTACTTCGCCAGGTGTAGGTGAAGGTAAATCAACTACAGCAGCTAATTTAGCAGTGGTTTACGCAAATCTAGGGCAAAAAGTATTGATCATAGATGCAGATATGCGGAAGCCAACCCTAGACAAAATTTTTTCTTTAGAGAAACATGTAGGTCTTAGCACATTATTAGGTACAAACATCAAGGCTAAAGAATGTATACAAGAAAGTTTTGAAAAAAATCTTTCTGTTATGACAAGTGGACCGAAACCTCCTAATCCGGCTGAATTGTTAGGTTCTTCTCGCTTAGAAGAAGTGATTGAGGAGTTGGAAGCAACCTATGACATGATCATATTCGATACCCCTCCCTTGACTGCCGTGACAGATGCACAAATATTGTCTTCAAAAGTGGATGGAACGATTATGGTAGTCAGTGAAAAGTTAACAAAAAAAGCGAATTTTCGAATAGCTAAACATCTACTGGAATTAGTAAATGCCAATATTTTAGGAGTAGTTTACAATGCTTCTAAAGAGGATGAAAATCAAGGCTATTACTACTATGGATCGTGACCTGCTATCATGTTCCAAATGAAACTCTTTGCTAAAGAGAAAAGCATCAAAGTACACGAATGACAAAACAAAAGAACTTTTTCAAAGAAGACCCTAAGTTTTGAAAAAAATCATTTGTCGTAAGAGGCTGACACTGAGGTCTCTCATTTATTTCCTTTTATAATTATGAAAGAGTTTGAGACAAAAATTTTTTGTCTCAAACTCTTTTTATGTATACAAATCATTTTTTATTTTTTTAAGTAATTCGTTTGAAGGCTAAAAAAACAAAAAAAATCAAGTGAGGGTTCTCAGTAGAATAAAAGACATAGTTAATCCTAAATTTACAGGATTTATTAATGAAAGGCGGAGAGATCATGAAAAATTTTAAAGGGATATTGTTTACATTGGTGTCAGTTATCTGTTTATTGTTGCCGACAGCAGTTCATGCTGAAACACAAGGGGCAATCACCAACGCAGAAAGAGATATTTTAAATGAGCTTTATACCGGTGTAACGGTGAAAGGGAAAAAATATGATTTTGATATTACAGATATCACAAAAGCAGAAAATTATCTGAAGGTCCATCAGGTGTCAGATGAAAATGCGTTAAAGGTAGCAAATTACTTAAGAGAAGCACGTCAATTGATCTTAGATAATTCACAAAATGTCGATGTTCGTTCGATCCATTCACTAAAAAATCTGATCAAAGCTTTACCACGTCCAGTGATTGAGCAATTAAAAACGATTGTCTTAAAAATTGGAGAAATTTTAAATCTGAGAGTGACTTTTTATCGAGATGGCGTTTCGGTTGTCGATCCTTCAGGTACTCCTATTTATTCTACAGAAGATGAAATCAAACAAACCGGTGCAGATTATACCACGAGCTATGTGGCTTTAGGTGCTGTATTGATGTTGGCTGGAGGCGCATATTGGGTGGCACGTAGAAGTGAGTAAGAGAGGAATCAAGGGAGGGCTAAATCGAATAGTTAACGGATGTCTGTTGGCGTTTCTTTTTTTGGTCATCAATTATTCTTTGATTTATGTGATTGGCAAACCAGTCATTCACTTTGTCACCTCCTCTATCCAGACATTGTTACTTGCAGAGGCACCCACATTTAAAGAGAACAATCATAAAGAAGCTATCAAACAACTTTCTACGAATGGAGAAAGCGAGATTTCTTCTAGTAAAATTCAATTTCCTCATTATGGTCAATTGTATGGAGAGATATCTGTCCCTTCGATCCAATTAAAAACACCATTATATTTTGGCGATTCAGCAACTATTTTAAGAAAAGGCGCGGGACAATATATGGGTTCCACTTTTCCAGGAGAAATAGGAACTACATTGATTGCTGGGCATAATAGTGATTCATTTGGCAAGTTAATTAACATCAAAGCGCAAGAGATTATAACAATCCAAACGAATTACGGTAGCTATCAATATGAGGTAGAAGAAGTAAGAGTAGCCAATAAACATGATACTCAGATAAAGCAGGAGATTCGTCAAAGAAATAATGCCAAATTAATACTATATACCTGTTATCCGATCGACAGCATTGGCTTAACGGATCAACGATTATTTGTAACTGCAAAATTACATGCAGGACCGATGATCAATGAAAATAAATAAACAAAGGATAGTCGGCATGAAGAAAGGTTTAAGAAAGAAAACAGCACGCTTATTTTTGACCTATATTTGCTCGGTTGCATGTCTTTGCTTTTTGTCTTTGCTTTGTATCAGAGTAACCTTAGCAAATCCTAATTTCATGAGCAAGCAAATGGAAAATTCTCGATATACAAAATTAGTTCAACAAGAAATTAACGAGAAAATTCAAGATATTGGAAGAGGTAGCAATGTCCCGGCGAATCAGTTAAAAGAGATTGTCTCGTTATCATTTGTCCAAACTAATGTCAAAAAGTATGTAACTAGCCTTTATATGAGGAAAACATACGATTTATCTGGAGAAGAAGAAATCAAAGAGAAAATCCAACAACATTTAAATCACTATATTCAAACAAAAAACATACAAGTAACGAAAGACAAGGAACAAGTAATCAATAGGCTAGTGGATTCTTCGATCGAAGCAACCGAAAAATCGTTAGAAATTCCATTTTTAGCTAACTATGTGAATAAAGTGAAGCAATTTAAGCCATTGCTGAATCAATTGATTATTGGAAATGGTGTGATCTTGGTTTGCCTACTTCTGCTATTACTCCACACCATTCATTGGTCACATCAAAAATTCCGATTTGTCGCCTTGATGTTTTTAGGCGCTGGCGGAACACTCCTATTATTACCCACATGGATCTATTTTAGTGGTGTGATTGATCGGATCGGTATTTTAACGGAAAGTGTTTATTACTTTGTACGGGGGTACTTATTGTCTTTCGTCCAAACATTTATATATGCAGGGATACTTGCTGTGGTTATGGCTATTGGAATGTATGTAATCAGTGAGATAAAAAGAAAGGTCGTTATCAATAAAGGTAGGGCTCAAAAATGATCGATTTACATTGTCATATTTTACCAGGAGTTGACGATGGGCCGAAAACCATCGATGAAAGTCTCAAAATGGCGTTGAAAGCCAGAGAACAAGGAATCACACATTTGATGTGTACCCCCCATCATAAGAATGGGCGATTTTTGAATCCCGCTACGAATGTAGCCAATGAAGTAGCAAAATTACAAACTGAATTTGATCGTAACAATATTGAGCTGAAATTGCTCGTAGGTCAAGAAAATCGTATTACTGGTACGTTGATAGAAGATTTAGAAAAAAGAGAAATTATTGGTTTTGGGCAGAAAAAACAGTTTCTACTAATAGAGTTCCCGACGAATGACGTTCCCCTTTATGCAACAAAGCTCTTTTTTGAATTAATTGCTAAAGGCTATATACCAATCATCGTCCACCCAGAAAGAAATAGGATATTCATTAATGATCCGAATAAACTGTTGCCTTTCTTAGATATGGGGGCGCTAGCTCAAGGAACGGCACCAAGTATCGTCGGTTTGTTTGGACGAAAAATCCAAAAGACTGCCAAAACAATGATTCAATTAAATATGGTTCAAATGATTGCTTCCGATGCCCATAGTTTAGAAAAAAGGAATTTTTATTTAAAAGAAGCATATCACATTATTCAAAAAGATTATGGTAATGAAAAAGTTAAATCATTAAAGAAAATGCCGATGGATATCCTATACGAAAACAAAATTGAGCCGTTTACTTATCAAAGAGTGAAACATCGTCGATTTAGTTTCTTTCGTTGATTTGATCCATTCGATAAAGAAAGGTGGCAATGGGATGAGTGAAAATATCGAGGTTACGAAAAAATTTCAAGAGGGCTTTGGCTCGAGAGTCCAATTTTATCGTGTGAAGCTGAAACGCAAAAAATTATATGAACTTTCTAAAAGAATCATTGATATTGTTTTTAGCTTTATTGGCCTTGTGGTTTTATCACCTCTCTTACTTTGGATTGCTCTTAGGATATATCTGGAAGAGCCGGGAAAACCAATCATTTTTTCCCAATACCGAGTAGGCAAAAATAAGCAGTTATTCAAAATGTATAAATTTCGTTCGATGTGTGTCGATGCAGAAAAAAAGCTCCCAACGCTACTGAGCAAGAATGAAGTAGAAGGGGCGATGTTCAAGATGAAAGATGACCCACGTGTAACAAAATTTGGACGATTCATTCGTAAAACAAGCTTAGATGAATTACCACAACTATGGAATGTTTTGAAAGGTGAAATGAGTTTAGTTGGTCCTCGTCCATCTTTACAAAGAGAGGTTTCGCAATATACGAAATATGATGAGCAAAGACTATTGGTCAAACCAGGTTGTACCGGTTTATGGCAAATTAACGGGCGTAGCAATATCGGTTTTTCTGAAATGGTGATGCTAGATTTAGAATATATCGAAAAGCGAAGTATTTATATTGATTTCAAAATCATCTATCGTACATTTTTTGTTATTTTGCGTCCTGAAGGAGCGTGTTGATAGGGAAATGAAAAAAAAAGTTTTGCTCTTGAGTGAATCAATGGAAGGCGGCTTAAGAAAACATATCGTTCAATTGATTGAACAATTAGACCAAGAAGAATTTGATCTTTACTTTATTCATGGAACAAAAAAAATGGATCACTGTTTTTCTGATCAATATATGCAGTTAAAAGATCGAGCTACTTTTATTCCCTGTCCTACCTTTACTAGAAATGTCGATGTGAAAAATGATTATGTTACTTACCGCTTCTTGAAACAACAAATGAAAGAAATTCAACCGGATATTGTGCATTGTCATAGTTCGAAAGCCGGTGCGCTAGGGCGAATAGCTGCTAAAAGAAATCGTATTGAGCAAGTTTTTTATACACCACATGCGTATTCTTTCTTATCTTCGGAATTTAAGCAATCTAAGAAGACACTATTTATTTGGATAGAGAAGATGCTAAGTAGGTATGCAACGAAGAAGACGTTTAATGTATCTGAAGAAGAACGAATGGCAGGTATAAAATTACACCTTGATAACCCATCCAAATTTATAGTCATCCGCAATGGATTGCCTGCAATCGACTTTCCTTCTAAAAAAACGATCAAAGAATCTCTAGGGTTGAAGGAATCGAATATTGTTATTGGTAACAACGCACGTCTTTCTTTTCAAAAAGACCCTTTTTTATTTATGGAAGTAGCAAAAGAAGTCATTCAACAAGACCCTAATTATCATTTTGTCTGGGCAGGGGATGGACCACTATTCAAAGAAGTCAAAGCATTTTTAATCAAGCACGATTTGACGGGAAATGTCCATTTATTAGGAGAAAGAACGGATAGTGAACGAATCGTTGCAGGGTATGATCATTATTTGATCACTTCGAGATATGAAGGGTTGCCTTATTCTTTGATCGAAGCGATTCGCGCTGGTGTTCCGATTATTGGCAAAAAGGTGACAGGAGTAGAAGAAATTATTGAACAAACAGGTGGTTGCTTATTAAATACAGATAGTCCTCACTCATTTGCACGAGCAATCCTAAATGCAGAGCATAGCTGTGACAAACAACAAATAATAGCGATCTATCAAAAAAATTATTCATTAAATCAAATGATTCGAGAGATTACAAAACAGTACAACGGAGAAAATTGAGAGAAGGCATAGTATGGACAAACGCTTAAAGGATAAAAAAATATTGTTTATTGCATGGAAATTTTACGATTATCCACAGCTGATCATCGAAGAATTAGAAAGAAAAGGCGCAAAAGTGACGTATTATAATGCGATCCCTTCGGACTCACACCTCAAAATGAAACTTTCTACAAAGTTCAATACCTTAAGAGAGAGTTATCTGAAGCAAATTTTATTAGCGATAGGACAAGAAAATTATGATTACTTTTTCGTTATCAATCCAGTACTGTTTCCTGAAAAGTTCATCAAAGAGGTGACCGATATTGTTGGACCGATCCCTAAATTAGCCTATTTGTGGGATTCAATTGCTACATTTTCACAAGTGACTAGATACTTTGATTATTTTAATTATTTATATAGTTTTGATGCGAAAGACTGCAAGAAATACGCAGAATTAAATTTTTTGCCATTATTCTACATAAATTCCGATGAGAAAAACAAAAAAGAGCCAACCTATCTTTTTTCTTTTGTGGGATTCGGTCATAGCATGCGTTACTCATTTATCAATCAAGTAAAAGAACTTTGTGAGAAAAAACAATATAGCTACTATTTCAAACTATATCTTCCTTCTATCTGGCATTTTTATTATTACAAATATGGAACTAAGACACTCGCAACAGCCAAAAAAGAAGAATTCATCTATCAACCACTTCCGCAAACAATCGTTAATGAAGTGGTTAAAGAGAGCAAAATTATTTTGGATCTAGAGCTAGCAAATCAATCAGGTCTCACGATGCGTACGATTGAGACACATGGAATGAGAAGAAAACTGATTACAACAAATCCAGAAGTGAAAAATTATGATTTTTACCATCCTGATAACATTTGCGTAGTTGACCGAAAAAAGCCAGTTATTCCACAACGTTTTATTGAGACAGACTACCATTTACTAAATGATCAACTTTACAAAAACTATCAATTATCCACTTGGCTCGATCGGATCTTCAGTGGAAAGGAGTAAGAAAATTGAAGAGAATTAGCGTGATTGTTCCAATCTATAACGGAAGCTTGTATTTAGAAAATACACTCCAAGCGTTATTGAATCAGCCCTACAAAAATATCGAGTTGATTTTGATTGATGATGGTTCACAAGATGATAGTTATCAAATTTGCCAAAAATTTGCACAACAAGATGAACGTATATTATTGATTCATCAAACAAACGCGGGGATCTGTGCAGCCCGTAATACAGGTTTAGCTTATGCGACAGGCGAATTTGTTAGTTTTATCGATCAAGACGATGCAATTGATCCCAATATCTATGTCTATTTGTCTAACAAAATCGGAGATGCAGATATGATCGTAGGCGGCAAATCGATGCAGTTGATTGATAAGAAACAACTGCTTTTGTCTGAAATAGATTACTCCTATGAAGAAAAGCAATTAAAGGATCAAAAAGAGATTGCTTATGCTTTGTTTAATTTAGATCATCGAATGACGTTTCTCCATTTATGGAATTGTTTGTACCGAAAAAAAATAATAGATGAGTATGATTTGAAATTCGATGAAAGATTTCGTTATGGGCAAGAAGATACTTTATTCAATTTTAACTATGTTTCTAAATGTCAAACGATTCAGCTGGTCCCCGAAGTAGTTTATCAATATAGTCAACGTGAATTGACGAGTACTTCTTTAAAAAATAATCCCTCAGCTGTGAAAGATTTTCAAATATTTATAGAAACAATTGGAGAAATTGAATGGAATGAACGCGTTTATCCCTACTATCAAAAATATCGCTATACTTATTTTTTACGACATGGGTTGAATATCTATACCCAATTCGGCATGAATACAGCGAATCAAAAAAAGATGCTACAAGATATCCAACAACTATTGTCCAAAGAGAAAATACAGAAACCTTTAATCATAGAATCATCACGGTATTATAGAAACTATTTATGTCTGGTGAGTCGTTTAATGGAAAAACGGAGATATCGAACCTTGAATCAGTTGATTTATGGAACCAGTTTTATAAAAAAAATGTTGAATAGGGTGTCTGCTGGATGATCATCGTTGCTTATTTTGCTGTACTGATACTTAATTTTATTGAAGTTTTCAGAAATAAACGCAATAAATATTTACTCTTATTAAGTGTTTTGATCCTCGGATTGATTTTTGCAGGTGGTACTGAAAATACAGACATGGTCTACTATAAAGCAACTTATTTTGATGATGCACGTATCAAATATAAAGCGACAGAATTCGGCTTTTACTATTTTGCACAGTTTTGCCGACAATTAAATTTAGGACTCTTTGGTATGCGTGGGTTGGTCTTTTTATTTGCAACCCTATTAATCGGTGCGACAGTTAAAAAATATTGCGTAAATACTCATCTATTTATAATTATTTATACGTTATTTTTATTTTTTATTGATGCTATTCAACTAAGGAATTTAGTGGCGATATCTCTTGTGATTTATTCATTTCCATATTTAGTAGAAAATAAAAAAATAAAATATTTTTTTGGCATAATTAGCGCTAGCTTATTTCATACGATCAGTTTATTTTATCTACCGTTTTTATTTTTATCTTCAAAAAACAAAAAGTTTTTTATTCAACTAATGGTTGGTGGTGCAATTTTTCTGGAGTTGATCTATGTAATCTATAGTGGAACTCCTCCCTATTTGAATTATTTAATCGAAGAGTTCTCAACAAATTCCGGAAGAATCCAACAATATACTGAAAAAATAACAAATGGTTCGATACAAGTTATTTTTCTTTTCTTGCTGAATGTGGGGTTAGCATACTGGGCACATTTAGGATTTCCTAAAAGTACAATCAGTCAAAAAAATAAACTATTCTCACAATATGTGTTTTATGCTTCGGTGATTTTATTGATGTTTATTCCTTTGCTTTGGTATTCTGTAGAATTTTACCGTTTAGCCAGAGGTATATTGCCTTTGATTTATATTTCTGTGATCAATGCTAGTTATAAATACAAAAAAGTCACCTATTATCAACTCGTTTTGTGGGGGATGTTAGTTATTCACCTTCTGGCTTGGTTTTATGTTTCTTATTTTTCGATCTCTATACCTGAAAGGATTTTTAATCCGCTATTTTATCAGAATGAATGGCTATAAGAAAGGACAAAATACAATGAGCATCTTATTTTTGAGTGGGATTTCTGCAGAAGAAAATAAAGGTATTTTTAAAAAGAACTGTTCCCAAGCAAAGTATATGAGCAATCATAAAAAGCAATGTTGGTTACTTTATTTTAAAAAACAAGAAATAAGAGTACGTGAGTTTTATGACAAGCAGATGATTCACGACAGTTTATTAACAAAGAGTGATGCAACGAATCACCGTCAAAAAATAAAAGATATCCAAATAGCAACAAAAAAATTATTGTTGTCGAGAGAATGGACTCATTTCTATTTTCGGGATCAATATTATACAAAAATAATGAGTGAACTGCTAAGTATCTCTCAGCAAAAAACAATTCAAACGATTATGGAAATTCCTACTTATCCTTATTATAAAGAACAATTGAATGTAGCACCCAATAAGTTAAAGGGTGGATTGAGTCTAGTATGGAATTACTTAGGTGATCGATTGTATGAAAAAAAATGCAATAAGATTGCAGTAATTGAGGCGAAGACAAGTAATAAAAAAAAGGCGAAGATGGTTTCTTTTTACAATGGTGTAGATCCGGATAATTTGCCAGTCAATTTATATCAGAAAAATGAAGAACAGCCTACACATCGGGTAGTTGCTGTTGGAAATTTTTATCCTTATCATGGGCTGGATCGTTTAATTGAAGGACTTGAATATTATTATCGGACAAAAGATGAGATAGCACCAGAGGTCTTCTTTGACATTGTTGGTGGGGGACCAGCAATTGAAGAGTTAAAACAACTGGTAGCATCTTACCGATTACAAGGATACGTTATATTTCATGGGTATAAAGATCGTCAAGAATTAGAACAGCTTTATGGTGAAGCTTCAATGGCTATCGGTACATTAAAGTTACATCTACGAGGTGCCAATATTGAGACAGCTATCAAAGTATCCGAAGCACTTTATCAAGGAATTCCAGTGATTACATCAGGCGAAACACCATTTTTTAGTGCAGTAAAACAAAATATTTATCAAGTAAAGGATGATGATTCACCGATCTCAATCAACGAAATGCTTCAATTTTTGGAAAAAAAACGTATCCCTGTTGGGGATCAGGTGTTACTCGACCTCTTCTCATGGGAAAAAATAATAGAAAAAATAGTAAATTTGGGGAGTGAGAATTGATGAAAATATTAGTAACTGGAGCAAACGGTTATTTAGGAACTGGAATTGTAGACCAACTGATCAATGATGGAAATGAAGTTATTGCGACAGATGTCAGAACGAATCGAATAAATAAAGAAGCCACTATCTATCAAGAAAATCTTTTTGATATTTCTGATCCGTATCATTATTTTGGTGAACCGAACGTATTAGTCCATCTTGCATGGCAAGATGGGTTTATCCATAATGCAGAAAGTCATATTAGAAACTTATCCGATCATGCACTATTTTTAAAAAAATTTTTCTTATCAGGAATCGATAAAATCGTAGTGATGGGATCGATGCATGAAGTTGGATTTTATGAAGGCTGCATTAACGAATTCACTAGTACACACCCAATGAGTTACTATGGCATTGCAAAAGATTCATTGAGAAATTTCAGTTCGTTTATGGCTAAAGAAACCAATAAAAAATTTCAATGGTTGCGTGCTTATTACATTGTATCGAATCAACCGGGTGGTAGTTCGGTTTTTTCAAAAATCATTGAGAAAGCCAAGGAAGAAGAGGTAAACTTTCCTTTTACAATGGGGGAAAACCAATACGATTTTTTAGACTATGATGATTTTTGTTTTCAAGTAGCAGCAGCTGTTGAACAAGACGAAATCTCAGGAATCATTAATATTTGCTCAGGTTATCCTGTTAAATTAAAAGAACGTGTCGAACAATTCATTGCAGATAATCACTTGAATATTCATTTGGATTATGGTGCCTATCCCGATAGAAAATATGATTCTAAGGCTGTATGGGGGGATAATAAAAAAATACAAAAAATTTTAAAACAAGCAAAAAATAAAAAAATAAGTAAGGTGTAAGAAATGAGACTATCTGTTTTCGGTATGGGCTATGTAGGGCTAGCAAATGCATTGTTGCTTGCCCAAAATAATGATGTGGTTGCTTATGATATCGATCAGAAAAAAATCGAGAAACTAATAAAAGGTTGTTCCCCAATCGAAGATAAAGAGATCCAAGAATTTTTGAATAATAGAGAATTGGGAATAACTTTTACACAAGACTTCAAAAGTGCAGCATCATGGGGAGAATTTATTTTGATTGCTACTCCAACCGATTATGATGAAGAAAAAAACCTATTCGATACTTCCTCCATAGAAGAAGTAATCGAAAAGGTAAAGGCAGTACGTACGGATGCTGTATTTATCATTAAGTCAACGATTCCTTTAGGTTATATTAAGTATTTAAAAAAGAAATATCAATCAGAGGATTTTATTTTTTCACCAGAATTTTTGCGGGAAGGAAAAGCATTGTATGATAATCTCTATCCTTCTCGTATCGTTGTAGGCGAAAACACGAAAAGAGGACAAAAAATTGCTTCGATGTTTAAAAAAAATACTCGAATAAAAGATGTTCCTGTTATTTTAACTGATTCAACAGAAGCAGAAGCGATCAAACTGTTTTCTAATACCTATTTAGCATTAAGGATTGCTTATTTCAATGAACTTGATACTTATGCTGAAATGAATGGATTAGATACAGCTCAAATTATCTCGGGGGTTTCAATGGACCCAAGAATAGGGGACTATTATAATAATCCCTCTTTTGGTTATGGCGGATATTGTTTACCGAAGGATACGAAACAATTACTAGCGAATTACCAGCACGTGCCAAATGATCTGATCCAAGCCATCGTTCAGTCAAATGATACAAGAAAAACATTTATTGCAGATCGTATCATGGAAAAAAATCCAGATGTAGTAGGGATTTATCGTTTAACAATGAAGGCGGGCTCTGATAATTTCAGATATTCATCTATTTTAAGTATCATGCGTCTTTTGAAAGATCAAGGCATTAACGTAGTCATTTATGAACCGACAGTGAAGAAGGAGCATTTTTCGACATTTAAAGTAATAAAGGACATTGATGAGTTCAAGAAGCATTCAGATGTGATATTAGCCAATCGATTTGATCCGTTACTCAAAGATGTAGAAATGAAAGTCTATACGCGAGATATATTTGGAAGGGACTAATAGAATTGAAACATGTGCTTAAAAATTTTGGGTATCAGTCATTATTTCAACTGACAAAGATTATCATGCCAATCATTACAGTCCCAATTGTTTCAAAAGCATTAGGTCCTGGAGGATTAGGGATTTTTAATTACACCAATTCGATTACTCAATATTTTGTGTTAGTCGCTAGTTTAGGGATCTCGATGTATGGGAATCGAGAAATCGCATTAGTTTATAATCGTAAAGAAAATATTTCAAAAACGTTTTGGGAAATCTGTTTATTAAAAGCAGTTTTAACATGTATTACACTTTTAGTTTTTTTGTTATTTACTACTTTTTTAGGTAATAAGATCTATTTCTATATACAAAGCCTCACTATTATAGCTGTTATGTTTGACATTTCGTGGTTTTTTATGGGAATCGAGGATTTCAGAAAAACGAGCATGATCAATCTGGGAATTCAATTTGTTACTTTCATTTTAATTATCTTTTTGATTAAAGATTCTTCTGATACGATTTTATATGTTTTACTACAGTCAGTAGGAACCTTATTATCTCAACTATTGACATGGCTATTTATTCATAAACATATAAATTTTAAAAAGGTAGCATTCTTAGATAGCTTTAGACATATCCGATCATCTTTTGAATTTTTTATCCCACAGGTTGCTATTTTACTTTATACGAATCTAAACAAGACTTTATTGGGTGTTTTTATTGGTAGTACAGCTGTTGGTTATTACACTAATTCATTAACAATCAATACGGTATTTATCACGGTTATTACAACGCTTGATATGGTGCTATTACCGCACATGAGTGGGTTATATGCCAAAGGAAACATTAATAAGATGGTGGATATCATTGATAAGACGATTCATTTACAATTATATTTTAGTGTTCCAGCGATGTTCGGGATGCTTACGGTTTACGATAAATTAGTTCCCTGGTTTTTTGGGAAAGAATTCTTATTCATCAATAAAGTTATTCCACTTTTTTCTATTTTGATCGTTGTGATGCCCTTAGGTATGTCCATTTCTAGACAATATTTGATACCGATTGGCAAAGTAAAAATCTACAATAAATCTGTATTAATTGGTGCGGTTATCAATATTTTATCTAATTTAATCTTGTTACCGTGGATCGGTTTTTTTGGAGTGGTTTTTTCAAACCTTTTAGCAGAAATTTTTGTAACAGTGGTACGTACAAAATCATTCTTGAATCAAACAAATTTTAGCTTTAAGAAAAAAAACTTACTGGTTATTTTTTGTTCATCCATTATTATGTGGTTCGTTACAAGAATAATTACAAATGGCATGTCACCTACCTTTTTGACTAATCTAATCCAAGTTTCTATAGCCGTCCCTATCTATTTTTTATTAACGTCTTTGTTTGGCTATAACCCTATTTTGAGTGGTTTAGGGAAATGGAAAAAAGAAAATTGAACACGAGTAGTTTCCTTGCTCAAAATTTTTAATAATTTCAATAAAGAGTAGATTCGTATTTTTTTTTAAGAAAAAATGACGTTGAATAATCCTTTAGAGTAAAGAAGTAAATAGACGCAGTTTGGTTTTAGGTAAAATTTACTATTCTTGTAAACAACCCAATCATTCCTATACACTAACCTTTTATGTGATACCCAATTACCTAGATGCCAACTACTATATTTACAATCAACTTTGGAGGGCGAAATTTATGAGCAAAATTTATGAGGTAGCTACTATTAATACAGGTGGTCGTAGTGGTAAAATTTATTCACAAGAGAAAAAATTTTTGTATGATGTCGCAGCACCTGGAACCCAAAACACGGATGCAACAAATCCCGAAGAGCTCTTTGCAGCAGCTTATAGTGCCTGTTTTAACGGTGCCTTAGAATTAGTTTTATCTAGAAAAAACATCAATCAACCTAGTTCAGTAAAAGCAAACGTTGCTTTGCTGAATCATGGAGAGGCAGATTTTACAATAGAAGTTCTTTTGACAGTCTTTATCAAAGATATGCCGAAAGATGAAGCAATACGTTTTGTTGAAGAAGCAGATCAAGTTTGCCCTTACTCAAAAGCTTTGCGTGGAAATGTAACAGTAAATTTAGAAATCAGTGACACTGACTTCTAAAATCGTTCCTTTCCATCAAAAGTAATGATGAAACATATTAGAAAAGCCATGGGGGAGCTTTTCTAATATGTTTTTTTTTTATTTGTTCATGACTAGATGGTAAAAAAATAAAAAAAATAAGATGAAAGATTTAAGTAGAATAAAGACATAGGGATATATTATTTGCTTTATCTCTTATATTCTCTCAATGAGGCTGGAGGATTCAATTCATCCAGCCTCAAACTCCTAAAAAAAGAACGATTAATCGTTCATTTCAAGAATCTAACAATTGATTGTGAAGGAGCGGAAAAGATGAAGTTGTTTGTATGGTGTTTAACGGTATTAACTAGTTTTAGTTTGGGGATGTTGGTGATGTTTGTTTTTAATTATCCTTATGAAAATTATGGGAATGAAACGAAAGAAATCAAGGCTGCCAATGTTTCTAGTTCGTCCACATCTGCGGATGAAATTGAGGAGCCGGAAAAATTCAATGTATCATTAAAAGAAGCACTTGAAACTTATCAGACTTGTTATCCTCATCAAGCGATTACTTCTGTGAAAGTTAGTCAGACTGTTGGTCCTTACTATTACGAAATTACTGGTAGAGATGCAACTAAAGAATGCAGCGTAAGAATTTCAACTAAAACAGCGAACATCAAAAAAAAAAGTATATCGGATACGAAACAAACACGAACAAGCCACTACCGAGCAATCCGCAGATCTGTTCAATATCAAAAACTTAAAAAGTTTATCGGAAGTTACTGAAATAGCTGAAAAAGTAGCTGAAAAAACGACTGGGACAGGAAAAGCAGTAATGTGGTATCTCGAAAGACAATCAGGAAAATCGTATTGGACAATTACTATTAAAGAAAAAATAAAAAAAGTGACAGTCAAAGTTGATGCGTATACTGGCGAAGTTCTAAAAGCTGAGCAGAAGTGAGCGAAATGAAAAAAGCGACTGCGGCTGAAGCATGTGAAACGACCCTCAAAAGTTAGATTTTTGGTCTAACTTTTGAGGGTCGTTTCATTGGACATTGATTTTTATACGTTTTTTGGCAATTGTTCATAAAAAGCTGCTTTAGTTGCTGTAATATAAGGATTTAACCATAAATAACCAATTCCAGCAGTTAGCATGGCTAAGATATGCCAGCCAATAAAGGATAGATCAAGCCAGAACAATTTACCTTTGTAGCCATCCATTAATTTACGACTAGCAGTGATCGTATTGAGAACACTCGGTTTTTCCCCTGTTTCAGTGATAACATCATAGTAAATGAAGTAACTTTGGGAATAAGAATAACTTTTGATGATACCAGGAATAACGAATAATAACGCCCATAAAGTAGTAAAGATCGAAATCAAAATAGCTAGTAAAATCACACCACCAAGAAATAATCCTGTAAAACCACGAAAGGCATCTTTAAATGGTTCGATGGTCGATTTGGTTCCACGCAGGATATCTAGATAGGTCCATGAGATCCCACTCATAAATAGTGCGCTGATAATACCAGACACAATACCACCACCGCTAGAAGCAGCACCTCCGTTGGTATTGTTTGCCATATCTTGGACAGCTGCAGGATCATTATAAGAATGAGCAAATAATAAAGCAGTCGGGATAGCAATGATCATAATGAGTGCAATTGTGATTAACGTTGGGACTAAATTCAATAATACAGCTTGTCCCCAGCGTCCTTTTAAACTGTCTTTTGCTTGTTGTTTCAGTTCTTTTGAAGATAGCATGAGTTTCACTCCTTTTTATTTATGCCATAAGTATAACAAAGAAGAAACAATTTGGCTTTCTTTATCTTTTATCTGTTATTATAATTTTTTTAAAAAATGAAGGTTAAATAAACACCTGTCACCCAATGAACCCTTGCAAAAAAGAGTTAGAACGATTATGATGATGGGAGTTGTCAATGCGATTATTATAGAGAAAGTAGGGAATTGAATGACACAACCTGCCATTCGTTATCGTTTAATCAAAAAAGAAAAACATACCGGTGCCCGTCTTGGTGAATTGATTACTCCTCATGGGACATTTCCCACACCAATGTTTATGCCTGTGGGAACACTAGCAACTGTCAAAACCATGTCACCTGAAGAATTAAAAGCAATGGGTGCGGGAGTCATTTTAAGTAATACGTACCATTTATGGTTAAGACCTGGAGAAGACTTGGTAGAAGAAGCAGGCGGCTTACACAAGTTCATGAATTGGGATCAACCGATTTTGACAGATTCAGGTGGTTTTCAAGTGTTCTCGCTAAGCGATATGCGTAACATCGAAGAAGAGGGTGTCCATTTTAAAAATCATTTAAATGGTTCTCGGATGTTTTTATCACCAGAAAAAGCAATTAATATCCAAAATAAATTAGGATCAGACATCATGATGAGCTTCGATGAATGTCCTCCTTTTGATGAAAGCTATGATTATGTCAAAAAATCAGTGGAAAGAACCTCACGTTGGGCTGAGCGAGGCTTAAAAGCCCATCTGAATCCTGATCGTCAAGGATTATTTGGTATCATTCAAGGAGCTGGGTTTGAAGATTTACGTCGCCAAAGTGCAAAAGATTTGATCTCAATGGATTTCCCTGGCTATTCAATCGGTGGTTTGTCTGTTGGCGAACCTAAATCAGAAATGAACCGTGTGTTAGAGTTTACAACACCATTGATCCCTGAGGATAAACCACGTTATTTAATGGGTGTTGGTGCAGCAGATTCATTGATTGACGGCGTGATTAGAGGAGTCGATATGTTTGACTGTGTCTTGCCTACACGTATCGCAAGAAATGGTACTTGTATGACTTCACAAGGACGCTTAGTCGTGAAAAATGCACAATACGCACATGACTTCCGCCCAATCGATGAGAAATGTGACTGCTACACATGTAAAAATTATACACGTGCGTATATTCGTCATTTGATCAAATGTGATGAAACATTTGGGATACGGTTAACGTCTTACCATAACTTGTACTTCTTATTAAACTTGATGAAACAAGTGCGTCAAGCGATCATGGATGACAATTTATTAGAATTTCGAGCAGCCTTTTTTGAGGAATATGGGTTTAATAAAGAGAATGCCAAAAGTTTCTAATCTTTTTCACTAAATTTATGTAAAAAACTAGTGTCTCACGCCTTTTTCTGCTAAAGTTGAGTGTGTAGATACATGTTAGTGAGGTGAAAAAAATGGGATCATTACCAATGTTAGTCATGTTCGTTGCTCTTTTAGCAATGTGGTATTTTATGTCACGTTCACAAAAGAAACAACAACAAGAACGACAAAATTTACTAGACAGTATGAAATCAGGCGATGAAGTAGTTACAATCGGCGGATTACATGGTGTTGTTTCAGAGATCGACAATGAAAAACGCACAGTCGTTATAGATTGTGAAGGGATTTTTCTAGAATACGATCGAGCAGCCATCAAAACGGTTAAACCTGGAACTGTCGTAACCAATGATTCGACAGTAAATACGGTAGAAAAAACAGAACCAAAAGTTGCTGAAACAGTAGAAGTGAAAGAAGAAGCTACTGAAACTGTTGAAACACCTGAAGATAGTAAAGAAAACAAATAGGTAAAGCTTAGTAGTTGAGTCTGAGACGGTGTCTCGGGCTCTTTTTTTATCCTAAAACTCTGACTTTGTTAAGTTTTGAATAAACTGTTTTTTTGATAAAATACTTTGGATAATTAGGATAATAAATAAAAATACTGATAAATAAAGGATTTAATCGAAATTTAAAAAACTGTGAAAAAAATCACAATAAAGGTTTACATCTGAAAAGGTTTGTTGTATGATGAGAATGTGAATTAATTAACAAACAACCATGACCCATTAGGAGGAAGACAATGGCTAAAGTAATGGAGAAAGAACAACCAAAAACTATTGATGTTCAAGGAATGATTGATGAATTAGCAACGAAAGCAAATGTCGCATTAAAAGAGATGGAAAACTTTGATCAAGAAAAAGTAGATCATATTGTGCATGAAATGGCAATGGCAGCATTAGATCAACATATGCCGTTAGCTAAAATGGCAGTTGAAGAAACTGGTCGTGGGATCTATGAAGATAAAGCAATCAAAAATATGTATGCTTCTGAATATATTTGGAATAACATCAAGCACGATAAAACAGTTGGTGTCATCAATGAAGATGTTCAAAAAGGCTTGATTGAAATTGCTGAACCAGTTGGTGTGGTTTGTGGGGTAACTCCAACAACTAACCCAACATCAACGACAATTTTTAAATCAATGATCGCGTTGAAAACAAGAAACCCAATCGTTTTTGCATTCCATCCAAGTGCTCAAAAATCTTCTGCTGAAGCAGCACGTGTCGTTCGTGATGCAGCGATCGCAGCTGGCGCACCTGAAAATTGTATTCAATGGATTGAACATCCATCGATTGAAGCGACTTCAATGTTGATGAATCATCCAGGGATCGCAATTGTTTTAGCTACTGGTGGGGCAGGAATGGTGAAATCTGCTTATTCAACAGGAAAGCCAGCTTTAGGTGTTGGACCAGGTAATGTACCAGCATATATTGAAAAAACAGCAAAAATCAAACGAGCAGTGAATGACTTGATCGTTTCTAAAACGTTCGATAACGGAATGATTTGTGCTTCTGAGCAAGCAGTAATCGTTGACAAAGAAGTCTATGCTGCAGTTAAAGCAGAATTCCAAGCACATCAAGTCTATTTTGTGAAACCAGCTGAACTTTCAAAATTAGAAGATGCAGTGATGAATGAAGGTAAATACGCAGTAAATCCAGCAATCGTTGGACATTCTGCAATGGACATTGCAAAACTAGCTGGCATCAAAGTTCCAGAAGGGACAAAAATGTTAGTAGCTGAATTAGAAGGTGTCGGAGCGGATTACCCTCTTTCACGTGAAAAACTTTCTCCAGTACTTGCAATGGTTAAAGCAAACAATACAGAACATGCCTTTGAATTATGCGAAGGAATGTTGAACTTAGGCGGGTTAGGCCATACTGCAGTGATTCACTCAGAGGATGAAGAGCTACATGTGAAGTTTGGTCTACGGATGAAAGCTTGCCGTATCTTAGTAAATACTCCTTCAGCAGAAGGGGGAATCGGAAATATCTATAACGAAATGATCCCTTCACTAACTTTAGGTTGTGGTTCATATGGTAAAAATTCTGTTTCTAGAAATGTAAGTGCCATCAACTTGATCAATGTCAAAACTGTAGCGAAACGGAGAAATAATATGCAATGGTTCAAATTACCACCAAAAATCTTCTTTGAAAAGAACTCTTTGCTTTATTTAGAAAAAATGGAAAACGTAGAGCGTGTCATGATCGTTTGTGATCCTGGTATGGTGCAGTTTGGTTACTGTGATACGGTTCGTGAAGTACTATCAAGACGTAAGAATGATGTGAAAATCGAAGTCTTCTCAGAAGTTGAGCCAAATCCTTCAACAAACACAGTCTATGCAGGAACGAAATTGATGGCTGATTTCAAACCAGACACAGTGATTGCATTAGGTGGCGGTTCTGCAATGGATGCTGCTAAAGGAATGTGGATGTTCTATGAACACCCAGATACTTCATTCTTTGGAGCAAAACAAAAATTCTTAGATATCCGTAAACGGACATATAAGATCGATAAACCAGAAAAAACACAATTTGTGTGTATTCCGACAACTTCAGGAACGGGTTCTGAAGTAACACCTTTTGCCGTTATCACAGATAGTGATACACATGTGAAATATCCATTGGCAGATTATGCATTAACACCAGATGTAGCAATCGTCGACCCACAATTTGTCATGTCAGTACCAGCTTCTGTCACGGCAGATACAGGGATGGACGTATTAACTCATGCGATTGAGTCTTATGTTTCTGTTATGGCTTCTGATTATACAAGAGGATTGAGCTTACAAGCAATCAAATTAGTCTTCGATTACCTAGAAAAATCAGTGAAAACTCCTGATATGGAATCACGAGAAAAAATGCACAACGCTTCTACAATGGCAGGGATGGCATTTGCGAACGCCTTCTTAGGAATTTGTCACTCAGTTGCGCATAAAATTGGTGGAGAATATGGTATCCCACATGGTCGTACAAATGCCATTTTATTACCACATATCATCCGCTATAACGCAAAAGATCCACAAAAACATGCAATGTTCCCTAAATATGATTACTTCCGTGCAGATACAGACTATGCAGATATTGCTAAGTTCTTAGGGTTAAAAGGACAAACAACAGCGGAATTAGTTGAAGCTTTAGCAACAGCAGTTTATGAATTAGGACAATCAGTTGGAATCAATATGAGTTTGAAGGCTCAAGGTGTGACACAAGAAACCTTAGATTCAACGGTTGACCGTATGGCAGAACTTGCTTATGAAGATCAATGTACAACAGCAAATCCAAAAGAGCCATTGATCAGTGAGCTAAAACAAATCATTATTGATGCTTATAATGGTTAATTCAATACAAGTATAGTTAATCAAGCCCCTTTTCCAGATAAAGATGATCTGGAAAGAGGGGCTTTTTTTGTCGGAAAGGGGATCAATATCGTTAGAACTAGCGTAGGAATTTCTTTTGTTAGAAAAAAACGATTAATTCGCTTTTTTAGAAAAAGTAGTTTTATCAAGACCAATGAACCATGTTACTTTAGATAAGTAAAAATGAAAAAAGAAAGGAAGTTGTTAGGATGACAAAACCATTATTTGAGAAAACAAAAAATCAAGAAAATATGGGAAAAGAACAATTGATGTCAACCGTTGATTCATTAGAAGTCAAATTGCGGGAAAACTTAGAACCACTTGAAAACGTACACAAATGCACTGAGCTATACATAGAGTTGAAAAATGAACTAAAGAGAGAAATTGAAGAACGGGCTAAGAAAAGAGAGGATTGGTATAAGAAAAAGCATTCGCAAATTAAAAAAAAGGAATATTGTGAGCAGGAACTTCAAAACGCAGTGAAAGCAAAAAAAAATGCATTATATAAAAGCACCAAGCGAGTACATGGTGAAACGATCAAGAGCAAAAAAAAAGAGCTTAACGAAATAGCAAAAGAAATCAAAAATTGCAAGTCTGAGATAAAAAAACTGACGAAGGAAATGCAGTATTTAACTGGTAGGAGAGGTGAAAAATGGATCGATCATTCTTTATTAAAGTACGTGGTGAACACTAAAGTTGTCGCAGATGAAAAAAATACACCGGAGGATGACAAACTAAAAGAGGAAGCAGCAACCGAAAAAAATATAGCAGCAAAAGAAAAAGTAACAACAAAAGAACTAAAACTGGTTACTAAAGAATTGACTGAAAAACAACGAAAGCAACAATTAAAAAATAATCTCCACAATCTTAAGGAGCTAGATCAAACGTTAAAAAAATTAGGGAATGTAAAGAATCCTTGTTTTAATCAAAATAAAATAGACTATTATGTCATAATACGTTTATATCTTAAAAGATCTATGCAGCTAGAAAAAATTATACGATTCAGGATTAACCCTGGCGGAAAAACGCTCAATCTATTTAGTGGTGGTAAAGTGGATAAAAAACGAAAAAAAATAGAACGAGATCTTCAGATGAGTTGGAGAGATATTTATAGTTATCTACTAACCAATCCAGATAACTTTAAGCGTGAAACAGCAGTTCAGGAAAAACAGCAGGGGAAAAAACAATTGACTGATCTAATAAGCAAAGAACTAGGGAAAGTATGTGAAACGAGTAATCCTGAGATAGGGAAGGGGATGGGTATAATAAAACCTAGCGCTCCGCCAATGATGCCAGGAATGGAATTATAGCCGTTTGTCAAAGATACATAGGTTTTATTTTTGTTTATCAGATGCAAAAGAGTTGGTATCCTATTATTTATCGCATGAAAACTAGAACAAACGTATGAGGCGATTGGTGAAGGATAAAATAGAGTCAACGCCATAAGAAAATCTCATTCTAAGAAAACTTTGTATTTTTGTAGACAAAAAAGGTCGTCATTCATCTTTTCGATGATTGGACAACCTTTTTGAGTTGAATCGATTTGTTTATTTCTTTCGTGTGCCATATTTGGTCAGAGGGATTCCTCGGGCTTCGCACCAATCTTTAGTAGTTCCAGATAAAATCAAGGGTTGGTGATGAAGTTCTTGGATAGTTTTAGCTCCTACCATGGTCAATAGCCGTTGAAGTTCTGCTTGCCATTGTTGGACTAGTTGGATCGTTTCTGCCACGCCGTGTGTCATGAGATGCGTTAAGATCGTTCCAGAAACGCCTACTGCATTGGCACCAAGACAAAGTGCTTTGAAGAGGTCGAAGGCATTGCGAATACCACCAGAAGCAAGAATCTCTACTTGGTGTTGGGCTTCGTTTGCCTCTAGCAGAGAAGTAACCGTTGATTGTCCCCAATCGACTAAATAATCTAACTCTCTTTTTTTGCGACGAGCATTTTCGATTTGAGTGAAGCTGGTTCCGCTTCGGCCACTGATATCGATTGTCTGAACCCCCAACTCGGCTAGTTCATCAATCGTTTCTCTGGTCATGCCAAAACCGACTTCTTTCACGATCAAAGGAACCGAAATGCCTTCGCTGATTTCTTTGATCAATTTTTTCCAATTGGAAAAATCACGATCCCCTTCAGGCATCACCAATTCTTGTGGTGCATTGAGATGGAGTTGTAAAGCATCGGCTTGAAATAGTTCAATCGCCTCTTTTGCTCGTGCTAAAGAGGTGCCGGCTCCTACGTTGGCAAGGATCTTTCCTTCTGGATAAACGTCACGCATGATCGTGTAAGAATCGCTTAAAGCAGGATCTTTTAAAGCTGCACTGACTGAACCCGTGGCAATCATTAAATTTGTTTCTTTTGCGATCATCGCTAAATCATGGTTGATTTTTTTAGTTTTTTCACTTCCACCAGTCATAGCATTGATATATAAAGGATAGTCTAAAGTTAAGCCAGCAACAGTCGTATGTAGATCAATCTCTGACATGGAAACTTCAGGTAAGGGGTTATGAACGATTCGAACCGTATCAAATTCATTTTTTTGTTTACTATGAAAAGCTTTAGCTAATGAGACATGTTCATCTTTTCGATTCATCCTTTTTCCTTTCGTTGGTTACTATAGACGTGTAATGGCAAGGGTGTAATTTCTGCTAATTCCCAAGCGCTCATCAAAGGCAAGATACCGGATTTTTGATCCACGATTACGATACCACAATCGCCACCACCTGCTCCAGATGATTTTGCTGCACCCTCGTATTCTTCTGCTAAGCTACATAATTTATTTAAAGCAGGGGTTTCGATCAATACGCCCGTAATTGACGATAGCTCATGGAGTAGTTGTCGGTTTTTCCTGATCATGGCTTGGATCAAATCAATGTTATTTTCTTTGAATCCTTTAATCATTTCATGAACGCATAAGGTACTATCTTGTAAAAATTTTTGATAGGCTACCATTTTTTCCTTACGTGAGCGATGGACTTGATCGACTAAATCAGAAGTTGATGCAGGACTGCCAGTCCAACCAATCAGTAAACGCAGATCTTTCGGTGTCGGAAGAGACTCAATGGATAAACCAGGCCAATCCATTTCGATGAGTTCAACGATCGTATGTTGTTTTTCTTGTTCTTGGAGCCACTGGTGATCAAAGGTTGAAAAAGCAATCCAACCACCATAACAACTAGCTGCAATATCTCCACACGAGCCATTATCTTGAACCGTTAAATTTGCTAGTGCAGCAATTTTGAAAATTTCAATCTGTGTAAGATTTAACGCATAAAACATATTCAATGCCTTGACTGTTGCGACAGTTACGGCGCCACTTGAGCCTAGACCGTATTTGCGTCCGTTAGAACTATCCAATTCACTTGTCACTTTTAGGTCATAAAAAGAAAGTAAAATATTTTTTTCTCGTGCGTATTTTTCAGTCAAACGAATGGCAGCAAGGATATAATGAAATGGATTTTCACGAATATCCAAGACAAGTTCACCATCACGCCGAGTCCAACGAATCGGCATGCCACTATATTGCTCAGATTGGATGCTGCCGACTTTTCGTGCGGTTTCAACGGTTACAGTAACAAACTGATCAATGGCTACGATGATAGCCGGATGTCCGGTTTCAACAACTGCGTATTCTCCAGCAATATAAAGTTTTCCTGGTGCAGATACTTCAATCATAAAAATCTCCCTTTATTCAATAATCGTCATTCCTGGACCTGCAAAAGCCGAAATGACTTGTTGGCTACTAAATAAGTCACTAAATGTTGTTTTGACCTTATCTAGATGGTCTTTTTGAACTAGCACTTTCACATTTGGGCCAGCATCCATAGTAAAGTAACAAGGAATCCCCTGGTTTCTTAAATCCCGCACCGCTTGCATGGCTTTTAAACTATCAGGAGACCAGTAGGTAAATGGCGGACGAGCAGCTAATGTCGTTCCGTGCATTTTTAACCCATTTTGTTCCATAGTTTCACCTAGAAGTTGAAAGTTCTTAGTTTTGATTGCTTGTTTTAATTGATAAAGATCGGCTTCGACAGAATCTAACCATCCTTGATAAAAACTTGAAGTTTCAACCGTTCGGCGCATACCATCACGACTTGAGACATCCTTTTTTTGTTCATTCAACAATAGAAAGACCATCGCTAAGTGATCTTCAAAACCGTCTGAGGAAATTGGATGAGCATACGAACTTTGATCATCGTGTCCTTTTTCCCATTCAACAAATCCACCAAAAATACTCCGACAAGCGGAACCTGATCCTCTACGAGCCAGTCTTGATAAAGCTTGATCATCTAATCCTAATTTCAATGCCTCGTTGCATGCTCCGGCTAAAGCCGCTAAGCCGCTGGCAGAAGAAGCTAAACCCGCAGCAGTCGGAACGAAATTCTGGCTGATCACTTTTGCTTTTTTCGTGGTACCCGCTTTTTCTCTCACAATATCCAAAAAAGTACTGATTTTTTTGGTTGCTTTTTCATCTTGCAATTGATTATCTAAATAAAATTGGTCTTCTGTGTAAGCTTCTGAAAAGCTGACTTCAGTTTCCGTATAAAATGCATCTAATGTGAGTGATAAGCTGTTATTCATTGGGAGAATCAACGATTCATTTTTTTTACCCCAGTACTTGATAAGGGCGATATTCGTATATGCTCGTGCTTTGCCTTTAAACATAGGTATGTACTCCTAATCCTTGAATCCAAGTTGCAGCTGCTCCCGCTTGTAAGAGGGCTTCGCTGATTTCTTGGGCTTTTGTTTTTGTTTGAGCTAGCGCAATCATGCAGCCACCTCGACCACCACCAGTTAGTTTTGCTCCCAAAGCGCCTGAATCTCTAGCGGTTTCGATCAATACATCAAGAAAATCGTTGCTGATCGTTAAATTTTTTAAAATTAGTTGGGCTTCATTCATCGCTTGGGCTAAATGCTCGGGGTTATTTTTAACAATGGCTTTTTTGGCTTGCCTTGTTAAGTATCCTAGTTGTTGGATTTTTTGTCCAACTTTCTGCTGATCTTTTTCAAATAAATGAGCAACGTCTTTGACCACTGCTCGCGTCTGACCTTTGATTCCGGTATCAGCGACAATCAAAAAAGCGTCGATATTTAAAGAGAAATAATCAAACGGGTGTCCTTTCACAAAGTAGATTGGTTCTAAACTGCTTGTTGCCGCAGCATCGATACCGCTAGGATTACCATGGGCAATTTTTTCTGAAATTTGAACATTTGTCAAGAGCTGTTCGCGAGAAAGTGGTTGTTCGAGATAATCGTAAAAGGCACGAGTAACTGCCGTAGCTACTGCAGCGCTTGAGCCCATTCCACGTTCGGCAGGGATAGTGCTGTGAATAGTTAACTCTAATGATTGCTCAATTTGCAGTTCCTTTTTTAAGTTGAATACTAACTGCTTGATGTTTTTTAACGAATGTGGGGCATCACGCAGTATTCCTGTATAGTAGGAAGAAACAAGCTGATCTCCTGACGAAGTGATGTGTTCATTCAAGGAAGCAACTACTTTTGCTGCCTGAAAAGGAAAAGCGATAGCCGGTTCGCCGTAGACAACTGCATGTTCGCCCATCAGAATAATTTTACCATTTGATTCCCCTTGGCCATAATTTGCCATAATCTAACTCCTTCTTTTATTCCCATAACTTTTTTGAGCAAAAAATAAAGCGCCTTGGATCCTTTGCGCTAACGAACAGATTGTATAACATAGAAGTTCAAAAAACAATTCATCTTTATTTTACTAAAACCTTCCCAGAAGTAAAATAAAGAATACGTTTTCTGTTGAAAAACCTCTTTTTTCTTAAGATTTTATTGAATTTTATGAATGGAAATATCCTGTTATTCCTAATTGACACCACCAGATATTGGGGGTATATTTAAAAAGAATTGGAAAAAGACACAACATTTAGTGATAAAGTGAGTTGGAGGTTAATGAGTGTGATTGTTTTAGCAGGTACCATTGGCGCTGGAAAATCAAGTTTAACAGAAATGATGGCGGAACACTTTGGAAGTCGAGCTTTTTATGAGTCAATCGAGGATAATGAGGTATTGCCTTTATTTTATGCCAATCCTGAGCAGTATGCGTTTTTGTTACAAATCTATTTTTTGAATAAACGTTTTGAAAGTATCAAGCAGGCAATGAAAGAAGACAACAATGTTTTAGATCGTTCGATCTATGAAGATTCTTTGCTTTTTCATTTGAATGCTGATTTGGGTCGGGCAACTGAAACAGAAGTTCGAGTATATGACGAGCTATTAGCAAATATGATGGAAGAGTTGCCGTATGCCGCACATAAAAAACATCCGGATTTATTGGTTCATATTCGTGTTTCATTTGATACGATGCTTGAACGGATCGAAAAAAGAGGACGATCATATGAACAACTTTCCTTCGATCCAAGCTTATATGATTATTACAAAGAATTGAATCGTCGCTATGATCAATGGTATGACGAGTACAATGAAAGTCCCAAAATCCAAATTGATGGCGATCGATTCAATTTTGTGGAAGATCCCCAAGCAAAAGTAGAAGTGCTGAACATGATTGAAGCAAAGTTAGCAGAAATTCGTCAAGAAGTCTTTGTTCCTTGAGTCCAATAAAAAATGATAGTATAAAGAAGACAAGATCTAACTTCGATATCTAAGCCGAAGAAATTGAAAACAGGAGAGCTATTTTCGCTTTTCATCGGCTTATTTATTTTTAAGAGCGAGGACAGCGGTCAGAAGTGCTGATGATTTGTAAATTCGCCAAGAATACTTAGAAGAATCGTCGTGAGATACCTAATGAATCTATCGAAGCAGGAAGAAGGGGACGGTATGAGAGAAAAACATTTTTTTAATTTTGATCAAAATTTTTGGCTGAATGTGCCTAGAGATGATGTAATGGGAATCAAAAATCTTAAGGAAGAGTATGGCATTAGTGATGAGATGCTTACCTATTCTTTAGACAAAAATGAACGTGCTCGTGTGGAATATGATACTCTTGATGATATTTTACTTTTAGTCACCAATGTTCCTCATCAACAAAAAATCGAAAACCACTATGAAACAAGTCCAGTAGCATTTATTCTAAAAGAAAATGGTCTATTTACATTTACGACTCAAAATACAGAATATGTGATTCGCCTGATTCGTTCAATCTTAGATCGAGATTCCGAGATAAATGTATATAGTTTACTTTTTCGTACGCTCTTTCTGATTTCAGATTCCTTCTTCCCGTTGATTGAAGAAGTGAATAGTGAACGACAACGCTTAAACCAAAAGTTGCGAGAAAAAACTACGAACCGCAATTTACTAGCTTTATCTGACCTCGAAGTTGGTTTAGTTTATCTAGTGACTGGTACAAAACAAAATGTCGTATTATTAGAACAAATCAAAGCATTAGCGATTTATCGAAAGCTCACTGAAAAAGAGAAGGAACAATTGGATGATGCATTGATTGAAGCAAAACAGGCAGTGGAAATGACCAATTTGGCCTCCCAGATCCTTGATCAACTTTCGGGAACGTATAATAATTTGTTGAACAATAACTTAAATGACACGATGAAATTTTTGACAGTCTGGTCGTTGATTCTGACTGTTCCTACCATTGTGACAGGCTTTTTCGGTATGAATCTACAATTGCCTTTTACACATTCTGTCTTTGGTTGGGGGATCGCCTTATTCATCAGTCTGATATTGTCAGTTTGGATGCTGATCGCATTGTGGCGTAGGATTCGGTAGTTTCTAGGAAGACGGTCACCAAAAAAGTTGAGTGTCTGATGAAGGGTGTGTTTCGATAGCTAAAAGTTTTTTTATTTAGACAAGTATACAACTAAAGTAATTAAATGGTTGGGGAATGTTTCGAGAGTCTCTAGTGAAAAAGATTGACAAAGAAATATAGATTTGCTATACTATTGAAGTTGAGAAATAAAAGCAGAAGCACCCGCTTCTCGCCTTAGTTGATTCAGTCACTGGGCTAGATAGTTTTCATCTATTGAATTAGGTGAAGTACGTGCGGGTTCTGGAAGAGAACTCGTTTTTTTATTGCCGAATATTCGGTACGCTTTTCTTTCTCTCATAATATTTGGAGGTGAATGACCATAGCAAAGGATATGATGGTTAACGACGGCATTCGTGCACGTGAGTTACGATTGATCGGTTCAGATGGTGAGCAATTAGGAGTTAAGACAAAAGCAGAAGCATTGAAAATTGCAGAACAAGCAAATTTAGATCTTGTGTTAGTTGCCCCAAGTGCGAAGCCACCAGTTGCGCGAATCATGGACTACGGAAAATACCGTTTCGAGCAACAAAAGAAAGACCGCGAGGCGCGTAAAAAACAAAAAGTGATCAATGTTAAAGAAGTTCGTTTAAGTCCAACAATTGACGTGAATGACTTCAATACAAAACTTCGTAATGCACGTAAGTTCTTAGAGAAGGGCGATAAAGTGAAAGCTTCTATCCGCTTCAAAGGCCGTGCCATTACCCACAAAGAAATTGGTCAAAAAGTCTTGGATCGCTTAGCTGAAGAAACTGCTGATATTGCGACAGTTGAGCAAAAAGCGAAAATGGACGGACGCAGCATGTTCTTGACGCTGGCACCGAAAAACGACAGTAAGTAATTTGAATGACTCACTGACTGTTGGACAGTCGATAGTCGGATAACGAAAGATTTTGAGGAGGAAATATAGTCATGCCAAAACAAAAAACACACCGCGGATCAGCAAAACGTTTCAAACGTACTGGTAAAGGCGGATTAAAACGTTTCCGCGCGTTTACAAGTCACCGTTTCCACGGTAAAACTAAAAAACAACGCCGTCAATTGCGTAAAGCAAGCATGGTTTCTAGTGGCGACTTCAAACGTATTCGCCAACAACTAGCAAAAATGAAATAAAAAAAACAAAAAGATCGAAATTTGAAGATTTATTTTTATTAGGAGGAATTAAACATGGCACGTGTTAAAGGTGGAACAGTCACTCGTAAACGTCGTAAAAGAATGCTAAAATTAGCAAAAGGTTACTACGGTTCAAAACACACTTTATTTAAAACAGCAAAAGAACAAGTAATGAATTCATACAACTACGCATATCGCGATCGTCGTCAAAAGAAACGCGACTTCCGTAAATTGTGGATTGCTCGTATCAACGCAGCAGCACGTATGAATGGCTTGAGCTACTCAAAATTGATGCACGGTTTGAAATTAGCTGAAATCGACATCAACCGTAAAATGTTAGCCGACTTAGCTGTCCACGATGCAGCAGCATTTACTGCATTAGCTGACCAAGCTAAAGATGCTTTAGCTAAATAAAGGGTATTCAATACCCACAAGCCCACTTTAATTAGTGGGTTTTTTTGTTATTTAAAATTTAATCTAAACTCATAAACTCCATTAGCTTATCAGCGGTTTGTTTTCTGTGCTTATCATTTAAATGCGTGTATCCATTTAGTGTAGTTCTCACATTAGAATGAAATATTCCTGTACTTTTTTTAGATTTCTTTCTGATAACTATAGTAGGCTTACAAGTGTATGCCTAAAACTATGAATAGTAATAAATGTTAGGTCTTTACTAGTCTTCTTTTTATAGTGTCTGACAACAGTTTGTAGCCATACTTTTTATATTCGGTTCTAATTTTCTTACTAGTTATAGGACTAGTGCCTACATAGTAATCAAACATGTAATTGATTGTGTTATCTGCTTTTTGTATTGTTTAATTTATATCATAAAAGATCTCCTTTTTATGGCATAGGATAAAGAGTTCTGACTAAACCGTAGATTGATAATTTATTCACATTTAAGCATAGAAATAAATGCGCTTTTATGATGGATTTTATAGAAACCTTTGTTTGTTTTATTCTTTCTAAAGAGATAGTTAATATGGGGAAAATTATTAATTAATAGAAGAAGTCAAGGTTTATAAGTGGCTTGACAAAAAAGAATTTAGAAAATACAATTAATTTGTAAATAAGAATTAACCGTATACAAATAATACTATTTTTCGGTGCATCAATTTAATTTTGATGGGACCCTTACACGAATGAAGTGTAAAAGATTTTTTATCCCTTGTGCTTTTAGCATAAGGGATTTATTTATGTTCTAAAAATTTGTGCGCTATGAAAAATGATGTGGGTGAAGAGAAATCTTAGAATAATTTGAACAGAAAGAAGAAAAGATTCTTTCACGATTTCTTGTTCTAGAAGGTGTTTATACATAGGCAAATTGAAATAAACCTTAATGTTTCAAAAAATGAGAAAGTATTTCGAAAAGTATTTTCTTATTTTCCTCGGAGTCCAAAACTCCCCTCAGTCTCTTCGGATGTCTCTAAAAGTGAATAAACGGCGTTCAAGAAGCAACTCCTCAACAATAAGCGATGATTTTCTAAAATATGAGGAGCTATTTTAAAAAATCCTCTCTTATTCGCTCGGAGCTGAACGCTTCTTTCACGACCTCTTGCTATTACGATAATCTTGCTTATGCTGCCTTATTTCGAATAACGAACAGGTCAGGTGCTTTGTCTTTATCTCCCTTTTTCAGGGGCGGAGAATAGGGTTAGTCCTTTGATTATTCGTACATAACACGCATTCATGATTACTGATGGTTGTTTCCTTATTTGATCTATGTGGCAGTCGAATACAAAAGTAAGAATGTAAGTTGAATCAAAAAATGCTATAATTTTCTTTGTGAATCACAGGAACCCTTTTTATAGCAAAATTTAAGAAGAAAGTAGGAGCGAAGTGAAACAAATAAAAGAGACTATCCGCAATAATAAAAAAATTTTAGTTCTTATTTCTGCCTATGTTATCATGGTTGTTTTAAATTTTTTGACACCGTTAATTGCAGATGATATTGAGTATATGTATAAAACAAGTAGTTTTTCGTCTATTTTACATGATGAATACACACAATATATGACTTGGACGGGAAGATCCGTTGTCCATATCATTGCACGTTTGTTTTTGTTGATGCCTAAAACAGTATTTAATTTGGTCAATCCACTGATCTATGTTTTATTGACATTATTGATTTATAAAATGACCACAAAAGATAATACTACGTTTTATTCCTTCAAATATTTTTTAATTAATGTATTTTTATGGTTATTTGTCCCAGCTTTCGGTCAAACAATTTTATGGGAAACTGGTGCTGCTAACTATTTATGGGGAGGTATCATCGTTGTCAGTTTCCTATTTCTTTACCACCGCTATTATGAGAAAGAGCAAGAATTGTCTTTTAATCCTATAGTAAATAGCATATTGCTACTCATTTTAGGAATCTTAGCTGGCTGGTGTAATGAAAACACTTCTGGTGGGATGATCTTGATCGTTCTTGGCTACCTCTATTTTTATTATCAAAAGAAAAAGCCTTTACGACAATGGATGTTCACAGGATTGTTAGGAGCAATTTTTGGCTTATTCATGATGGTAACAGCCCCTGGAAATGCTGTTCGAGCTACTTATTTTGCTCGTAGCCAGTGGTCTTTACCTCGGAAATTGTATTCGGGCGTTTTTTCAATCACAAAAACGCTATATGAAAATAGTTTAGCTCTTTTTGTGTTGATGGCGGTTCTGATCGTGTTGGGAATTTTCTTTAGTAAACACAAAGAATGGTTGAGACTATCCTATATCTATCTCTTTGCAGGGATAGCCACGATCTATGTATTATCTCTTTCACCAGCTGGACTTGATTGGGGAAGATCATTTTTTGGTGGTGTTTTATTTATCATTATGGCGATGGCGTTTGAATGGCCAGATAAAGTGTTGAAATCTACCCAGGGAGCGTTTTATGGGGTGATTAGTGGCGTATTGATTACCCAATTTCTATTTACTTTTGCTTTAGGAGTCAATGACATAGCACTTTCTTATAGAGAGATCAATCAACAATACCATTACGTCAGAGAGCAAAAAAAACAAGGGAATTTGAATCCGGTGATTGCCAACTTTACGATTTATAATCAAACTGGTCATACTGCTTACTCGGGAGGACTATCCCACGTAAAAACGGATATAACGAAACAAGTCAATCGAGCGAATGCAAAATATTTTGGTTTAGAGTCCATTCATTCAGTACCAAAAGAGGCTTGGGAAACAATCTATCAACAGGGAGATCCAAAATGGATGAGTATTTGGAATGCTAACACCTATTTTGAAGCATTAAGTCAAACTGATCATTTGGTTGTGATGGCAGGTGCAGGAGACAAGGCACAAATGAACCAGCAGTTAGCTGAAGAGATCCGTAAGCTGTTCCCTGAGTTTAAAAATGGGGATTCAGAAAGTTCTTGGAATTTTTCGGGTATCCGTCTGTTAGGAAAAAATCCTGAATTTTCACAGACAAAGAACTATAATTCTGTTAGCCAAGAAATCAATGGGAAAGAGATCTCAGTATCTTCAAGTTTTACACCGTATGCTGACCAACAGTTTGCTGCGATAAAAGTGGGCGATATAAATGTTGCAAGAAATAAAGCGGGCATAAATATTGCTGTTTTGTCAAAAGAAGGAAAAATAGTAGATGCTGTTAATATTCAATTAACTGGTGACAAACTAACCCTCTCAAGATAGAAGAGAGAAAATAGTAAGAAAAACGAGCCTACCAAAAGGATCACTATTTTTGGTAAGCTCGTTTTTTAAAGAAATTTTTTGGACAAGCAAAAACCTCAACCATGTTGACTAACTAATGATTGAGGTTTTATTTCAATCAGGGCGTACTTCGTGCAGTTATTTGACACGCCCTCCGATCGATTTAGCAAAAGCTTCTGATGCTTTTTTTTCTTTGAAAATCAATAAGTTATCTGGATTTTTTTCTCTTGTGCGGCAGCCTGTTTTATCAATGTAACCGTGCAATACTTTCACAACATACATGATGATCACCTGCTTTTTATTTTATTATACGGATGAATCAAGCCAACACAAGAAAAAAGGCAGCTTTTTTGATTTTTTTTAAGAAAATCCGTAATGGAAATTCTAAAAAATACAAGAGGTAAAGACTATTCTTCAGCTATCCAACTGTGCATACTCGTGGAATAAGCGATCTAATGCAGGATTTACCCGTTCAAGTTTGGTTAACTTCTGATTGTCAGCGAGTAAAAAACAATGTTTGCTAGAGCCAGTTGTTCGTAATTTTCCGTCATCTAAACCGTAGATTTCATAACTAAAATTTAATCTTGTGCCACTATATTGTTCAATTTTAGGCAAAATACGAACAGTTTCACCATAACGAATCATTTCTTTGTACTGGCAAGTGACTTCTAAAACAGGGATGATCACCCCTAGTTTTTCAATTTTTGTATAGCTGAAACCTAAATGATCCAATAAAGCAACACGAGATTCTTCCATCCAACGGATATAGTTGCTGTGGTGGATGATCCCCATTTGATCGGTTTCATAGTAAAACGGCTCACGCATGTATCCAGTAAATTTTTCCATCATTAGAACTCCTTGTTTCCATCTTTTTTCTGACTAAAATAGTGCATCCATTGAGGGATTGCTTGACTGATTTGTGTCGGTAAAACAACATATTGTTTTTTTGCCAGTTGATCCCCAATAAAACTATGCAGATAGACAGCTGCTGCGATCGTTTCATCGTTTTTAGGGAATTGTGCCAAGAATCCAGTGATCATACCAGCTAATGTATCACCAGTACCTCCAGTGGCCATTGCGGCAGAGCCAGTAGTATTTTGATAACATTTTTGTTGCCCGTAGATCGTGGTTCGATGACTTTTTAAAACAATCGTTGCGCCTAATTTGGCTTGCTGCTTGCGGTTGTTCTCAGGCGTTTGTTCATCGATCTTAAGTGAGCTTACTCTTTGCCATTCCATTTGATGAGGAGTCATAACAGTTTGCTCGGGAAAATGGAGGGTTAGATTTTCTTTAGCGAATAATGTTAATGCTGAACCGTCCATCACTAACCACTGATGGCTTTTTTGATGTGCTAAAGTGAATGCTAATAATTCTAAACTCAATGAGGAGTCCCCTAATCCTGGACCAATCAATAGAACGTCTGCCGTGTCCATCACTGCTAACAGTTGTTCTTTTTCTTGCCAGTCGATGCACATTGCTTCAGGTAAATGGGCGTGAAGCGGTGCTTGATTCCGCTGGTCTGTAGCAACAGTCGTTAATCCTGCGCCACTGTGTACAGCCGCTAGTGCACTCATGATGATCGCACCACCAAATTGATGGTTACCGCCAATCAAGACAGTACGACCGAATGTTCCTTTATGTGACTTTTCTGGGCGTGGTTGAATTACTTTTTGTAATAAATCGCTATCTATTAACAATTTCTCCGCCTCCTTTCTTGTATTATAACTGAGTATTTTTAAATAAAATACCGTTTGGCTAAGGAACCACAAATTTTTTTGCACGTTTTTTTGGCAGGATTTATGGTATGATGGACAGGTAGACTTAATGAGTGGAGGATTGATTTTATGACAATCGATTGGCAAAAAGAAGTAGAAGCACGTAAAGAAGAACTACTTGAAGATCTAAAAAATCTTTTACGTGTGAACAGTGAACGGGATGATTCAAAAGTAACTCCTGATGCACCTTTTGGACCTGGACCTCGAGATGCGCTAAAACATATGTTGGCTTATGGCGAACGTGATGGGTTTGTCGTAAAAAATGTTGATAACTATGCAGGACATATTGATCTTGGCGAAGGCGATGAAACTTTAGGTATTTTTGGTCATATGGACGTAGTACCAGCAGGGGATGGTTGGGATACAGATCCTTATGAACCAGTAATCAAAGATGGGAAAATCTTTGCTCGTGGTTCTAGTGATGATAAAGGACCAAGCATGGCTGCTTACTATGCCATGAAGATCATCAAAGATCTTGACTTGGAATTATCCAAAAAAGTTCGTTTTGTAGTTGGTAGTGATGAAGAAAGTGGTTGGGCAGACATGGCTTACTACTTTGAACATGAAGAAGAACCTGACTTTGGATTTTCTCCAGATGCAGAATTTCCAATCATCAATGGTGAAAAAGGAAATGTTTCTTTCGCACTACGTTTCCAAGGAGATAACGCAGGAGATTATGTCTTGAAGACATTTACTTCAGGTTTACGTGAAAACATGGTGCCTGGAACAGCAACAGCGACTCTTGAAGTACCAAGTGCGGAAGCTGCGATCCAAATGGAAGAAGCTTTTTATCGTTTTGTTGAAGCAAACCCAGTAAGTGGTTCGATCGAAGCGGATAATACCTATGTGAAAATCGAATTGATCGGAAAGGGCGCACATGGTGCAAGTCCTCAATCAGGGATCAATGCCGGTTCATTCTTAGCATTATTCTTAGACGATTATGAATTTATCGGTTCTGCTAAACAATTCATCCATGTAGCAGCAGCCTATGTCCATGAAGATTTTTATGGAGAAAAATTAGGGGTTGCCCATGAAGACGAAAAAATGGGTAAATTGACCATGAACGCTGGATTGTTTGCCTTTAAAGAAAATGGGTCAGAAGAAGATAACTATATCAACATGAACTTCCGTTTTCCAAAAGGGGTTACCGTTGACGGCTTAGAAAATGACATTGCAACAACGATGAAAGCAGAAGGAGCAACAGTTACTCGTGGCACACGTGTCATGGAACCTCACTATGTACCAATGGAAGATCCATTGGTAGCAACTTTATTGCAAGTTTATGAAGACCATACAGGCGAAAAAGGCTATGAACAAATCATTGGTGGCGGAACCTATGGCCGACTATTGAAACGTGGTGTAGCTTATGGCGCAATGTTCCCAGGCTATACAGATACAATGCACCAAGCCAACGAATTTATGAGTCTGGATGATCTTTTCAGAGCAACTGCCATTTATGCAGATGCCATCTACCGTTTGGCGAAGTAATAGTGAACGAAACTCATGCTGATTCATCGGCTATCCTTGTTCTAAAAGATAGTTTTTGAAAAGGATCGTTGGAAAAGTGAATGAAAAAGATGTTCTAACATGATATGGATGTGATTTTTTGCTTGATGAGGCGAAAAATCACATCCTTTTTACTTGCTAAATAATATTCTAAAGATTCGGTATCGAAGATTGTTCCAAAAAAAGAATGATGTTTTTTATGAAGCTGAGAAACAATGCCCGTAGTTAAGGATGAGGTGATAAAGACAAAAAAATAGCTATTGGTTCAGCGATTCTCATCAATAAAGAAAGACGCTAGAAATAAATATCATTAGCATAGAACAAAAAATCTGTTATTTAGAAATTTTTGGCTAAAAAAACTCTACATTTGTGTTACATTCAGATTATTAATCAAATAAGAGAAGGGGATCTAATGACAGAAATAGCAGAAGGTAGAGGATTTACAAAAGCAGTGATTGATAAGCAAAAAAAAATAGTAGAGAACGCCTATAAAACAATGGATAGTCACGCTACCTATCCTCACGGAGAAAATTATAAAAAAGCAGCTCATATTCATGAAAAAGAAGAGGAAAAGTTAGCAACGATGCTAAGACACCCAATTAAAGCAACAGATATGGAATATAGTCGTGAAGAATTGAAGGCGCAAAAAAAATTGGTAGCACAGCTCTTCTCAACTTATGATGCTTATTCCATCCATCCTCATAATGATAAAGCAAGAAAAGCAGAGAATGACTACTTAAAAGCAAAGTGGGATTTACATATTATGGAAGAAACAAATAGAGAAATTCAAGATAAAAGAGAACGTGCAAAAATAAAACATTCTCCTAATAATGAAGAAGCGAGGATACCAGAAAGTAAGCAAGAAACTCAATCAATAGTCCAAGAAGGTAGATTATCAGTAGATGAAGAACGAGAATTTTTTAAACAAAAAGATTCTTCTCTTTATGAGATAGTAGAAACTGAAGTTATCGACAAATTAAGCCCGTTAGAAAGTAAAAAGGAAGAAGTACATACAAAGTTATCTAAACTAGACGAAGAAATTAAAAATATCTTAAATAGTATAAGAGAACGTGATGAAGCCAAAGAAAATTTTTTGGATAGCTATTTTGAAAAGTTATCTCTACAATCAGATGCTGAAAAAATAGACTCGAAAATTAAAGCGATTGATCAGTCGTTCTTTAGAAAAATCATTAATTTTTTTACTAAGGAACAGGCTGAATTACGAACAGAGTTAGATACAAAAAAAGCTACAATTAATACTATGATTTCTAAAATAGAAGAAGCACAAACAGTTTACACAAGAAATGAGAATATCCTTAATGAAGTTTTCTCTAGTAATGAAATATTTGAGGGGTGGAAAGAAAAGTGTGCAAATATAGGATCCACTTTGAATGATTTAAATCAGAATTATGAAATAGTAAAGGAAAATATACCAAAAGAGGTAAATAGGGAAGCTTTAACGAAAAAAATAGAAAATTTACAGAAGAATTTAGAAGAAGTTAAAGGTACCGTGGGAGGTATAACACAAAATCTGCAAAAAATAGACGAATACCGTAAGCAAGAACAAAGTAAAGATCAACAAGGATTTATTCGTCTGATAAGCAAAGCGATAGATCAAACAGTAATCGAAACAGTAAATCAAACAAATGAAAGAAGGGAACAAAATGCTAAAAGCAAACATTTGAATGAAAGAGAAAATATCTTTACCAATCAACTTTCGGCTGAATTGGGAAATAAAAATGTACGTATTGAAGAATTAAATGCTCCTGGTTTGTATCAATATTTAGTCCATAAAAGCACCGAATTAGATATGAAAGTTCAAAATATCTTTTCCAGTGACTTTAAACAATTATATGACTTAACGATACAAGAGCGTGATAAGGCAACTCATTCTGTGAAAAATATTACCCAAGAAATTACGAAGATACATAAGGATTGGGAAAAATCAACGAAAAAAATAATTAATAGCGATCAGCCGAGAGTAAAACGATTTCTTAGTCGATTTACTAAAAAACATATAAAAGCTAGAGAAAAGTACACTGCCAAAAAAAGCGGGTTATCGACAACTTTTAAGGATAAAATAAAGGAACTCATTGAGCGAAAAAGGATTGAAACAGAAAAGAATGAGCAGGCTGAGAGAATTTTTATCAAGGCGAGAAAGGAAGTTGATCATGTTAACAATGAATTGGCAGATTTAAAAAGCCAGTTGAAACAGCTGGAAAATAAATATCCAACAGGAGAAGAACATCCAAAGATTAATAATGAACTAGCTGCTCAAATAAAGAAAAGTTTAAAATTTATTAAGGAGCAACAACCAAAGATAAAAGAACAATTGGGTTTTTGGGTGATGCTGGAACTTAAAGATAAGGAACCTTCAGAAAAAGTGGATCAGTCACCGAAAAAATCTGTTGATTATCAAAAGTATAGAATATTGGTAACGAATGCTTGGAATAAGGAGTTGTTAAAAAATAACAAAAATCGCAACCGGCAATCTCAACAAGTACATAACCAAACGAATCAATCAATTGGCAGAGAAGTACATACATTATAGAGAATAAAATTTTGTACTCTCTAATATGTGGCGGTATCTTGCCTGATGTTTTACTAAGATATGATATACGTATCAAGTGATACAAGAGATTTCTGAAGAAAAAAGTGGTCTGTTATTGAAGGAGCATCTTTTGAATCTGTAAATAAGAAAAATATAGGATTGGCATTAAAATCAAGAATGGAAAAGCAAAAATTGCTTTTGATCTTCTTGATTTTTTTGTTTGCTTTCGGAGGTGAAGTCAACGATTGGTAAATGCTGACGAGTAAGTACAGATAGAGGATACTAAATACTACTTGTTTCAAAAAACGTTAGTTTGATCTCGCAGAATTTTTAAGGGTGCGATGAAGTGTCTTTTTATTCTAGAAGAATGAAACTTTTTTAAAAATTTCCAAACAAAGAAATTATTAAAAAATAAAGTTTTTATTGTCATGTTACGCTTAATTTATCAATATAACGAAGGAGTGAAATAAGAATGGGAAGGCCAGTTTTTCAGGAAGGAATAACTCAGCAATCAGCTGCAGAAGTAGACGCAGAAGCTGAAAAGAAAAAAGCGATGGATAAAGCTATAAACGAAATTGACCGACAACAAAATAAAGTTAATGATGCATGGCAGGTATTGGATCATATGGAAACATATCAACCTTTTTCAGATGAGTTTAAGGTTGCGAAGAGTATCCATGTAGCTGCAGAAAATAAACACGCTGAATTGGTGGATAAATTTTTAAAAGAATATAAAGTGATGCCTTCCAAACCAAAGAAACAGGAAATAAAACAGGAAACAAAACCAAAAAGTGAAATTGACGATAGTAAGCGAGATCCAGAAGTCGAGGAGTTCGGTCCTAACGCACGGAAGCAAAAGGAGGAAATAGATCAACAAATCAAGGAATCAGAGACTAGAGTAAAAAATATTATAAAAGACTTGTTTCCAAATAGGGATGTTATTAAGGAACTAAAAGAAATAAAAAAAGAAACAGAAGAAGACATAAAAGAAGAAATCGAAGAAGAAGTAGAAGAAGAAATCGAAGAAATAAAAGAAATAAAAGAAGGAATAAAAAAAGAAATAAAAAAAGAAAGAAAGAATCAGCTTAGTAAATTGAAGACATCTTCCTTAGAACCCGTAAATAACAATCTAGTAGATAGCTTAAGTAGTAAAGTTGGTGAGAAACCGTCATTCTTCAAACGCTTGCTTAATTTTTTTACTGGAAAAAAAGAGCAACCAAGGAACCCCATACAGCAAACAACCTTGAAAACTAAGGATTGGGAGGCAGAATTTGAGAAACGCTTTGAGGCAAAACTTGAGGAACGCTTTCAGGAAAAACTTGGGGAACGTTTTCCAGAAGAACTTAAGGCACGCTTTCCGAAAGATCTTAAGGAACGTTTTAAGACAATAGAATCTACAGATGAAATTGCAAAACAAGTAAAAAAAGGCTTAGAAAAAGAAATAAAAATGTTCAAAAAAGAGTTAGATAAAGTAGAAAGGGAAAAAGTAAAAGCAGTTAAACCTTATGCAATGAAAGTATATGCTGAAATCATTAGTAAGGTGACAACGCTAAAGGATGGAATAGAACCACTACAACTTGAAGCCCGAAAACTAATTAACGACAACTCGAAGAAACCTCAAAAAATCCGTAAAAAGATTAATCAAGCACAACAAAAAGCTACTATATACTTGGATCAACCGGACTCACTAAACATGCAAAATGGTCAGAAGCTTAATAGTAAAAAACATTCAAGGGCATAGTAACTTAGCAAGGCATCGTCAAAAATTCTCAAACAAAAGAATTATTAGTAAATAACATGAATAAACTCATAATACGCTTGTATTACATATGTTAGTACGAAAAACAGAGGAGTGGAATGAAATATGGAAAGTCACGATAAAAAAAGTTACTCAAGTACCATCAACCGCACGGTACAGCGATCAGGAGTTAGAAACTCTAAAGGGAAATTTTAAAGAAGCAAAAAAAGTTTACAGATGAGAAAACTATACCGAATCAAAAAGCTTTTGAAGGTTCACAAAAACAATACAATAATGCATTAGAGAACAATAAAAGAATTAAAGAAAAAGTTTCTAAAGACATAAAAAAAGTAGACAATATAAAATCAGCACAACAAAAAACTCTGGAGAGAATGGCTGCAGCATCAGAACAACTCGATAATCCTCTAATTGATGATTTAGAGGAAAAGGTAAATAATTTTGAATCCCAATTTAAAGATAAGATTAGCCAAATAGAGCAAAAGCTATCGCCTGTTCAAAATGACGATCAACAAATAGCTGAAATAGGTGAGGTAGATACATCTATTGGGGAGGTAAATACGAGATTAAAAAAACAAGATACGGAACTCGTTACTAAGAACCAAGCCGTCACTGATTTCAACAATTCTTTTGTACGGAAGTTGTTTAACGTCTTTACAGGAGAAAAACTAAATTAACACAGGATGTAAAAACAGTTACTGAGGATATTATAAATGCGAATAATCAACTGATTGAAGATATTAATCAGAAGGGTAACTTAGAAAAAATGGTTACTTCGAATTTAGATAAGAATATAGCTGTCTGTGATCAGGTGAAAAGTGAAATTAACGTTCCTAAAGCGAAACTTAGTGAACTGTCAGCAGAGTATGACGTTATTGAAGATAAGACAAAGGAACTACGAGATGTTAATAAACACAGAAGAGAACAACTTGAAAAAATTAGTGGGAAATTAAACGTCATGGAGCAAAAGGTTGAGGACCTGGAAAGAAATGTACAAGGTTGAATAGGAAAACATGAAAAATTTAAAGAAGAGCTTCCAGTGAGAAAGCAAGAGATACACCAACTGAAAGAGAATGCTAAACAGCGGGCAGAAAAGCTCAACAACCGAGGTGATAAAAAAGATCAAATGCAAAATAGCAATAAAACGAATCGAACTTCAAGAGGATAATCGGATGGTGAAATGCCAGCAATCATAGATAGTAAAACAGAAAATAATCCATTGATGAAAAGAGCAACGTACATAAATAATTAGATAGCAGTATCTTACTTGGATAATCAATTAAATTTAGGAAAAAAGAGCATAGGTGTTCCCTAAAATTTAATGTTTTTACGTATATTTTTTAGGAAACACCTTATTTTATATCCATCTGTTTTTTGAATCGGTGTATTGGTAGAACAGGTTCGGAATATTTTTTAAGTGAGAGTTCTATCTCAGTCTCTTCTAGTATCTCTAAAAACGAATAAACGGCGTTCAAAGAGCTGACCTTCGGCGATAAGTCAAAAAATCTCAAAACATGAGGAGCTGTTTCGAGATTTTCATCCTTAACGCTTAGGTCAAGACGCTCTTTTCACAGCCTCTTGCTAAACGGCGTTCAAGAAGCAACTCCTCAACAATAAGCGATGATTTTCTAAAATATGAGGAGCTATTTTAAAAAATCCTCTCTTATTTGCTCGGAGCTAAACGCTTCTTTCACAGCCTCTTGCTAAACGGTGTTCAAACATCAGCTCCTTGAAATAAGCCTGAATTTTTCAAAACATGAGGAGCTGTTTCGAGATTTTCATCCTTAATGCTCCTGCGATTACTCGTCGCAGTTTTTACTTGGTGAGCGCTCAGGTCAAGACACTCTTTTCACAACCTCATGTCTGAACTAGTTTAATGTCACCGCTGTCCCACTACAGGTGACCATTAGCATTCCGTTATCGCTCCCCAATACTTCATAATCCATTTTCATCCCAATGACTGCATCTGCACCTAATGATCGAGCACGCTCTTGCATTTCTGCTAAGGCCTCTTCACGTGCAGCAAGCAATTCATCCTCGTAGCTTTTTGAACGTCCGCCAAAAACATTGCGAAATCCTGCCCCGATATCTTTTAATACGTTGATTCCAGTAATGACTTCACCAAAAACAATGCCTTTATATGCTGTTACTTCTTTATTTTCCACGTTGTTTGTTGTTGTAATGATCATTCGATCACTCCTTTCTTTAAAAATAGTATATCAAAATTTATTTCTTAAGTCGCAATTGGAATTAGCTAGTCAATTACAGCGCATCATTTCCAAAAAATGGACATTCTATTATATACTGGAACTATGCAAAAGAATATAGTTGATGATCAAAAGAATGAAAGCGCAAACTTGGTGTGACCACAAAAGGAAGAAGGAGAAATGGCATGAAAAAAAGTATCTTACTTGTCTCCCATAGTCAACAGTTAACGGATGGACTCAAAGAAATGATTGAACAGATGCAACAATCAGAAGATGTGTTACTTTTTTCCTTAGGAGGGGTAGAGGGAAGAATTGGTTCTGATCCGATGAAAATCATCGATGCGATCAACCAATCAGCTGATTCCGATATGTATTTTGTGTTTGCGGATATCGGGAGTGCGGTTTTGAACGCTGAAATGGCGAAGGAAATGCTGGATGAAGACCAACAAAAGAAATACTACCTTGTGGATGCGCCACTTGTTGAAGGAGCTTTTGCTGGAGCCATCACAGCAGGTATCACGGATGATCCTCAACAAATACTAACGGAAGCACAGAATGCGGGAAAGAAAGGGTGGACGTGAAATGAAAAAAATCATGAATAATCCTAGTACGATCGTAGAAGAAATGTTGTCTGGTTTAGTGATAAGTTATCCAGAAATGATTCACCAAGTAGCTGATTCTCGAGTAGTAGCAAAAAATGATCAAGTAGAACAAGTTGGCTTGGTTTCTGGCGGAGGAAGTGGTCATGAACCAGCGCATGCAGGTTTTGTTGGTGCTGGGATGTTGAGTGCCGCAGTTTTAGGAGATGTTTTTACTTCGCCGACACCTGATCAGATTCAGATAGCTATCAAAGAAGCGGATCAAGGAAAAGGCGTTTTATTGATCATCAAGAATTATACAGGAGATGTACTCAATTTTGACATGGCTAAAGAAATGGCGGCTATGGAAGGGATTGAAGTAGAAAGTGTTGTAGTGGATGATGACATTGCGGTGGAAAATAGCACATATACTGCTGGAAAACGTGGAGTGGCTGGAACAGTTCTTGTGCATAAAATCTTAGGGGATGCCGCTAGGAAAGGTGCATCCTTGCAAGAATTGAAGGAACTAGGAGATAGACTAGTTCCAGCGATCAAGACGATTGGTGTGGCATTGCGTGCGGCCACGGTTCCTGAAGTAGGAAAGCCAGGATTTGAATTAGCCGAAGATGAGATCGAATACGGAGTAGGGATCCATGGCGAGCCTGGTTATCGTAGAGAAAAGTTGCAACCTGCTAAAGTATTAGCTGAAGAATTAGTAACAAAAATTTTAGCTGACTACCCAGAGAAACCAAAAGAAGTTGGAGTGCTAGTTAATGGGATGGGTGGCACGCCATTGATGGAACTCTTTGTTTTTATGAATGATGTCCAATCATTACTCGATCAAGAAGCAGTCAAAGTGACATTTCATAAAGTCGGTGATTTTATGACTTCTTTAGACATGCAAGGATTATCTCTGACGATGATTGACCTAACAACTAAGAAATGGCAGGAAGCATTGGAAAGTGAAGTTCACACAATTTCGTGGTAGAAGGTGGGAGAATAATGGAACTAACGGTCAAAGAAATTCAAGCGTGGTTAACGGATTTTACAGAGAAAATCGATGAAAATAAAAGTTATCTGAGTGAGCTCGACACGCCGATCGGTGATGGCGATCATGGCAATAATATGGGGCGAGGGATGACGGCTTATCAAGAAGCGTTTCAAAAAGAACAACCGAAAACGATCAGTGACACGTTCAAGGTTCTTTCGATGGCAATGATCTCAAAAGTTGGAGGTGCTTCTGGACCATTATATGGTTCTGCCTTTATGAATATGATGAAGGCTACAAAAGACATTGATGTGATTACATCACAAGAACAATTAGGGAAAATCATTGAAGAAGGAAAAAATGGGATTCAAGCTAGGGGGAAAGCAGAAGCAGAAGAGAAAACGATGCTAGATGTCTGGTTACCTGTTACTGAAGCCTTGAAGAATAATCGATTAACAGAAGAAGTGATTGAAGAAGCGAAGGAACATACAAAAGATTTAGTAGCCAAAAAAGGACGTGCCTCTTATCTAGGGGAAAGAGCCATTGGCCATATCGATCCCGGAGCAGCTTCTAGTGCTATTTTCTTTGAAACTTTATTAACTAATATAGAATCATAAATAACAAAATATTTATATAGCTGACTTTTTGACCAGTAAAAATGGGAACAAAAGTCAGTTTTTTTCTATTCCAGAACACTTATGAGAATATGCTTTCAAATCAAAAAAACAAAGGATAAACAATTTTAAAACAAAAATTTCCAAACTGAGAAAATGTCGGAAAAATAACAGTTGTCGCGCGTGTTATTCTTAACACACTAAAGTAATAAAGGAGATAAGCAGATATGGGGGATTTAAATAACAAAAATAAAAATGTGACAGTATCTAGTTTAGAAATGGAACAGGAAGATAAATTTAAGAAATATAAAAAGGAATGTATAGCAGCGTATGTCACTAACGACCAAGCTAAAATTGCGTCAATTGAACAAAACAAACAAAACCTGTTGAAAAAACACGAAAAATCAGATCTACGTCTAATGAGCGAATATTCTTTTGGTTCATATAAGGAATCATTAGTTGTTCCTAAAAAAGAAGTACAAAAGTGTCTTGAACTAAATAAAGACATGAGTTCAGTAATTAGTATGCAAAATAAGTTAGAGCGTGATGAAGACGACATGAAAATAAAAATTCAGTCGTTGGAAGAAGAGATAGGCGTAGAATTGACTAGCTACACTAGTGAAAAAAACAACATGGATAACAAATTGAATCGGTTAAATGCAATACCAGTACTAATCAAGGAGAAGACTGATGAAATCGATAAGATCAAAGCTTCACCGTTTAGAAGATTTTTAAGTTATTTTACAGGTGAAATAGGAGCATTGGAAAAAGAGAAGCGTTCATTGGAAAATGAACAAAAGCTTATAAAAGGTAAACTGGAGTCTGATCTATCATCACTTTATGGGAAAGGCTATAGTTTGAGTGGGGAGGTTGATAGTAAAAAGATAAAGAAGAAATGGATAAATAAAATAACGAAAGAATATTCTGATTTGAATATGAATGAACAATTTAGTATGGTGAAGAAAGGTTTTATAGATTTAAATAATAAAGTATCAGCCAGTCTATTTCCGTACGTGGCACCGCTATTAGGCGAACTTGCTCGCTCAATTTATACGACCGAAAAAAATTTCTTAGAGACACAGCAGAGATTTGAAAATATCAAGAATCATCGCCCACAAGTACTAAATGCGGAGTTACATGAATATCAGAATAAAGTACAAGCTGAAATGGAAAGAAATGATGAGCAAGAAACAAATGAAGTGCATGAAACAATAAAAATAAATGGTGAACAAAAAACAAATGAAGTGCATGAAACAATAAAAATAAATGGTGAACAAAAAACAAATGAAGTGCATGAAACAATAAAAATAAATGATGTGCAAAAAACAAATGGTCCACGTGAATTATATACTCTGATAGAAGGAGTTACGCAGCCACAAAGCCAACCAGGGAAACAACAAAGCCAACCAGAGAAACAACAAAGATCAACGCCTGAACACGATTCACGTAATTAGTAATATGTTTGGAAAGTTTCGTTTGTCCAAATGCGTTTCGTCTAAGTTTAGGCACAACGCATTCGTTTTCGAAATATCTCGATTATTAAATGATAAGGAGTAAAAAAATGTCAATACTACCAAAGCAAAAGAGGTTAAAACAAAAGAAAAAATTTATCAGCTTGTTGAACAAGAAGTAGTATCTAAAAAAAATGCCAAGATTTACCAATTAACTGAGGTAAATGGAAATAAAAAAAAGAGTATAAAGATGGAAATCCCCATGCTATTGGATAAGGAATTTTTACATACATATAAAACGATCCTAGAGTTAGATAAGCAAAGACAGAAGCAGTATGCTCGAGTTTCTTATTTGAAAAAAGAACGGATGAATCGATTAAATTATTTAAATCATGCAAAAAAATTAGACGTAGAACCACGAGATCAGGAAAATATGAAGGTTCATTTGACTCAACGAATCGATAAATTGCAGGATAGTATGAACAAAAACGAAGAAAAATTAGCAAAAGGTGTGAATTGGTTACAAAAATATATGTTGAAAAAAGAAATTGACGCTCAAAAAGCTGAGTTAGCATTAGGGAAAAAACTTCTAGGAACAAAAAGTCTTGAAAAGTTAAAGAAAGATGTGAGCAAGGAAAGAGAGCGTTTTTTAAATTTGAATGTTCAACTGGAAAACACTACTCAGAGTCAATCACAACTTCTGGTTGCCAAAATGATGCCTTTGATTAATAGTTTTAAAGGATTGGTAAAACAAGATATAGAATATACAGATAAGCTGATCGCCTCTCTGGAAAAGCATATGGAATTAGAACAAGGGAATGGACAGCGACAAAAAGCTCAATTAAAAGACAAAGTACAGAAAAATGGGACAACAAAGCAGAATCCAGTTAATAGACAACCAATTACACAAGCAAAACAAGATCTAAATGATAAAGGAAGATGATTATCGAGTATTTTCACCGAAATAATTCCATGCTCACTCTTTTCTTGCTATTTTTATTGTTTCTCTCATTGATAGTCTTTACAATGTAGGATAGGGAAATCGTTAAGAAAGAAGTGGCGGAATGGATTTATTAACTAGTGATTATGAATTGTTTGATCGTTCGATGTATACCTTTAAGCAGCTAAAAGAAAGTTATACTACTGAAGAATTAGTACAGCTTAAGGTGAGGTATCAAACACACTGGCAAAAGTGGAAAAAAATGAATGAACAAGTGGCAAAAGCAACCCCCTTGCAATGGCAGATGAGAAAACCAAAAATCGAAAGTTGGACGAATGGTTGGAATCTCAGAAGCCATTTTTGGTGTGCGTACCGTAGTGAAGGACACCAACAGGAAAATGCTTGTTTAGCTACTTTGCTAAATAAAAAACAATTTCAAATCTATTTGATGTTTCAACATTATAAAAGTGAAGAACGCCAAGGAAGTATTTCGTCCTTCAATCATCTACTAACGGTTTTAAAGGAATGGAGTAAGCACATCTCAGTTGAAGAGTATTATATTTGGCCGCAACCAGAACATGAACTGGTGGATCACCTGCCGTTAGCCACCTATTTGACGGATAAGCAAAAACAAATCGAATTAAAAAAAGCAATGGAGGATAAAACCTTCCAACTTGGTAAGCTTTATTTTTATCCGAATGAATTAAAAGATGCTGAAAAGTTGATTTTAGATGGTATGCAGGAATTGATGCCTTTATACCTTCGATTGAATGGGAAATAATAACATTAATTAGGGTGAGAGAAAGAGGTATTTGATCGCTTAGATGATCGAAAACGTTAAAATAATACAATAAAAGAAGTAAATTTGTCGTTGATAAATACTAGTTTATAAAATTTTCTTAAGCTTCAAAAATTTTTAAAATTTTCATTTGATGGTCAAATGAGCGCAATTGAATGGATCATTCATCTTAGAAAAAACGGATGAAATAAAGGGATCAATGAGTTATTTTAGGTAATTGGATGCAAATAGTTTTAAAAAAAGAATGTTCGGATTTTACTGTTTTATTCCATTGTTGAAGAAGTATAGAAAGAAATTTTTATCTTTTTTATTGACAAAGAAAAAATAGCGTTCTATGATAGACACATATTAACTTGATAACAGGCAATGATCAAAACGCAGTAGTTATTAAAGCCAATGTTTCAGAGAGCTAGTGGTTGCTGAGAACTAGTACAAGCTTTAAGACGAATTACATTTTAGGAGCCTTTGGCATTGATTTGTCACGTGACAGCGTTAAATGTTTGAGTGATATGTTTTGAATGAAACATATAAAATGGGTGGTACCGCGAGATTTCGTCCCTTGGTTAGTTAACCAAGGGATTTTTTTTATTGATTTTAATTAGTATGAATGATAGCAGATTCCTGCTTTCACAATAAAATGATACGGAGGGATTTAACATGAATATTATCGACGAATTAACTTGGCGTGACGCCATTAACCAACAAACGAATGAAGAAAGACTTCGTGAACTTGTTGACGAAAAGAGTATTTCACTATATTGCGGAGTTGACCCAACTGGGGATTCTATGCACATCGGACATTTGATTCCATTTATGATGATGAAAAGATTTCAATTGGCAGGACATCATCCATACATTCTGATCGGTGGCGGAACAGGTACAATTGGAGACCCAAGTGGTCGTAAGACAGAACGTGTCTTACAAACAATGGAACAAGTCCAACATAATGTTGATGCTTTATCTAACCAAATGAGAAAATTATTTGGGAAAGATGCAAACATCACGTTTGTGAATAACTATGATTGGTTATCAAAAATCTCATTACTTGAATTTTTACGTGATTACGGTAAAAACTTCAATATTAACACGATGTTAGCGAAAGATATCGTAGCAAGTCGTTTGGAAGTCGGTATCTCATTTACAGAATTTACTTACCAAATCTTGCAATCAATTGACTTTTTACACTTACACAAAACATATGATGTTCAACTACAAATCGGTGGTGCTGATCAATGGGGGAACATCACAGCTGGATTAGACTTAATCCGTAAATTAGAAGGACCAGAAGCAGAAGCATTCGGTTTAACGATCCCATTGATGTTAAAAGCGGATGGGACAAAATTTGGTAAAACTGCTGGTGGAGCTATCTGGTTAGATCCTGAGAAAACATCACCATTTGAGTTCTACCAATTCTGGTTGAACCAAGATGACCGAGATGTTGTGAAATACTTGAAATTCTTTACTTTCTTATCGCAAGAAGAAATTGAAGATTTAGCGAAAAAAGTTGAAACTGAACCTGAAAAACGTGAAGCACAACGACGTTTAGCAGAAGAAGTGACGAGATTCGTTCATAGTGAAGAAGACTTGAAAGAAGCACAAAAAATAACAGAAGCATTGTTCTCTGGAAACATCAAAGAATTAAATGCAGCTGAGATCGCTCAAGGATTTGGTAAAATGCCAAACGTTGAAATTTCAAGCAAACCTGAAAATATCGTGGAATTATTGGTTTCCACAAAAATTGAACCATCAAAACGCCAAGCGCGTGAAGATGTTTCAAACGGAGCTATAAGTATTAACGGTGACCGTGTTACCGATTTAAATTTTGTCATAGATCCATCGAAGGAATTTGATGGTAAGTTTGTGGTTATTCGAAAGGGTAAGAAAAATTACTTTTTGGCCAAAGTAGTTGATTAGAATTTAGTAATTTTTTGGCTTGAAAATGGTCAACTCTATTACAAGATTCCAATTTTGAAACCCAACCTAAAAGGGTGACGTGGGATCTCGTTAATACAATCTTTACGAGGGAATTTACTTTTGTAAATTCCCTCGTTTTTTTTAATTTTTTTAAATGTGTAAACAATTCGCACAATTGATAATTATTACAAAATGATTAAAAAATCACTTGTGATTTAGTTTACAGAAATAAAAAACAGGTGTAATGTAGGGCTCGACAAAATTTAAATATTTTTTAGGAGGGTTTCACATGGAATCATTGTCAAATGAATTAAACCTAAATGCACTATTTATCGGAGACAAAGCGGAGAACGGCCAACTCTATAAAGATTTGTTGAACGATTTAGTAGATGAACATTTAGGCTGGCGACAAAACTACATGCCACAAGACATGCCAGTTATTACACCAGAAGAACAAAGTAGTGCAAGTTTTGAGCACACAGTCAATAAAACAAAAGATGTTTTATCTGAAATCTCAGCTCGTATGCGTACTCACTCAGTACCATGGCATACAGCTGGACGTTATTGGGGTCATATGAACTCTGAAACATTAATGCCATCTTTACTAGCATATAATTTCGCAATGCTATGGAATGGTAACAACGTTGCTTACGAATCTTCTCCAGCAACAAGTCAAATGGAAGAAGAAGTAGGACTAGAGTTTGCGAAATTAATGGGCTATAAAGATGGCTGGGGACACATCGTTGCTGATGGTTCTTTAGCTAACTTAGAAGGTCTTTGGTATGCACGTAACATCAAATCACTTCCACTTGCAATGAAAGAAGTTGCACCTGAATTAGTCTCAGGAAAAAGTGACTGGGAATTGATGAACATGTCTACAAAAGAAATCATGGACTTGTTAGATAGTGTTCCAGAAAAAATTGATGACATCAAAGCAAATTCTGCACGTAGCGGAAAACATTTACAACAATTAGGAAAATGGTTAGTACCACAAACGAAACATTACTCATGGCTAAAAGCAGCTGATATCATCGGTATCGGGTTAGATCAAGTAATCCCTGTACCAGTTGATCACAACTATCGAATGGATATCAACGAACTTGAAAAAATCGTTCGTCAACTAGCAGCTGAAAAAACACCAATCTTGGGTGTAGTCGGTGTTGTTGGTTCGACAGAAGAAGGAGCCATTGACGGTATCGATAAAATCGTTGCATTACGTCGAGTATTAGAAAAAGATGGTATTTACTTCTACTTGCATGTTGATGCTGCTTACGGCGGTTATGGTCGTTCCATTTTCTTAGACGAAGAAAATAATTTTATTCCATTTGAAGAATTAAAAGATGTTCATGCAAAACATCATGTATTTACAGAAAACAAAGATTATATCTTAGAAGATGTACACAGTGCCTTCAAAGCAATTGAAGAAGCAGAATCTGTAACAATTGATCCACATAAAATGGGTTATGTTCCTTACTCAGCTGGTGGGATCGTCATCAAAGACGTACGTATGCGCGACGTTATTTCTTACTTTGCTACTTACGTGTTTGAAAAAGGCGCAGATATCCCAGCATTACTTGGTGCATACATTTTAGAAGGTTCAAAAGCAGGAGCAACTGCTGCTAGTGTTTGGGCTGCACATCATGTCTTACCACTTAATGTAACTGGTTATGGTAAATTGATGGGAGCTTCAATCGAAGGAGCACATCGTTTCTATAACTTCTTACAAGATTTATCATTTAAAGTTGGCGATAAAGAAATCGAAGTACATCCATTAACTTACCCAGATTTCAATATGGTTGACTATGTATTTAAAGAAAAAGGCAACGACGATCTAGTTGCAATGAACAAATTGAATCATGACGTTTATGACTACTCTTCATACGTTAAAGGTAGCATCTATGGTAATGAATTCTTGACATCACACACTGACTTTGCTATTCCAGATTATGGCAACAGCCCATTACAATTTGTGAACCAATTAGGTTTCTCAGATGAAGAATGGAACCGTGCAGGAAAAGTAACTGTTTTACGTGCAAGTGTAATGACACCATACATGAATAAAGCAGAAAACTTCGAAGAATATGCTGGAAAAATCAAAGCAGCTCTTCAAGAAAAATTAGAAAAAATCTACGCAAATCAATTACTAGCAAGCGAAGAAAAATAATAAAATAAAAAACATTCTGAGTATAAGAAGTAGAAGTCACTTTTATTGTATGCTATAAAACCGAATAAACGGTGGTAGCTCAATCGAAAAATACAGTTGAAGGATCTTTAAAATACAAAAAGTTATTTTTTAGATTCTTCTGCTGGTTTTTCTGAGCTCAGCACTTCTGTTATCTGCTCAGGTGTTTTTTGTTTTACAGGTTGTCTTTGAAGCGATACAAGTAATCCGTTCAAAACAGCCGAGGTTGTAATGAAATAGCTTGCGCTCTTTTAGGTATTTGGTATGAATGAAGAGAAAGATCGAAAAGCTTCAATACAAATACAGCGAATGGAACACAAGACTATTTCAGATTTTTCTTTTTTAGCAAATAATAACTAATAAAATCCAGTCACTAAGCATCGTTTTTATACTAAAAAAGTTGTGGGGAACAACCTCTTGGCTTTTGTCTTGCGACTTGGGATTACTTTGAAGACAACGTTTTTTTATTCAAAAAAAAACAAGGAGCGTGTCAACAGTGAGTAAATCACAAGTAAGTAAAATGGGTCTTGGGACCTTTGTCGGTCTGACGATGGCTTTGTGTGCGACAGTTCGGAGTATTCCGACTTTAGCAGCCGTTGGTTGGACATTGATTTTTTATTCAATTTTTGCCGTACTGTTTTTTGCCGGTCCTATTTCGATGGTTTCTGGTGAGCTTTCTACGATGCTTCCACAAGAAGGTGGACCACAATTATGGGTCAAAACTGCCTTAGGAAGTAAATGGGGATTTGTTGTTGCCTGGTTGCTTTGGGTTCAAATGTTCCCAGGGATGGTTATGGTTGCATCAACATTAGGTCCATTATTAGGAAATACATTCGGGAACGTAGAATTAGGCAATAATCATTTATTTGTATTAGGTTGTATTTTAGTTATTTATTGGATCATTACAATTTTGAACTTGAAATTTGATATGGCCAAAGTTGGTGGGAACATCGGCGTTTGGTTAGGTGTGTATATCCCAGTGGTTATCATGTTTGTCCTTGGTTTATTCGCCGCATTCAAAGTGGGGCTAGTATCTAATGGTTACTTAGGAGATTTTTCTTGGTCAAAAGCTTTCCCAGATTTACAACATAGTGAATCATTGAAATATCTTGCAGGTATCACATTTATTTTTGTTGGTATCGAAATGAGTTCTGTTTACATGCCTCGTTTAAAAGATGCAACGAAAAACTACACTAAAGGGGTCTTTATTGCGTTGATTGGTCTTGTTTTATTGAACGTGATCAATGCAATGTTAGTTGCCAATGTTGTACCAAATGGAAAAATGGAATTAGCAAACATTACGCAACCAATCTTGATTTATTGCCAAATCCTTGGCTTACCAACAATTATTGGGAACATCTTCAGCTTTATGGTGTTTATCGGTGTGTTACTTCAATTATCTGCATGGGTAACTGGACCATCTAAAACGATTATCCAAGTAGCACGTGAAGGTTTCTTACCACCTAAATTTGGATTCCATAAAGAAAATGAATATGGTGTTTCTCGTAATGTCGTATTAACTCAATCAATCGTTATTTCATTATTCGCTTTACTTTACGGCGTAATGGATGACGTCAGTGCTGTATTCTTAACATTAACAAATGCTACAACTGTTATTTATTGTATCGTCTATATTTTGATTGCTGTTTCATTGATCAAAATGAGAAAAAGCCATCCAGATTTAGAACGTCCTTATCGAATTGGTAAAAAAGGAAATGGAATGGCTTGGGTAGTTAGCTGCATGTTGATTTTCTCTATCATTGCAGTAGTTGTATCCACTTTAGGAACATCTACCTTGACGGATGCATTATTGGTAGCAGTTATTGCAATCGTTATGTTTGTCATTCCTTTGATTATCAATCGTTTTAAAAATGATTCTTGGGGAAGCGAAGTAGAAAAGAGTTTAAAAGAATAGAATAAATAAGAAGCAAGTAAAAAATGGAAATAGGGAAGGGGGCTATGACAAAAATCTTGTCACAGTCCCTTATTCCTAACAAACGGTGTTCCAGAAGTAGCTCATGTCTGTTACAGCATGGTTTGCCAAATGTATGCTTTTTAATCAGGGAACCTTTGCGAAAATAACGCTAATCATAAGGTTCAGCGGATTTGAGAAAATAATCGTCATTAGCATCGTCTATCCGCTAAAACAAAAAAATGATGCTATGACCAGTTGTCCTACCAAAAGAACGCTTTTTTTAGGTAGGGCTTTTTTTGTAAAAAAAATAGGAGAAGATACGATGAATAAAAAAATATCTGTGAAAGAAAGTATGGCAGTTTTATTCATATTGTTGGCGATATTAGGAATACTGATTATTGGATTTCAATTTTCTCCGCATATTCCTATACTAATCGCTTTCATGTGTTTGTTATTTTACGGACGATTTAGAGGTTTCTCATGGGATGAGATTCATGATGGGATTGTCAAAGGAATTACTCCAGGGATCATCCCGATTTTGATTTTTCTATTGATTGGTGTTTTGGTAGCTTCGTGGATTTTATCTGGAACGATTCCAACGATCATGGTTTATGGTTTCCAATTGATCTCGGTTCGCTTTTTCTTACCGACTGCTTTTCTTGTTTGTGCAATCGTCGGGATTACGGTGGGAAGCTCATTTACAACGATTTCGACGATCGGTATTGCTTTTTTAGGAATCGGTCATATTTTAGGTTTTAGTGATGCGATGACGACAGGAGCAGTTGTTTCGGGGGCTTTTTTAGGAAATAATTGTTCGCCGTTATCTGATACTACGAACCTGGCGGCCGGGATCGGAGAAGTAAACTTATTTGAGCATATCGCTCAAATGCGTTACACTGATTTGCCAGCATTTTTAATTGCTATGTTATTTTATGTTTTTCTTGGGAATGGGAGTCACACAGCGGATCTACATGCGATCACGGATATGATCCAAAACATGAAAGCAGGTTTCTGGATCTCTCCATGGACGTTGATCCCATTAGTGATCTTATTTGGTGGAGCGATTAAAAAAATTCCAGCGATTCCAACACTACTAGTTGGTTCAACTGCTGCGATTATTCTTTCCTTCATCAATCAACCACATTTAACGATGTCAAAAGTAGCTAATATTTTAATGAACGGCTATGTTGCCCATACAGCAGACCCTAAGATCAATGAATTGCTTTCAAGAGGGGGGATTGTTAGTATGCTTGGTTCAGCAAGCTTGATTCTTCTAGCTTTAGCTTTGGGTGGCTTGTTGATCAAATATACGATTGTGGAAACGATTGTTCAGGAATTGCGAGAAAAAATGGATCGGCCTTCTCGCTTGGTTGGCTTTACAGCATTAAGCTGTATCGGGATCAATTTGATCGTAGGCGAACAGTACTTGTCGATCATTTTACCAGGCGAAACCTTTAAGCGATCGTTCGATCGTGCGGGCGTTAATAAAAAGTATCTTACCAGAACTTTGGCAGATGCTGGAGCAACCGTTAATTCACTCGTTCCGTGGGGAGTTAGTGGTACCTTTATTATGGGCACGATGAAAGTCAGTGCATTACAATATCTACCATTTACTTTCTTCTCGATCTTAGCACCGATTTTTACGATTTTGAGTGGTTTCTGGCTTAATCAAAAGATGAAAAAACGTACCAGTGAATAGTCTAGGCACCATCAAGGTTTGAGAACGAGAATCGAAATAGCTTTTTATACTCAGTTTCTTTTTCATGAAAAAGTTATTTGAAGAGTGTAGATTCTTAAAAAATGAACCTGTATAGTAAAAAACAACTGAAGACACTACAAATAGTTTATTTGTGTGTTCAACAGTTGTTTTATTTTTTTTCTTGTAAGCGAGGTACGACGGTTTCTCGTTTGACGAGTTGATGAGGAATGACTAAACGAACACCGCTGCTGATTTCATCATGGATCAATTCGTATAATTTTTGCATCGCAACCCTTCCTAATTCAGAAATATCGATATCGATACTGGTTAAATAAGGGTGAGTCAATGTAGCAAAAATAGAGTTATTGAAGCTGATGATCGATAGGGTATCAGGAATTCGATAGCCATACATCTGTGCTAGTTGCATCGTTCGTAAGGCAAAAATATCGTCAATGACTACCAGCGCTGTTGATTGTGACTTTTTCAAAGTGGCATCAAAAGCTAAATAATCTTCGGGTTGTTCGATCACTACACTAGGATGAACTGTAAGTCCAGCTAGCATCAAGGCTTTTTGGTAGCCAAAATAACGTTCGAAGTAAAGGCTCTCGTGGGTTGTATTGGTTACGAAAAGAATGTTTTCATGACCGTTTTGAATCAAGAAATCCGTGGCTTGTTTACCTAATAATTGGTTATCATTATCGACATAAATGATTTCATTCTCATGTCGGTAAGGCTGACCAATCAAAGTGAAAGGAATCTCATTCGTATAGAGATAATCTATGACAGGATCTTCACTGTCGGAATAAACTAAAATAAACCCATCGACTTGTTTTTGCAGATGCATCCGTTGCACGTTTTCTAATAAAGTATCAAAATTTTTGGCTGTTGCTATAGCAGTTGTCAGATCATAACGGCGTGCTTCTTCATTGATTGCTTCCATGATCTCAAGATAAAAAGGATTCCCAATCCGTTCTTTTGAATCAAGGGGTGGGAGAATGACGCCAATTGCGCTAGAAATTCTTTTCCCTAGATTTCTAGCAGTGATATTTGGTACATAGCCTAGTTCATCCATGACTTTTCGTACTTTCTTTTTGGTTGCCTCTGAGATGCTTGGATGGTCATTGATGACCCGTGAAACGGTCGAGGTCGCAACACCAGCTTTTTTGGCTACATCCTTCACTGTGATCGCCATAAACGATACACCTCTTTTCTAGACTTGCTTTTCATTTAAACGATGAAATTGATAAGTGGTAGAGCAAACTTTTTCTTGTCCCGGATATAATGCGATTGACCCAAATTCAGGGAAATGAACGGCATCAGGAAGTTCTTGTGGTTCAATTGCCAACCCATAATTTGAGTGCATTTTTTGGCCATTGATTAAAAAATCTGCTTCAAATCCAGTCGTAGAAAATAATACCATACTTTTGCTCGTCGTTGCTATAGACAACTGGCGACCAGCTTGCTTTTCGGTCAAGGTAAGTATTTTCTTCGTTCGTTTAGGCGTACTTAAAACAAAAGCATCATCTAGTCCGTTTGGATCATTCGTTAAAATTTCCATTAGCGAATGTGGGTGTTTAAAATTAAGCGGTAAGTCGCTGAGAGAGATCACTTCACCAGTTGGTATTTTTTCGTGATCTAAGGCTAATATTCCATCTGTTTGGATCGTTAGTTCATGATCGTAGATATCTCGTTTGCCATTGCCAGAAAGATTGAAATACGCATGATTCGTTGGGTTGCAGATGGTTTCAGTCGAGCTGCTTGTCTTGGTGATCATTTCTAATTTATTTTGGGTTATCTGATACGTAACGGTTGCGGTGATCGGACCGGGATAATCGGAAAAAGTATCCTGCAAATAAAAAACAACACCGATCGCTGTAGGAGTCTCAAAAACTTCTACCTCCCAATACTGAAATGCCCAGCCGTTTGAACCACCATGGATATGGTGATTTCCTTCGTTTTTTTCTAGTTGGTGATCAGCCCAAGAACCATTTTTAATTCTGCCAGCGACTGGTCCAATCGTTGCCCCAAAATAGCTTTGATCTTTTAAAACGTCTTCTAAGGAATCATAAGATAATAAGACATTTTCTAAGTGACCATTTTTATCTGGAGCTAGAATTTGATGAAGTCTTGCCCCGTAGTTGAGAAGAACGACTGTGAGTTCGTCGTTCTTCAATGTGATTTGCTTCAAGTTGGTGTTGGGAATGGGGATCACAGTGATGGAAGGTTTAGACATACTGTGTCCACTCATTTTTTAAATAGTCTAGTGTAAGGCAAGTCGTATCAGGTACGACTGGGATATCTTTTCCAAGATCTTCTATTCGTCCAACACCAATTGGAAATGCCCCGCTAGCACGGATTGCTTTGATCCCAGATTGTGCATCTTCGATCCCGATGCATTCTTGTGGGGATAAGCCAATTTCTTTTGCGGCCAATAAGAAAATATCGGGAGCCGGCTTACCCAGTTTGATCGTTGCAGGATCGGCAATTGCATCGAAAAATGGCGTTAATGCCATTTTAGCAAGGAGGAAAGGTCCGTTTTTACTAGCTGAAGCAAGGGCAATCTTGATCTTGTTTGCTCTCAATTCTTCAAGTAATGGCAATATCCCTGGAAAAATATCTGTAGGCGTGATCGCTTGAATCATTTCAAGATAGTACTCATTTTTTCTGTGCGCTAATTCTTGAAATTCTTGTGGGGAAAACTCACTTTCTTTTTGTCCGTAGGAAAGCAATAAGCGAAGTGAATCTTCTCGACTAACCCCTTTCAATTGTTCGTTGAATGTTCGATCAATGGGAACACCGATTTCCTGACCTAATTTTTTCCAAGCGCGATAATGAAACTCCGCAGTATCTGTAATCACCCCATCTAAGTCAAACAAAACTCCTTTAAACATCTAATTCCTCCTTACGCAAAGGTACCTTTAACTGGTCTTCTAAAAGATACGTTTTTTCGTACACCTTTAATGGGCAACTTTCGCCTGATACTAAGGTCAATTGCACCTGTTCACTAGACACCGAAACAAATAATAAACGACCACGATAATTCACATGGAAGGAGTAGGCTGTCCACGTGTTTGGTAAGAAAGGAGCAAAGCGTAACTGTTCATGATCTGTTTTCATTTGAGCGAATCCTTGGACGATTGCGAGCCAACTACCAGTCATCGACGTGATGTGTAAGCCGTCTTCGGTATCGTTATTATAATTATCTAAATCAAGGCGGGCTGTCCGTTGATACATTTCCACTGCCTTATCCTCCATACCTAATTCAGCAGCTAAAATGGCATGGATGCTTGGTGAAAGGGAAGACTCATGAACGGTCATTGGTTCGTAAAAATCAAAGTTTCGTTGTTTTTCTTCTTTACTAAACGAGTCGTTGAAGAAATAGATTCCTTGTAGCACATCCGCCTGCTTAATGAAACAAGAACGCAAAATTTTGTCCCAAGACCAATGTTGGTTTAATGGAAGCTCTCTAGGAGATAGCTCTGATACCGGCAATAATTCTTTATCTAAAAATGTATCATGTTGGACAAAAATGCCTAATTCTTCATCTTTAGGAAAATACATATTTTCTGCAATGGTTTGCCAATTCGTTAGTTCTTCGTCAGTGACCGTTACAGCAGTTTCTGTTTGGAATTTTAAATAGTTTTCCCTAGTATACGTTAATACCCAGCAAGCTATCGTATTGGTATACCAGTTGTTATTGATGTTGTTTTCATATTCATTCGGACCAGTCACGCCATGGATCATATATTTGTTATGACGTTTTGAAAAATGAACCCGATCTGCCCAAAAACGAGCAATCTCAACTAATACTTCTAATCCTTCTTTTTTCAAATAAGCGGTGTCACCTGTATAGTTCGTATAGTTGTAAATCGCATAAGCGATCGCACCGTTACGATGGATCTCTTCAAAGGTAATTTCCCATTCGTTGTGGCATTCGACCCCTGTAAAAGTAACCATTGGGTACAAGGCGCCTTTTAACCCTTGTTGTTGGGCATTATGAATAGCTTGAGGCAATTGATTATGGCGATATTTAAGGAGATTTTTTGTCACTTCAGGTTTTGCTAAAGCAAGATATAAGGGGACAGCGTAAGCTTCCGTATCCCAATAAGTAGCACCACCGTATTTTTCTCCTGTAAAGCCTTTGGGTCCAATATTCAAACGTTCATCTTCGCCGTAATAAGTAGAAAATAGTTGGAAAAGATTGAAACGAATCCCTTGCTGTGCTTCCTCGTCACCTTCGATCACCACATCAGCCAGTGCCCAGCGTTTGCTCCAAGCATTGGTTTGTTCTGCTTTTGCTTGCAGATAATGACTTTGTAAGTCACTAAATTCTTGGAGAATCTGTTGAACTTGCTGTGCTTCGGGGATGTCACGGCTCGTCAACACAAGTACTTCTTTATCAAGTGTCACGGATTGATTCGTTGTTAAGTCGAAAGAAAATTCCCCAAGGACAGCTAATGTATCTTCGTGGTAAATTGGTTGCGCTAATTCTTCATTCACGAAATGTCTCATGGCAGCTGTTACGGTAAATTGTTCGATCGCAAAATTATTCGGAATCGTTTTGGTCATTAAGTAGGCTGTTTCATCAGAAGTACCTCGACCGATTTCATTCCAAAAATGTTCATCATAGTTACTATCTTCATTTTGAACGTTACTATCCAATTTAGAGATGACTTTGACCGTGCCATTTCCTTCGAGCATCGTAACTGTTAAACGAATATAAGCAGCTTCGCTTTTGACGATACTTAAAAAACGTTCAAAGGTGATCTTTAGTTTGTTAGTTGCAGTCGTTACTGTGTAACTACGTGATAACACACCGTTTTTCATATTCAATTCCCAATAAAAGTCTTCTGGTTCGATTGTAGCAAGGTCTAATAATTGCTCATCGATATAGATATCCATGGCAATAAAATTGATTGCATTAATCACTTTGCCAAAATATTCGGGATAGCCATTTTTCCACCAGCCAACACGAGTCTTATCGGGGTACCAAACCCCAGCTAAATAAGTTCCTTGATGATGATCACCTGAATAGGCTTCTTCAAAATTCCCTCGCATGCCCATGTATCCGTTACCAATACTAGTTAAAGATTCCTGTAAACGGAGATTTTCCCGATCTAATGTGTTGGTGCTGATCTTCCAAGGATCAATTTGAAATAGGCGCTTGATTTGTTTCATTGTACTCCTCCTAGATAATTTCATTGATACGTTTATAATAAACGCAACCGATTGCGTAAGTCAATATAAATAAAGCAGAATTTTTTAGCGGGGATTTAAAACAAAGAAAGGAAAAGATAATTTTCCTGGAAAACATTAACTGTTTTGATAATAAGTTACTACTAAATGCGAAAAGAAAATGATTCTTCTGATAGCGACTGTTTGGGTAGAAAGTGAATAAAATCAAAAATAAAGCATTTACAAAAAAAGAAACAAAGGCTATAATAACTAACAACGAAACCGATTGCATAAAGGAGAGTAGGAGTTATGAAGAAATTATTTAATTTTGAGTTTTGGCAAAAATTTGGGAAAGCTTTAATGGTTGTTGTGGCAGTGATGCCAGCTGCGGGTTTGATGATCAGTATCGGGAAATCTATCCCGTTGATTGACCCTAACTTAGCTTTTTTAGTAACAACGGGTGGTGTCATTGAAAATATTGGTTGGGCGATCATCGGGAATTTACATCTGTTGTTTGCTTTAGCAATAGGTGGAAGTTGGGCAAAAGAGCGTGCGGGTGGTGCTTTTGCAGCAGGAATTTCATTTGTTTTGATTAACCGAATCACGGGAGCGATTTTCGGAGTGACGAGTGAGATGCTAGCAAATGAAGATGCCTTTACCCATACATTATTTGGCACGAAGATCATGGTCAAAGGATTTTTTACTAGTGTATTAGAGGCGCCTGCGTTGAATATGGGCGTGTTTGTAGGGATTATTGCTGGTTTTGTTGGTGCAATGGCCTATAATAAATATTACAATTATCGTAAATTACCTGATGCGTTATCTTTCTTTAATGGAAAACGATTTGTTCCTTTTGTAGTGATTCTTTGGTCAACGATTGTAGCTTTAGTATTGGCTGTTGTCTGGCCAAATGTCCAAGCAGGTATTAATAATTTTGGTCTTTGGATCGCTCAGTCACAAGAAAGTGCACCGGTTTTAGCGCCATTTCTTTATGGTACCTTAGAAAGATTATTGTTACCTTTTGGTTTGCATCATATGTTGACGATTCCGATCAATTATACGCAATTAGGGGGCACGTATGAAATCTTATCTGGTGCACAAGCAGGAACGCAAGTCTTTGGGCAAGATCCTTTATGGTTAGCTTGGGCTACTGATTTGGTCAATTTAAAAGGTGCGGGGGATTTGTCACAGTATGAATTTGTGTTGAACAACTGGACACCAGCTCGTTTTAAAGTGGGGCAAATGATTGGTTCTTCTGGTATTTTGATGGGGTTAGCTTTAGCCATGTATCGAAATGTTGATCTTGATAAAAAAGCGCGCTATCGTTCCATGTATTTCTCAGCTGCATTAGCTGTTTTTCTAACAGGGGTTACTGAACCATTAGAATTTATGTTTATGTTTGCTGCAGTTCCACTTTATATTGTTTATTCTGTGATCCAAGGGGCAGCATTTGCAATGGCAGATTTATTACCGTTACGTGTTCATTCCTTTGGAAACATCGAATTGTTAACTAGAACTCCTCTAGCGATGAAAGCTGGACTTGGTGGCGATTTGCTTAACTTCGTCATTTGCGTCATTTTGTTTGGAGTTGTTACGTACTTTGTGGCAAACTTCATGATCAAAAAATTCAATTTTGCTACACCAGGGCGTAATGGTAATTATGATAGTGACAGTAACGATAGCAGTGGGAATGGAGAACAAACGACAGTTCAAGCTGGCACGTCAGACCCACAAATCATCAAAATCATTCACTTATTAGGCGGGAAAGATAATATCAAAGATGTAGATGCGTGTATGACACGTTTACGTGTGAGTGTAACTGATCGTGAGAAAGTAGGTTCAGAAGAAGAATGGAAACGTGCAGGCGCTATGGGGCTAATCGTCAAAGATAATGGTGTACAAGCTGTCTATGGTCCAAAAGCCGATGTATTAAAATCGGATATCGAAGATTTGCTTCAATCGGGGGCGCCTATCCCAGCTCCAGTAGAAGAAGTGGTCGTTGAAAAAGACACAGTTAATAACCAAACGTTAGGTATACGAAAAGAGTTGCAGACTGTAGCAGCTGGTGAAGTGATAGACTTGGCAACAGTCAATGATCCTGTTTTTTCAAAGAAAATGATGGGGGATGGCTTTGCTGTTATTCCAACGACTGGTGAAGTTGTGGCACCTATTACTGGGAAAGTAGTTAGTATTTTTCCAACCAAACATGCTATTGGAATGGAAACAGAAGAAGGTGCAGAAGTACTAATCCATATGGGAATCGACACAGTCCAAATGGATCAACCAGCTTTTGAAATCCTGGTAACAGAAGGTCAAACCGTTGAAGCAGGAGCAAAACTGGCACAAATGAATCTAATCGAAATCAAAAATGAAGGAAAAGATATAACGATTATGGTGGTATTTACGGATGGGAAAGTCAATGAAATGATTCTCAAACATTTAGGACCAACGGAATTAGGAACAGTAATTGGCGAAATAAAACTGTGATCATTATAAAAGACACACAACAATAATGAGTAAGATGACCAGTACCAATTTTAATTCCTTATTTGGTTTCCGATAGTCAGTTTTTCTGTTTCTCAAATAAGTCTGAAAACACGAAAACGCTATACTTCGTTTTTGAGTTCTCAGACTTATTTTTAAATGTTTGCAAGCAGGTAAACAATCACAGCTAATAATCCATGGCTATCCTATCTGGAGAGAAAAATAAGTGATTTTTAACAAATAAGGAGAATTGAAGATGAAGATGATGACTTTGAATACACATAGCTGGTTAGAAGAATCACCGGAAGAAAAGATGCGCCAGATCGTAGATAAAATCTGTCAAGCAAATTATGATGTAATTACTTTACAAGAAGTCAATCAATTAATCACTTCCGAAAGTGTTATGAATGAAGAATTAAATAAATTTTGTCCCGTCATAGAACAAACACCGGTCCATGTCGATAATTTTGCTTATTGCTTGGTGCGCTACTTAGCCAAACAAGGGAAAGACTATTATTGGAGTTGGGAAATGAGTCATGTCGGTTATGGGATTTATGAAGAGGGGAACGCGCTGCTTTCTAAGACACCGCTAACCAGTGAAGCAATCTATGTTTCTGAAACAAAGCAAAAAGAGGATTACCACACTCGGAAAATTTTGATCAGTCAGACGATGATCGATGACCAAACAATCACTCTAGCAAGCTGTCATTTTTCTTGGTGGATAGATGAAACGAAGGGCTTTGCTTTTGAATGGCATCGCTTGATGGAACACTTAGCTAATCTCTCAAATCCACTGTTTTTAATGGGAGATTTTAACAATCCAGCAGGAGAGGCAGGCTATCGCTTGGTTGAAAAAAGCCCTCTTGCGATTGTCGATTCCTATACTGTTGCCCAAGAAATTCATGGTCAGGCAACCATTGAACAGAAAATCGATGGATGGGAAACAAATACGGAGCAGTTACGAATCGATTATATCTATGTACCACAGGAATTCTCAGTTCCTTCTTATCGTAGTATTTTTGATGGAAAACAAGAAATCATTGTAAGTGACCATTATGGAGTAGAGATAACGGTCAGCCCCATTCAATAAAAATGATCAAAAAGACCCGTGGAAAGAAAAATGGATAAATCCTTTCTTTCCATGGGTCTTTTTGATTGCAACAGCTTCAGCTACGTGCAGAAATTTGATTAGATAATGAAATGACTGTTAGTGCGATGGGAAGCACCAAGGAGGAAGGCAATAAAATTCTCTGTTTCTTTGGCCTCTGCATTGTTTTTTTAACTCGGCTGGACTTTTTTTCCGCGGGGCAGAAATGAGGTCTCGAACTTTTTTCAAGGAGTTGGACTCTTTAGTTACCGGTGTATTTTTTTGTAAATTGGTACTATGTAGTACTTCCTCATGTAAAATATCAAAATGGTCTATAAATCGATCTTTATCGGAATCGGTTAGAATTGGCAAGTTATCTAAAAGATTCAAAAGTACAACGAGGGAATCTTTGATTTTAGGCTCATGAGGTTGCAGATCTTCACCGCTAGGCTCACGATGTGGCAGTTCATTAATTAACTGCTCTATGATACTTGTCAGCTCTTTTACCTCTTCAGGAGAGTTTGCAGTTTTTTTTTAAAATGTCTAAAATGGTATTTCTTTTAGAATAATCTTGGTCATTAATACAAGTTGATTCACTCGTTGACCGAACATTTGAAATGGGCGTAGGTGATCGATCACCAATTACAGTTACATATAGCGGCTCAGTCTTACTATTTGGCAGCTCATACAGCTGTTCATTAGTTGATTCTTTAATTGATAGCGAATCCTCAGGTAGATCTTTAAGTATCATTTCAAGGTGAGACTCAGTATTAAGGGTAGTATTCGTAGATTGATGAACAAAAGCATGTCCGATTTTTTTTTTTCAAAGTCAATTGTCGATTCGTTGTTTGAGGCATATGTATCACTCCTTCTTTTCTGTATTCTAGTATAGTTTATAAAAGAAGAGAGTAAATAAATATTTTTTCTTATGTTTAGAAAAAAAAGTAGCTACTAACACGATTCGTTTATTAGGACTACTATATTTGACGATTTGTTTGCTATTTTATAAAAAGGTATAAAAAAGAGACAGCTTCCGTGTTGAGATATTCTCTTTTTGATCCACAGAAGCAAGTCCCTTATTTTTTAGTTATCCTCCCAACCTGGTAACGATTTTTGACAAAGAGTCCGATCAAAACGAACCAACCAATCAGGAAGAATGCCATCACAAAGTAAAAGAAAATTGGTAAATTATAATAGAGAGTGATCTCATTGATTCCATTGTGCTGTTTGACGATAGGAGTACCGATATCTGTTAATTGATAATCTGTCAATTTTTTGCCGTGTTGCAGTAACACTGTGCGGTCATAGACAATGACTGGTAAATGGACAGTTTCTTCCCCAGTGTTTTTCCATTTGATCGTTAAACGTCCTCCAGGATGAGATTTAATGAACGTGGTTTCTCCTTCCAAGATTTCTTCATTATAGCGATCATATTTATTTGCTTTAGTTTCATGATAGATTGGTAGATAATCGGGTGTTGTCTTTTGAAAAACGAATAAACTAGTAGACATATCATGGTCATAAAATGTTTTTCTTGCCTCTGCTGGTGTATCAAAGAGATACGTGTGACGGCTGACAAATGTTTCGTCTTGCCATTTATCCAGATGCTGATAGAGGTTTTGGATCGTTTGTGCAGAAGCGACAAAGAGAAATAGGACACTCAACGCACGATACCAATTTTTCTTTTCCCATTGATTTAGCGCAAGCGCTAAAAAGAGTAGAAAGAGCAAGGTAAATGGGACAAAGAAACGAAAAGGAAACTGGATCAAGCTTACGAAAGGTACCTCTTTTTCCACTAGTGTTGTCCAAGGGATCAAACTGGTTGAAAGTAGGAAGAATCCAAGACTTGTGCGTAAAAGTAACTTTGTAAAAATGTCGTAGTGACGGCGGAAAAGAAGATACAGTATCAGTCCGATCAATAAAAAAATTGGGAAAATCTTGGGATACGCTAGCCAATAGCTGCCATCCAGATTGATTGCTTTTTGGCTCATTTCTCGGTTGACAAAAGGTGGCAAAATCTTATTTCCACCATAGACGATAGCTAATCCTGCCCAAATATTTGCTGTTAGTACAAAATAAAAGAGGACAGATTTGATCAGTTGCCCGATTGCTTTGCCTTTTTCTGTCTGAGTAAAGAAATAATAAAGATAAAAAGGGATATACATCAGTACCAACATAACGGTGGACAGTAAGTGGATCTGAGTCATCAGTGCAATTGAAAAGGTAACTTTCAAGACAGGAAATTTTTTATGAACAACAAAGTCCACTAATGGAATCATGCATAAGGGATAAAAACAGGTGCCCCAACTGGTAAAGCCCTGATTGATTGCCCAATATTGAATGGAATAAGTCGTCATAAATAATACCGAGATTGGTATGCTGACCCATTTTTTCACCTGTACATAATTCAATAGTGTCAACATCGACCAACCAGAAATCACAAAGAGAATAAAGTTTGATAAGATTTGATAGTGGAACCAACTGCCTGAAACTAAAACGATCAAGCCTTGAAAATAAGCAAACAACGGACCATAGATCGCATTGACGATACGCCCGCTTTGCTGAAATCCATACATGGAAGGGAAATAATGGAAATCCCAATTAGCGAATTGTTCAGCGGCATCGTAAAAACGGTTATAATGAAATGGTGCATCTGCTCCAATGATAAGGTCATGTGTTAGGATATTTGGCATAACAAATAAGAATGCAAATAGTAAAATTGTCAAATACGGAACATATTTTTTCAATTGTCATACTCCTTTTTTGATAGTGTAACTTATTTAATCATAAAGCTTACCTAAAAGAGTGGCAAGAAATTCGAAAAAATATGAAAAAAATTATCATTATTACAGGAAATTTTCAAAATACATCCTTTGTTGCTCGCTTTATTTAGATCAATAGTTAATTAAAAAAACAGCCATAGTATAAGATGCTATGGTTGTTTTTCCCTATTCGTATAAGACTAATAGTCAAATCTACGAATGATTCTTATTTTATCCGTTTATAGTTTTTATCAAAATAACGACCTTCTCGGATATCACTAGGCATTCCTTCATAAGGAGCTTCACTAATGACATCTTCATTATTGAGACCAGCATCGCCCATATAAGTAATGTTAGCGAACTCTGGTACTAACAATTTTGGATAAGTTTCATATTTTTCATGTGCTGCTTCCATCTCAGCTATATGTTCATTTTGGAAAGTAACTGTGATCTCAGGATGTTCTTCAACCCATTTAGGAAAGAAAATCGTTCCATGTAATTTTTTTTCATTGGGCATGAAATCCAAGGCCACGTCAGTACCAGTTGGTTCAGTCCAAGTAATTTTGAAGACGCCATCTGTTAACTTAACGATATCTGCTTCTTGATCTTTGACCCAACGGCCTTTGACCATTCCGCCGTGAATTCGATAGTCGACAGTATGGTCATTTTTAGCATACCATTCATATTCCCAACCATTATCGTACGTATAAATAAAGTGTGTACCGATAAAATCTTCTAGTTCTTTAAATTCTTTCATGAATCAACAGCTCCTTTTAAATTAAAACATGTAATAAAGTACATGTTTTTGATTACGTGATTATGATAGAATGAATAAAAGGATTTGTCAAGGAGGAGAGAGCATGGCGAGAAAAAATACGCTACGCTATATTTTGTTAGGATTGTTGAGTAAAAAAAAGATGACAGGCTATGAATTAAACCAATCGTTCAAAAATGAAATCGGTGAGTTTTGGCAAGCGAAGCATAGTCAAATTTATCCTGAATTAGCAAGAATGGAAGAACGAGGGATCATCAAACATGAAGTTGAAATTACAGGGATGAAATTGGAGAAGAAAGTCTATCAATTAACGGATGAAGGAAAGGCATTGTTAAACGAATGGATTCGGACGCCAACGAATGAATTACCAGTCAATCGAGATGAGTTTGTGTTGAAATTATATTTTGTGAAAGATGTGAATGATCCGATGTTGAGAGAGATCATTGAGCAGCAACGGGATCTCCATGAAGAAAAGCGAGCGCATCTATTGGCACGCCAAGAGAGGATATTTCCAACAAGAAAAGAACAAGAAGAAAATTATGGGCACTATTTGATTTTATCCCATGCGATCAATCGAGAAACAGAATATGCGAATTGGTTGACGAGCGTATTAGAAGAGCAAAAAAGACAGAAATAATAAATGGAATAGAGAATAGAAAATAAATTTTATTTTTTATTTTATTGATAGTAGCAAACTGAAAAAGATAGAAAAGAAGCAAAAAATGTAGTCGATTATCGTCAATTTCTTAAACTGTTTTGGTAAAACACATGAGAAATTGGGATAATTGACTACATTTTATTTTTCATTACTTAAAGATTTTTCAATAATTGTTCGAAATCAATTTTTTCGCTTACGGGGACAATTTTATACGTGAGTTCGTCTGTTGCTTCATCGTGGATGATATAAAGTTTTGAGTCTTCAGTTGTCTCTTTGAAATCACCGATCAATAAAACAGTATATCTTTCATCAATCAATTCGATTTCTTTGATTGCTTTGGAAAAAACTTTGCGGACATGCTTCATTTTTTTTAGACGTTCTTCGGCTTTTTCAGCTGATTTGTTCAACGTATAGCCTTCATCTAAATATTTTTTGATAATCTCAACCTTGATAACAGTAGGTAATTGATATTTTCGAGGACAATTCACACCAGTAGAAACGGAACGAATGAATTCTTTTTGTTCCCAATATCGTAACTGACGTGGAGACACACCGACAATTTCACTTAGTTCACTGATTCCTACCAGTAAATGATCATTTTCTAATAAACGTTTCAGGGATGCTCCTACCATTTTTGTCCCTCCTTTTGTTGTCTAACTTTCCTTAATTATACTTGGGATAACTTATGTGTCAAGTAGGTTGACAAATGAACGAAATAGGACTAAAGTATTCAAGTGGTTTCAGAAAGAATTCAGAAAGAAGGAGAAATATGAATAAAAATCAACCCGTAGATATTTACGGCAAACCATATAATCGGACACTATTAGTTGTCGTTTTATTGATTGGTACCTTTTGTACGGTATTAAATCAAACCTTATTAACTACAGCTTTTCCTACGCTGATGAAAGATTTTGATATCTCTGCATCAAGTGTTCAATGGCTAACAACAGGGTTCTTATTGGTTAACGGAATCATGATCCCGATTACTGCTTGGCTGATCAATAAATTTAGTTCAAGAAGTTTATATTTATCAGCAATGTCAGTCTTTTTAATCGGAACAATTACCTGTTTTGTTGCCCCTAACTTTAGTACTTTATTGATTGGACGTTTGATCCAAGCCTGTGGTGTGGGTGTTTCAATGCCTTTATTACAAAATATTATGTTATCGATTTTCCCACCAGAAAAAAGAGGATCTGCCATGGGGATGTCAGGGATCGTTATTGGATTGGCTCCAGCTTTAGGACCAACATTATCAGGTTATATTATTGATAACTATCATTGGCGTGATCTATTTGGTATGGTCTTACCAATTGTCGTCTTAGTTTTGGTCTTAGCCTTTTTCTTGATGCGAAGCGTTATTCCGTTATCAAATCCAAGTATCGATATTCTATCTGCTATCCTTTCAACAATTGGATTTGGTAGTTTGCTTTATGGCTTTTCAAGTGTCGGTGATGCTGGATGGGGCAGTGCGAAAGTGATCGGCTTCTTGATCGTAGGGGTAATATTTATTGCCTTATTTGCATGGCGCCAACTTCGTTTGGAAAATCCATTCTTGGAACTGCGTGTATTTAAATCATCAACCTTTACGATTGCAGCAGTTTTAGCTGGTGTGACGAATATGGCGATGGTCGGTGCTGAAATGGTTGTTCCTCTATATATCCAAAATATCCGTGGTGAATCAGCTTTTCATTCTGGCTTGATGTTACTACCCGGTGCCTTGATTATGGGGGCGATGATGCCGATTACAGGTGCGATCTTTGATAAACACGGTGCAAAACGTTTAGCGATTGTCGGGATGTTCGTGCTAACCGCTGCAACAGCACCATTTGCTTTCTTAACAAAAACAACGCCTGTTTTATATATTGTTGTTCTTTATGCGATTCGGATGTTTGGGATCTCTATGGTTATGATGCCAGTAACAACATCTGGTATGAATGCTTTACCAAACAAACTGATCAGTCATGGGACTGCAGTAAACAATACCTTCCGACAAATTGCTAGTTCGATTGGGACAGCTATTTTGATCAGTGTATTGACCAATGTAACAAAAGATAATCTACCTGCAAAATCAGTCTTAGAAAGCACGCCTTTAACTTATAAAGACCAAGCGATCAATGCGACACTATCTGGTTACCACGCAGCATTCTTTGTGGCGATCGTCTTTGGTGTGATTGGTTTTGTGATTGCCTTCTTATTGAAGAGAAAAGAACCTGTTCTAGCGAAAGCGGGGGATAAAGCATGATTATTTTCGTATTGATCATTAGTTTAGTGGCTTTTGCCCTAATGAATATCTTTGCAAAAAAAGCTTGGCAAACAGTTGTATCATTACTTTTTGGGTTAGTCTTTGTGGCATCCTTAGGGTTGATCGTGGCTAATTTATCCAACCATTTTGGTATGGAAAAAGTAACTGAAACGAAAACCACTAACATCGTATCAAGTGCTGATTCAGATAGTGCAAATATGCTTTTATATCAAGCGTTAGGTGACGGGACTGAAAAAGTCTACCTTTACCGTACGAATGAAGACCAAAAGAAACCAAAAGCTACCGGTACTGATAATGAAACCAATAAAGTAGAACGTACGACTGGTCAAGCGCAAAAAGTAGCAAAAACAACTTATTGGGTCTATAAAAATGATATGTATAAATTCTGGTTCAATCTAGCGGACAATAACCACGAGTATGCCAGTCGTGTGAACACCTTTAAAATTCCAGCTGATTGGATCGAATTAAGTACGGATCAAGCAAAAACATTAGCGCAACGAGTAAAAGAACAACAAAGTACGATGGAAAGCGACGCAAAGGCTTTTGTACAAGAAGGTCTGATGAAAGCTATGACTGAAAATCCAGCCATGACGCCAGAAGAACAAGCAACATTGTCAAAAGAATTAGCAACGCAATTCCAACAACAAGCATTAACGAAATTAGTTGAAGAAGTCAAAGCAAATAAATAGTCAGCTAATCAAGTAAGTGCAAGAATCAGTTAATTTCAAAAAGGGCTCCTCCCTACAGTTGAACGATCAGCTGTGGAGGGTCCTTTTTTTTGTTATACTGAACAAAAAAGGGGTGGGGAAATGCAAAAAAAATATTCTTTCCAGTCAAAAATTTATGCTTCTGAAATAGGAAAGGGTGGCGCATATATCATTTTTCCTTATGATCTCAGAGAAGAGTTTGGTGTAGGCCGAGTCAAAGTTCAAGCGACATTTGATGGAGTAGCATATGAGGGAAGTATTGTGAATATGGGGGTGAAAAACGAAGATGGAACAATTTGCTACATCTTAGGGATACGTAAAGATATTCGTAAAAAAATTGAGAAAGACATCGGTGATATCGTTTCTGTAGAAGTGATTCCAAAAAATTAAACAAGAAACAACTTCACTTTTGGAATAATTAATTAGCAGCCCATTTTTTGTAATTAATAAGAGAAAGATGTTGATTGAAATAATAAGAAAATTATTTTTTTTAAAAGAATTAAAATAGAAGAAAACAAAATCTTAAATTAGTAGATAGTAGAAAAAAGAGAGAGGCACAAGTCCCCCCTCTTCAAACAATATCAATCGTTTATTCTGCACGCAGAGCAATCGCTGCATCTTTTTTAGCAGCCATTCTTGCTGGGATGTGTCCACCTAACATCGTTAAGATCGTAGAGACGATCACGAGGATCAGTGCATGGAGTGGGTTCAGTTGAGCCACATTTTTTAGATCAGTCATTTGATAGAGTAAATGATTGATTGGGAACGTTGCTAACCAAGCAATCAAAACACCTAATAAGCCCGAAGAGATTCCTAAGATACAAGTTTCTGCATCAAAGACACGAGTGATATCTTTTTTACGAGCCCCTAATGCTTTTAACACCCCGATTTCTTTGGTACGTTCGATGACTGAAGTATACGTGATAATACTGATCATGATCATACTTGTCACTAGTGAGATACCAGCAAAAGCAACCAATACATAAGTGATGGCATCCATCAAACCACCAGTCAATTCAGTCATTGTTCCTGCTAAGTCAGAGTAAATGATTTTATCTTCTTCTGCTTTTCCTTTGTTGTAAGCATCTAAGTAATCAAGGATTTTTTCTTTGTCACCAAAGTTATTTGGATAGATCATGATGCTAGTTGGAATGCTGTCACCGCCTAAATAGCTGATCAGTGATTGTTTAGCTGTTTCATCCACTTTTTCGTTGGACATCACATTCGTATCACTATCTTTTTGCGCTTTTACAATCTCAGAATCTTTATTTTCGTTAACGATTTGTGTCGTTAATTGATCACTATATGCGATTCCAGGGGAAAGAAGATTCATTGTTGAAGAAGATTTTACTCGTAAAATCCCTGCAATCTTTACTTCACTCGTTGAATTAGCATACATCGTATCGTAATCAGTATTTGGAATAAAGTTGCCAGTAGGTAATTTCGTGTAGTAATCATTGTTGTTGATCACTTTGAAAGTTGTCCCAACAATGCGATCAAAGTCTAGTTTTTGACCGTCTTTTACGTCAAATCCTAGGTTTTTCAAAGCATTGATATTTGTATTGTTGTTACCATCTACGATTAAGACCACGTCATTTGCAGAAGCAGGATAACTGCCTGAAAGCAGTGAATAGTTCGCTTTTAAAAAGTTTTCTTTTTGATTGTCTAACTGTGTTGGAAAACTGGAAACACCGACACCCGTCATAGCAGACATCGTGCTTGATAATGATTCGTTTTCAGGGTTTTGGTTAGAGAAACTTACTGGTTGCACTTTACCATCAACTTGGCGAAGCATATTGATACCAGTAGCACGAGTAAAGCCAATATTATTACTTAAATTAGGATCGATATCTTTGACATAATCTACATAAGATTGGTCGATTTTATTGGTGTGCTGTGCTTTATCTTCATCACTGATTTTAGCAGTTACCTGCTTTGTATTTGGATAATCCGCTTTACTAGTACCCAATGAAGCAGAATCTGTTGAACGATTAGTTGTCACTTTGGAGATAGTGATCGGGAATTTTGCCATCGTTTCAGACTGTGTTTTATCAATTTGTTTTTGGAAGCCTGAAGATAATGCCAAGACGATTGCAATCCCGATGATCCCAATACTTGAAGCAAAGGACGTCAAAAATGTTCGCCCCTTTTTCGTGCGGATATTATTAAATGAAAGTTTCAAGGCTGTCCAGAAACTCATTTTTGTCCGACGTAAATTGAATTGATCATCTTTTGGCCGTTCGATATGAGGATGTGAATCTGCCAAGATTTTACCATCTGAAAATTCAATGATTCGATCTGCATATTGATGAGCAAGATCAGGGTTATGGGTAACCATGATTACTAGCTTCTCATTAGATAGTTCTTGGATCAATTCCATGATTTGGATACTTGTTTCGGTATCTAGAGCTCCAGTTGGTTCATCGCATAAGAGGATATCTGGATCGTTGGCTAAAGCACGAGCAATTGCGACCCGTTGCATTTGTCCGCCAGATAATTGGTTTGGTTTTTTGTGCATATGATCCGTTAAACCGACACGGCGTAAGGCTTCCTCAGCCTTTTGGCGTTTTTCTTCTTTTGCCACACCGCTAAGTGTCATCCCTAATTCAACATTTTCGATGATTCCTAAATGTCCAATCAAGTTATAACTTTGAAAAATAAAACCAATCGAATTGTTTCGGTAAGCATCCCAATCGCTATCTTTAAAGTCTTTTGTGGACTTTCCGTTGATCACCATATCTCCGGAATCATAGTTGTCTAAGCCACCGATGACATTCAACATCGTTGTTTTTCCTGAACCACTTGGACCAAGAATGGCAACAAATTCTTTTTTTCTAAAGGCAACAGATACGCCATCTAATGCTTTAGTCGTTGTTTCGCCAACTTTATAATATTTCTTTATATCTTTAAGTTGTAGCATATTCGTCCTTCTTTCTTATTAGAATATTCGGTATACTTAAAAGTATATCAGAACAATAAACGCAGTATAATCAATGAATGTTAACTCAATATGAACAATCAGAAAGAAACAAGAAATTTTTCAAAAAATCGAGGGAATAAAATGAACCGTATATTAGTAGTAGAAGATGATGAAAATTTACAATTGCTTTATCGTTCAGTATTAGAACATGCTGGTTTTTCGGTAGTCACAGCTAGTAGTGGAACAGAAGCACTAGCACGATTGGAAAATTTTCATGTAGAATTGATTATTACCGATATCATGATGCCTGAGATGGATGGTTATGAATTGTTGGAAAGTTTACGAGATGGAAAAATAGAGCTTCCTGTGCTGATGATCACGGCTAAAGCCGATTTTGAAGATAAAAAACGCGGTTTCCAGTTAGGAACGGATGATTACATGACGAAACCCGTAGATGTCAATGAAATGGTTTTACGTGTGGAAGCGTTATTAAGGCGAGCAAAAATCAATCATAGTAATCAATTGAATATTGGAAATACTACCTTAGATCAGGAAACGTATGAAGTAAGACAAAATGAAAAGGTCAGTGTGCTACCCCAGAAAGAATTTCTTTTGCTTTACAAACTGTTAGCTTATCCGAATAAGATTTTTACGAGACAACAATTGATGGACGATATTTGGGGGTTGGATACAAATACAGAAGAACGAACGATCGATGTACATATCAAACGATTAAGGACACGTTTTGAAGCAAGTGAAGATTTTCAGCTCATCACCGTTAGAGGACTCGGGTATAAAGCGGAGGTCAAAAGATGAAAAAGAAATTATACTCTCAACTGTGGATCTACTTTGCTAGCATTGTGTTTGTTTCAATATTAGTGACTCTACTGTGCTTCTTAGGCTTTATTTTTTTGCTTTCTCATCAAAACGTTACGCCATCTGAACGACCAACACTCTATCCGTTATTCGTTTTTGCTTTTTTTAGCATGATCGTCGGCACGGTAATCTCTGGCTTTGTCGGTCATAGGATCTTGAAGCCAATCAGTGAACTACGTAAAAATATGAGTAAAGTAGCTACAGGTGATTTTTCTATTCGAATGGAGGAACCTCCCAAAGTCGCAGAAGTCCAACAGTTATATAAAGATTTCAACGTGATGGTCCAAGAACTCAATAGCATCGAAACGCTAAGAAATGATTTTGTTTCGAGTGTTTCACACGAGTTTAAAACACCACTAGCGACGATCCAAGGCTATGTCCAATTGTTACAAGCACCAGATATTCCAGAAGAAGAGAAGCAAGTGTTTTTGCAACGATTGATTGAAAATATTACTCAGCTCTCACAGTTGACTGAAAATATCTTGAAACTAAATAAGTTAGAAAACCAAAGTGTCAAAATCGAAAAGCATAAATTTCGTTTAGATGAACAAATACGAGAAGTCATCGTGTTTTTGCAACCTAAATGGGAAGGGTTGAAGTTGCATATCGATTTGGATACGGTCTTTTATGAGGGAAACGAAGAATTTTTATACCAGGTGTGGTTGAATATCATGGATAATGCGATCAAGTATAATCAACCTGATGGCAAGATCGAAATTCGTTTGACTCAAAATGCTACAGATATTTTATTGGAAGTAACGGATTCAGGTGTAGGGATGAACGAAGAAACTCAAAATCGCATTTTTGAAAAATTTTATCAAGGAGACACAAGCCGTCAGATGGCTGGCAATGGCTTGGGATTGTCTTTGGTAAAAAAAATCCTTGAATTGCATGAGGGTACGATACGCTATAACAGCATTCCTGAGGTAGGAACCACAGCTGTGATCAGCTTGAAAAAATAAAAAGCTAAACTTTAATGATGAAGTAGTTGTTCTGTTCAATTGTTTTATTATGAACTAAAACCAGATCAATTACGTGATAAAAGAAACATACTAAGATGAGTGGGTAAGGTATTCCGTCGAATATCTTGCTCACTCATCTTAGTATGTTTTTGTCTTTCTCAAATGGCTCAACTCTAATAATCTGAAGCAGCAATTGATTTCGGAGCGTTATTTATAGATTTTAGATCTAAGTATTATGCTGTTTTATTTAAAAATAATCAACATTTATATTTTAAAACAATATTATATGTAGTATAATATGTTGTGAAAGAAGATATTGTATAAAAGAAGGTGAAGGAATGCACATCCAAGTTCCAACGATATTACTTGATGGCACGGTATTAGCTGCATTGAGTAAAGAAGATATGTATGGCTATGCGTTGACTAAAATCGTACAGGAAAGCCTGTCGGTAAGTGAGTCAACGATGTATCCCGTCTTAAGAAGGTTAAAAAAAGAAGGATTTTTAGATACTTATGATGAACCCTTTGAAGGAAGAAATCGTCGATATTATCAATTAACACCAGCGGGGTATAATCGGTTAGAAGATATTATTGATGAGTGGATCGTCTTTCGAGATTCCTTAAATCGATTATTGGAGGATAATAAACATGAATGAATATTTAGATGAGGTAATAGAGGAAATCCAAGAGATTCCTGAAGATGACCGATTCGATTTGATTCAATATTATGAAGAATATTTTTTAGATTCTGGCAAAACAATTGATCAAATCATTGAAGAATATGGTACGCCTAAACAGTTTGCGCTTAAATTGAAAATCAATTATTTCTCTGAACAAGATGATTCAGCAACAGATGAAGTCAACCCAAGAAGTTCTAAACGACAAATTCGATTGATTTGGATGATCGTGATTGGCTTATGTGCCTCCCCTCTGTTGATTCCTTTGGCGATTGGTTTTGTTGCAGTGATCGTGGGGTTATTATGTCTATTAGTCGCTTTGCTGGTAGGTGGTTATGTCGGTTGTATTACTGTTTTAGGGCTTGGATTATTTTCAGTTGTTTCGGGTATTGGTGTGTTGGGGCAGTCGATAGAAAGTGGATTATTTTACGTTGGATTAGGGCTATTCGCTACTGGAACCGTCGTCTTCTGTGCGCCGCTCCTTCTGAAAATGACAAAATGGATATTTAAAATGATGATGAATTTTGTGAAGTGGGTTGGACGTCGTTTTGTAACGAGACGTGCGATTCATTCGTCGAAGTTATAAGAAAAAGAGGTGTGAAGATGAAATTAAAATATTTTTTAATGGCTGGTCTAGGCTTGATGGTTAGTGGTGGCTTACTTGCTGGGACAACCTATGCGTTTGGGACGCACCGAAGCCTTGCTTGGGAAAATGGCCCTCAATTGGTCGAAATGAACCATGACTCACAAGTGATATCGACAAAAGAAAAAATCAACAAAATAGTGGTCAATGCACAATACCAACAAGTTGAGATCAAACGTGGCAAAAATTTTGAAGTTAACTCTACGTATGAAAAAGCAAGTAAACCTCAAGTCACTACTAAAGGAGATACTTTGACGATTAACGGAAATGGTCGTGAACAAAACGTCTTGTTTCATGTAATGAATAACACATCCAAAATCACTCTGACAGTTCCTAGCGAACTTCCTTTAGATCAACTTGTGTTAGAAGGAGAGCAAGGACAACTGTTATTAAATGACGTAGTGAGTGAGAATGTTTCCGTTACAAATAATGGTGGATACATTACATTTAATAAAGTTGATGGAAAAAAAGTCAAAGTAAATTCTGTGCAAAGTTATGTAAATATTGATAATTCAGATATTTCAAACATCGAATTGAATGCCAAGTATGGGAATCTATTCTTAAATGGATTCAAAAATACCCAAGGAACAGTTATGTTAGAAAATTGCTATGTAGACTTTCTTGATAATGAAGAGATTGGATTAGATATTGATCTATTAGGGATGTCAACTGTCACAAAAAATAATGAAGAATTACCAATCAAAACAGTGATCAAAGGAGAAAACAATATAAAAATCACTGGTTATGATAGCAGTGTGGTGATAGCTGACGAAAACCATCAATATGATGTTTAAAAAGGATAAAGTCTTTCATTAAGAGTAAGTAAAGAGAAATAAATCGAAGAGGTTCAAAGATAGGTGCAACTATTTTTGGAACTTTTCGATTTTTTGATTAAGTGATTTTTTTCAAAAGATTTTGAATGACGGACGTTGATTATGGATGATGATCCACGTAAAAGTTTTTTTCGAATAACGGTTTATTCACATTTAGATAACGATTTTACATCTTTTATCTCGGATAGGTGTTTGATAGATAGTTTCTCAGATAGGTTAGCTAATATAACAGACATGACTGTTATATTAGCTAAGACATCGGGAGTATCATGGGGAAGAACGATTTTTTTCATCGCTTAACTTACAAATCTGTAGTAAAATAAGAGAAAATAGAGAAAACACAGCTGAGATAATAAGGTGGAAAAATAGATGAGAATAGATGAAGCGAAACGAGAAGAGCTACAGTTAGAAATAACAAAATTACATAATTATCTCACGGAACTTAATCATAAATATTATGATACAAAAAAAGAACGTGTGATGATCGATTACCCGAATAACTCAGAAGGTCGGCAATTAGAACAAGTTTACAATGAAGTATTCCATCATTTATTGAAAGTAAAGAGGGAATTAGACTATTACTCTTTGCCGATTTTAGATACAGGGATCTTAAAGTACGACGAAGAAAAAGAGCGTTTTGTTTTCAAATCGGTTCGAGAGAATTTGATTCTTTCTGCAGGAATTGATTTAGAGATTTTAGTGGAAGATTATTTTACCGAAGAAAAACATTGGGTACGCACAAGATTAGAATATCTACCCCAAACTTCCGGGGGACCACAAGTGAGCGGTTGGTATATCACAGAAGATAAGGAATTAGAATTAGAGGGAGTGATGGCACGGATTAGAAAGAAACCAATCATGTAGGAATGGTCTAAGAAAGGAACTAAGTGATGAGTGAAAAGAAAGCGGTTTATGTAAATGGGTATATTGGATTGATCGGTTTGGTGTTATTAGTTGGTATCGGCGGCTTCTTATTCTATTTTGGCATGACAAGTGGAGCGATCTTCCAGACGGTCATGGGTTTCGTTTGTTGGTTGATTGCTATTGCACTACTAAGCTCCGCAACGGTTGTTAGTCCCAACCAAGCAAAAGTTATTTTGTTTTTTGGACAGTACATTGGGACGATACGAGAAAGTGGTTTTTTCTTAACGGTTCCTTTTGCACAAAAAATCAACTTATCTTTAAAAGTACGAAATTTTAACAGTTCGGTTTTAAAGGTGAACGATCTAGATGGCAATCCCATCGAAATATCTGCCGTCGTAGTTTTTAAAGTTGTTGATACGGCTAAGGCGTTGTTCGATGTGGCGTATTACCAAGACTTTGTTGAGATTCAAAGTGAGACAGCGATTCGTCATATTGCCAGCCAATACCCTTATGATACTTTCAATGAAGAAGATTTGACTTTGCGAGGCAATACGACTGCCATCTCTGATGAATTAGCCAACGAGCTACAAGAGCGGTTATCTGTTGCTGGGGTCGAGGTGATTGAAACGAGATTGAATCATCTAGCGTATGCGACTGAAATTGCTAGTGCAATGTTACAAAGACAACAAGCAAAAGCTATTTTATCTGCTCGGCAAACGATCGTTGAAGGAGCAGTTACGATGACACAAATGGCATTGGAACAAATTGAAACAGGACAAGAAATCAATTTCACAGATGATCGGAAAGTCCAATTGATCAATAACCTACTTGTTTCGATTATTACAGATAAAGGAACACAACCAGTCATTAATACAGGGACAGTGAAAGAAAAATAGCTATTATTGAGTAAATATCGTATGATTGTAACGAATTTTTCAACTGTATTTTTTCTATAATAGAACAGTAGAGTAGTCAGAGACTGAGCCAAAACTCAGTCTTTTTTAGTATTTCTAAAAACGAATAAACGGTGTTCAAAGAGCTGACCTTCGGCGATAAGTCAAAAATCTCAAAACATGGGGAGCTGTTTCAAGATTTTCATCCTTAACGCTCAGGTCAAGTCACTCTTTTCACGACCTCTTGCTAAACGGCGTTCAAGAAGCAACTCCTCAACAATAAGCGATGATTTTCTAAAATATGAGGAGCTATTTTAAAAAATCCTCTCTTATTCGCTCGGAGTTGAACGCTTCTTTCACAGCCTCTTGCTTTAAACGGTGTTCAAACATCAGCTCCTTGAAATAAGCCTGAATTTTTCAAAACATGAGAAGCTGTTTCAAAAAATTCTTTCTTATTGTCATCAGAGCTACCCGATGTTTTCACGACCTCTGATTCACGGCGTTCAAAGAGCTGACCTCTTGTTCACGGTAAAATCAAAGCAGCATCTTAAAAAAATTTGAGAAGCAGTTTTCGGAAATTCCTTCTTATTTCTTGATGCTAAACACTTTTATCTCAACTTCTTTTTATAAAATTCATCAAACTATCATCTAAATAAAAAACAATTCGATTCAAGCTTGCGAATCACTCTTTTGCTTTGTGATAGATAAATGACAATATTGAAAGATATTTGACAGTTAAATCAAAGGTAAAATACGGTCTTTTTTTTTATAATTGCCCTATCATATGTGAAAGAAGGAGAGGAAATGAAGAAACTACTGGTCGGGATTGGCATTTCCATTGCAGCGTTGGTATTAGGTTCGGTAGTTTTTATCTTTGGGGGCCTAAAAATTGCGGATCGAATGATCATGGGTGGCGATAGCTACTATGTCAAAATTACGACAGATGGAGAAAAAGAGGAAATAAAAGATAATCGTAATGAAATAACCATCCAATATAAATATACTCTTCCCGGATATGATGAAAAGGGAAGTGAAAAAATATTAACATTTAATGGACAAAAACCGCGTCCTTTAAGAAAAGGAGCCTATTTAGAGATTACATGGAATAAAAGTAAAGGTGTCACTTCTTATGAAGAAGTCAAACAAAACGATATACCTAAGTTAGCACAAGAAAAACTAAGTAAAGGATAGATGAAAATGGAAAAAATTGTTGAGGTTCAAAATGTAACAAAAATCTACGGTAAGAATAATGAGAAGAAGACACAAGCCTTAAGTGGGATTAGCTTTACAGTAGAAAAAGGAGAATTTATCGGAATCATGGGGGCTTCTGGATCTGGTAAATCAACGTTGTTAAATATTTTATCTACATTAGACAAACCCACAGACGGAAATATCCGAATCAATCAAAACGATGTAACAAAGTTAAAAGGAAACCAATTAGCAGACTTTCGTGCGAAAGAGATTGGCTTTATTTTCCAAGATTTTAATTTACTAGAAAACTTAACTGCACAAGAAAACATTGCAGTACCACTTTCCTTACAAGGCGTTAAACCTAAAGAAATCAAGCGACGGGTCAAAGCAGTAGCAGAACGTTTATCGATTTCTCATATCATGGGAAGTTATCCTTCTGAAATTTCAGGTGGTCAAAAACAACGGGTAGCAGCAGCTCGTGCCTTGGTTACACAACCAACGATTTTATTAGGTGATGAACCGACTGGAGCTTTAGATTCTAAGAGTGCGCGTGATTTGCTAGATACGATGAAAGAATTGAATCAAAAAGATGATGTTTCAATTCTATTAGTAACACATGATCCGTTTTCTGCCAGCTACTGTGAACGAATCTTATTTATCAAAGATGGCGGTATCCACGAAGAAGTCAAACGTGGCGAGCAAAGCCGTGATGAGTTTTATCGTCATATTCTAACGATCTTAGGAAATCTAGAACAGTAAGGGGAGGAAAAAACATGCTTTGGAAATTATCGCTTACTGGGATTAAAGGGCGTTTAAGAGATTATATTGTATTATTTTCAGGTTTGGTTATGACTTCAGCTATTTTTTATATGTTCGAGTCAATTGCAAGCAATGAAGCGTTTTTAGAAAGTAATTCTACCGTTGGCGCAACTGTTTTAATTTTTCATTTTGGCTCGGTATTATTAGCAATCATTACTTTTGTGTACATCCTTTATGCTAATTCATTTTTAATGGCGATGCGTCAGAAAGATTATGCAATGTTTATGATGTTAGGGGCTAAGGGCAGAAAAATTGCACAAATGATTTTTACCGAAACATTTGTTGTGGGTGCAACGGCGACCGTCGTCGGCTCTGCGATTGGTGTAGGGCTAACAAGTATTGTGGAACGAGTACTCGTTGAACAATTAAACATTTCAATTACGCATTTTACACCATTTAGTATAAAGGGTATTCTGATCACTCTTTTCTTTTTTGCTGTTTTGTTTTTATTAGCAGCAATCACCAATGCTTTTTCAATTGTGAAAAAGCCAATTCTTACATTGATTCGTGCGGAAGCTACACCAACACGAATGAAACAAAATAAATTTTTATTTTTACTTGAAGTTGTATTAGGGGTTGTTTTATTAGGCGTTGGTTATTACGTTCTATCAGAAATTGTACGTATCGGATTGTCTGGTTTAGGGATTTCCCTCGTAACGATTTGTCTGGGAACCTATTTCATTTTCCATTCAGTGATTATTTTCTTCTTGTCTTTACTGAAAAAATCAGAAGGTATCTCATTGAAAAAGTTGAACAACTTTACCTTATCACAATTAAGCTTTAGGATTCGGGACTATACGCAAATGCTTTCAATGGTAGCGATCTTATTTGCTTTAGCTTTAGGAGCGTTAACAGTTGGTTTAGGATTCAGAAATCAAATCTCCGCATTGACCAATTCATCAAACGCTTATGATTTAGTTCTAAACAATGCACAAAAGATTGACCAAGGAAAAGTCAGAGAACTAAATCCAACGTCAAATAACATCTATGCTCAAAAAGAAGATGAACAATACGTTTATTACAATTATGATGAATGGGAAAAAGAGCCGCTTAGATATATTGCATATAGTGGGAACAATTTTGCGGATAACAAAGTAAAGACAGCAACTGCTGAAGAAATCGCAAATTCAAGTGAGTTGCAAGAGACATTAAGACAAAACGAATTACCTACGCAACAAGCGAAGGGAATAAAATTAGTTCGTGCGAGTGAATTCGATCAATTAGCGTTGCCAGAAACAACGTTACAATTAATTACAGTCAAAGATTTTGAAGCAAGTTTACCAGGTATCGAAACATTAGTAAAAGAAAATAATCAAGTCAATCCAGAGTTGAAAGATTACCAAGCCATGAGTGGACAAAAATATGAAATGTATCAACAAGTGAATGGTATTTTCTCAGGGATGGAATTTATGGGCTTCTTCCTAGGAATTGCGTTCTTAGCGATGTTAGCAAGTTGCTTGATGTTTAAGATTCTTTCAGGTAGTAAGAGCGATATTGGTCGATATACGATGTTAGAAAAAATCGGTGCGACTCGTGGTTTATTAAGACAATCGATTCGACGAGAAATTGGTGTTTTATTCTTAGCGCCTGGTATTTTAGGAGCGATCCATGTCTTATTTGGTTTAAGATTATTTGAATTTTTAATGAATGATCCATATCGAGATGTGTTGATACCATTCGGAATTTTCTTTGTCATGTACTTTATTTACTATGTATTGACTGTTTGGTTATATACAAGTATTGTTTTGAAAAGAGAGAAATAAAAATACTCTAAATAGGTGAAATTGGTTGGTTTCATCGATAGCACTTGTTAAAGAGACGAAAAAGAAGCATTGGTTCATCTGAGGTATTGACTAGGTAATATCAGCTTCTGGAATAAATTGTTCCATATGGATTACTGAAGTGGTTTGATGGACGATCCAATAGTTAAACAAAAGGCACACTCCTTTGATTTTTGTTCGTTACTTGAATCTTACAAGGTTGTGTGCTTTTTGTGTACGCTAAAACAAGAAACATCTGAGACATCACACGTTCACTCTAAACATGAATAAGCCGGAGAAGAGACTGAGACAAAACTTGTCTCAACCTCTTCTCCGGCTTGTTTTCAGAGCTAGACACCTCTGTCATAGCTTTTTTTAAGTTAATCTACTCCATGATGGATGGATGATCGCTAAGTTTTTCAATAAAGGAATGGTGTCGGCTTTGACTTTAATGACAGTCGTTTTTGGAATTTCTCTGGCAGATAGTTGCAAGTACAATTCCCAGTAATTTGGTGTTTTCATTGTAGAAAGATATTCTGGTTTTTTCGTAATTGTTTTTAAAGACCAAGTGTCTACATCAACTAGCGACATCTCATTTTTATCCCAAGACACAGGTACTACCAAAGGTTTTGAAACATTTTTAACTTTGGTTTCTTTATTATCTTCTTTTTTCGGTTCATCGTATTTAGTTAAATCATACGATTCAATGATCGCATTCAATTTTTTGGCGTATTGTTTATCTGTAGCATAGCGGCCTTCCAGATACTTCGTTGCCTCTTTATAACTTTTGGCTTCAGATTTCCAAGTTGGTTTGTAGAAATCTTTGTTATTGGACAACCCGCCTTTGATCAATTTCGCATAGTCTTCTAAGCTTTCTTTATAAGAAGGGTATTTACGGAAGGTTGCATGGATTTGGTAATTTGCACCGTTGCTGTCTTGTTCCAAAGTATTGAACAAAACACTTTTTCCTTCATAAGTTCCTTTTATGCCAAACAGATTATAGTTTGGTTCACTTGCCAACAAACTATTGCCAGAACCACTTTCTAAAATCGCTTGAGCCATCATAACAGAAGCGTAAATGCCTTCTTTTTGACCAATTTCTTGCGCGCTTGTAGCAATTTTTTTCAAAAACTGATCCGTTGTTTGATTTTTTGTAAAGTTGAATGAATCATTTAAACCATCTAAAATCGACTGGTTTTTCAGTTGGTCAGTCACGCTTGGTAGACCTGCGATATTGACACGTACTGCAAAATCTGGTCTGAAATCAGCAATTGAAGTAATCCGAACTTTGTCACCTGGTTGAGGGGCATGAATAAATTGTCCATTACCAATATAAATCCCAACGTGGTGAGTGACACCTGAGGAAGGTCCCCAGAATACTAAGTCACCTGGTTGTGCTTGATCTACTGGAATCTGTGTTCCAGCGTATTGTTGTTCACCTGTCCATCCACCGATATAATGACCAGTGGCTTTCATGTAAACATAATAAGCTAAACCCGAACAGTCAAATGTACTTGGTCCTTTTGCTCCCCAAACGTAGGGTCTGCCTAAATATTTATAGGCTTCTTTCACGATTTCTTTTTGAACTGCTGTCGTGTTTGTTGGTAAAGTTGTTTCAATCGGTGTTTTGCTGACAAAATCGGAGGACCCGTCTACAGGATTTTCAATTCCTGCCTGTTGACCTTTATTTTTGTCATTTGTTTGGTGATTGGAAGAATTATTGGTATTTGCTGAAACAACTGAATCGTTACTGGTTGACGTTGACGGTTTCGATTGTTCTTTTGAACTATCAGTTGGTTTATTTTTATCTGTGCTAGGTTTCGTTGTATCATTAGGTTTTGTCGTTTGAGAAGAATCTTGAGTATTTCCAGCTGAATTAGTCGTATCCTGAGTAGAAGAGTCTTCAGATGGAACAGTTGGTGTGTTGAATGAAGCAGTCAATGATAGATCCATTACACCAACGACAAAGAATCTTTTTTGATAATTCACTTCTTGGGCACCATTTACTTGGAAAGAAAGTAATTTTTCACCTTTAGGAGGGGTGATTTCATAGAACACTTTCGTTCCTTCTTTCAATCCACTGACCGTGCCATTAGGTTGAATGGTCAACTCTTTTTCTTCTCGAGGGGCGTTACTGATAACAGACAGCTTAATTTTTCCCAGTAATTCGGGATTAACCGTCAGTGTATGTGTCGCAACTTCTTCCGCAGGTTTCTCAGTTGATTCACCTGTTTCAGTCGTTGATGAATCAGTGGTTGATGATTCACCCGTTGAGCCAGTTGTGGCTGATGAATCTGTGGTGGACGATTCAGTTGTGTCTGTACTTGAGGCTGTTGAAGTTACAGAATCACTTCCCGAAACAAGTGAGCTACTTGTAGTTGTTGGTTGGTTTTCTGTTGCAAAAACAGCTTGAGTCGATAAAATCGTTGGAGCAATCAGCCAAGATGCAGCAAGTAGGCGTATTGCTTTATTTTTGTTCATATACGGTACTCCTTTTCTTTTTGCTTGTGACGAGTCTCTATGCTCATGCAACTGTTGTTAATACATAACAAAGATCTGATTTTTTTGATTAATAAGCTACGATTCTTTTTTCTAATAAGTCGCTTCGCTTTAACATTTTAATTATTCTGCATGCCATTAATTTGTTGGGGGAGAACAAATTTGGGGGAAATGGTCATACTACTTAAATTGTACCAAAGGAGATAGATTTCTACAAAATATTTGTAAAAATAACGACCGTAAAAAACAAAAAAAAAAATAAAACACAAAAATACTTCATCATGTTTTATTTTTTTCTTCATAATTTATTCACAAATGCTACTTACACGCTTAGTTGAAGCTCTTTTTTTCAATTCTACTGGTAATAATTTTTCGCTCCATTCTTTTTCAGGCGACTGGATACGGGCTAATAATAATTGAGCAGCAGATTGTCCTAATTCAAAAATTGGTTGAGCGATCGTCGTTAATTTTGGTTTGACATATTCACACATATCCACATTATCGTATCCAATCACGCTATAATCTTCGGGGATTTTCTTTCCATGTTCTTCCAACCCACGATAAATACCAAAAGCGAGCTCGTCGTTTAAGGCAAAGATTGCGGTCGCAGAGGAATTAAGAATCGTCGGAACGACCTGGTACCCACCATTTTTAGAAAAATGAGTAGGTAGTAACAATAAATTGTCGTGCGAGAGCTGATAAAAATCTAGTGCATGTTTAAAACCCTCGATCCTACGATAGACGTTTTCAGGGGGATTTTGTGGATAAACGAGCGCAATGGATTGGTGACCTAAATGAAGTAAGTGTGTACCAGCCAAGTATCCTCCACGAAAATCATCTGTGCTGATCGCATCACTAAATCCTTCAGCCTTTTTTTGATCCAACACAATAAAAGGTCGATTTTGTTTCTTGAGATTTTCATTGATTGCTGTAGTCGAAACAGCGGAAGTAGCTATGATAAACCCATCGACGCCTCGTCGTGCTAATTCGGCTAAATACTCAATTTCTTTTTGATGGTCAGAATCAGCGTTACATAAAATCGTCACGAAGTTTTGTTTGTATAACACATCTTCAATTCCACGCATTAGCGTATTAAAAAAAGGGTTGGTGATATCCGGCACGAGGACACCGATCGTTTTTGTTTCTTTCGTAATCATTTGGCGAGCGACATAGTCAGGTTGATAGCCGAGAATGTCTTTTGAAGCAAGCACTTTTTCAACTGTTTTAGCGCTGAATTTTTCTTCATTACCATTTAAAATCAATGAAACAGTGGCAATGGAAACACCAGAATGTTTTGCCACGTCTTTAATCGTTATTTTCTTTTTCTTCATTCTGATACTCCTATCTAACGGTTACTTTTATTTTCCCATGGAAAACCAGCAATGTAAATGAAAAACAAGGCGTGTTTGGTTCCTTTATCTGGCTTCTTCGATTGCTTGAAGGATTTCTTTGGTTGTACGCACCCGTGCTGTTTTTGGAAACATTTTTTCAAAAAAGAGCGTATGAAGTTCTAGATCTCGATCACTACAACCATCTTCGATAACAATAACATGGTAACCATGTTGAAAAGCATCTAAAGCGGTGGCATAGACACCGTTTGAAGTTGCTACACCTGAAAGAATGAGCGTATCAATCTTTCTTCGACGAAGTTGGGCATCTAAAGACGTTCCAAAAAAAGCACTTGGATTATGTTTAGTGATCGTGAGTGTGTTTTGTGTTCCTTTGGTGGTAGGTTCAAGTAATAAATCAGTAAATTCTTTAGGGGGGGTATAAAAAGCACCTGCTTGTGCTCGGTCATTTTTAGCACTCAAATACTGAAAGCTGGTAATATCGACATTGACTAGTATATTCCAAGCAGGTGTATGCTTTAACTGCTCAGCAATCAGTTGATTGTTTGAGAGGATGGTGGTTGCATCATAAGGGAATAATTGCCCAGAATTCACAATTCCTTTTTGGAGATCGATCGGTAAAAAAGCTGTTTTTGCTAATTCGAGTGGAATAGGTGATTTTGTAGTAGTCATGGGTTTTCCTTCTTTCAATAAATAGATCGTTTTCCATGTAAGTAAAACATAATTTCTGTATTTGTCAATGAATCGTCTATCAAATCTTTAGTCTGATTCATTTCAATGGTAAAATAAAAAGTAGCGACTTTATTCGTAAAGAGATGGAGATGAGAGAAGAAGGATGAGCTATGTAGAAGTAATCAACGAATGTAAACGGTACAAAATGGGAGAAACAACGATTACCGCAAATGATAATATTTCATTTGCGATCAAAAAAGGAGAACTAGTCATTATACTTGGTCCAAGTGGTGCAGGGAAGTCAACTGTTCTTAATATATTAGGCGGGATGGATAAGCCAGATGAAGGGCAAATCATCATTGATCAGACAGACATCGCTCAGTTCAACGATAAACAATTGACCGCCTATCGTCGAACAGATGTCGGATTTGTATTTCAATTTTATAATTTGGTACCGAATTTAACAGCAAAAGAAAATGTCGAGTTGGCAACAGAAGTTTCACCAGATGCGTTAGATCCAGTGGAGGTATTGACACAAGTAGGTCTGGCACATCGGCTGGACAATTTTCCTTCACAGCTTTCAGGAGGAGAACAGCAGCGTGTTTCCATTGCTCGAGCATTAGCAAAAAATCCGAAATTACTTCTATGTGATGAACCAACAGGTGCGTTGGATTTTGAAACAGGGAAACAGGTGTTGAAGTTATTACAAAATGCGAGTAGAGAACATGGAAATACGGTGTTGATCATTACTCATAATTCTGCCTTAGCACCGATTGCTGATCGTGTCATCCATATCAACGATGCGAAAGTCCGTTCGATTGAAACAAACGATCATCCTTCAACCATTGATGAGATTGTGTGGTAAGGAGGGGCTATGAAAACAAAAACATATCTTAAAGCAAGTGCTAGAGAAATCAAACAATCGAAAGGCAGATTTATTGCCATTGTATTGATCATTTTGCTAGGGACCTTGTTATTCGTAGGCGTTAAAACGGCGGGGCCGGTTATGCAAAAAACGATGGATCACTATGTTGAAAAAGGCAATCTATCGGATTTACAAATCATTTCAACTGGTGGTTTAACGGAACAAGACGTAACTAGAGCCGAAAAAATCCCTGATGCACAACTGGAAACGGGAAAACAATTTTATTATTCCAGCTCAAGTAAAAACGAAGTTGTGCAAGTTTTTTCTTATAAAAAATCAAATAAACAAAACCTTTTAGAAGTAGTAGATGGGCATTTACCAAAGAATAAAGACGAACTCGTACTAGATGAAAAAGCAAAAAGTCTAGGCTATAAAATAGGCGAAACGTATACGATCGATTCTGACAACGTGAAAAAGAAAGACTATCAAATTGTTGGATTTGTACGATCGCCACTTTTCATCAATAATTTAGAACGTGGTTTTGCCAATGTCGGGAACGGCACGATCGATTATTTTGTTTATTTACCTGAAACAGAATTTAACACAGACATTCAATCGGTTATTTACTTAACGTTTAAAAATGTTTCATCCTTTGATACTTATAGTAAAGAATATCGGGACAAAATGGCACAAAACCAAAAAAGCGTGGAGAAACTTTTTCAAGATCGACCAGCTGCACGTTTAACTGAACTAAGGGAACAAGCTAAGGAGTCTTTACAACCAGAAAAAGAAAAGGTGAGTGCTGGTCAAGAACAAATTAGTCTGGCACAAAGTCAATTGGCAGCTGCCAGATCCCAACTAGAGCAACAACGTTCAATGATCGAACAATTGCCTGAAGTACAACGAACAGTAGCAACTAATGAACTAGCTACGCAAGAAGCACAGCTAGCTGAGCAAGAAAAGCAAGTCGCTGAACAACAAGAAAAACTGAATGATGCACAGGCCCAAATTACCGAAAATGAAGAAAAGATCAATCGTTTGGAAAAACCAACCTATCGTTTCCAAGAGCGTTCCGATAATGTGGGCTTTCAAGAATTTGGTGATTTAGCTGAACGGATCGCAGCCATTGCTAATGTTTTTCCTGTTTTCTTCTTCTTTATTGCAGCATTGATCACTTTTACGACGATGACACGGATGGTCGAAGAAAACCGACGAGAAATCGGTACGTTGAAAGCATTAGGCTATACTAAATTTGAAATTGCAAAAAAATATGCTATTTATGCAAGTTTAGCTTCTGGTCTAGGAATTATTTTAGGAACCGTCTTAGGAACCAATCTATTACCAAGAATTATTTTTGAACTATCGAATGAACGCTATGACATCGGATCAGCAGTCATTTTTTATGATTGGTCTCCGATTTTACAAGCGGCAGTGGCGTTTTTTATCGCTGCATTTGGTGCAGCGATGATTGTCTTATTCAAAGATTTAAGAGAAAGACCGGCAGCTTTATTACAACCCAAAGCGCCAAAACCAGGCAAAAGAATATTATTGGAATATATCACACCACTGTGGTCAAGATTAAGCTTTAATCAGAAAATCAGTTATCGAAATCTGTTCCGTTATAAATCCAGAATGTTTATGGCAATCGTTGGGATTGCTGGTTGTGCTGGTTTAATGGTAGCAGGCGTAGGATTGAAAGACTCTTTAAGCTCTGTTTCTGATAAACAATTTGGCCCAATTACGAATTACCAAGCAATTGTCACTTTAGATGGAGAAACAGAAAACAGTGAAACAAAAGCAAAGGAACAGTTAGAATCCGATCCGAAAATTACTGATTTGCTAGCAGTAAACATGCAAACGATCGAGCTTCGGCAACAAGGACAAGCGACTCAAAGCGTTACGATGATCATACCGGAAACGTCAAAAGGTCTATCACCGTTTATTCACTTGATCTCATTAAAAGGACGTAACATGGAGTTGAATGATTCAGGAATCGTCCTCACACAAAAAGCTGCCGAACTGTTTGATGTATCTGAAGGAGACCGCCTTTCATTGTACACGGATGACCAAAAAGAGTTATCGGTTACGGTGAAAGCCATTGCTCAAAACTATTTAGGAAACTTTGTTTATATGAGCCCTGCCTATTATCAAAAAGTATCAGGAAACGAAGCTTCTACAAATGCTTATTTAGTTCAAGCTGACCCAATGTCTAAAAAACAAGAGAATGCTTTGTCAGAAAAGCTATTGGGAACCAATGCAGTAACAAATACATCATTTGTTTCGAAACAAATGGAAACCCAAGAAGAATCACTTGCGAACCTCGATTCAATCGTTGTGATTTTTGTCGTTTTATCAGGACTCTTAGCGTTTATCGTGTTGTATAATTTAACCAATATCAATATTTCTGAACGAGTGCGGGAATTATCAACGATCAAAGTACTAGGCTTTTTTGATAAAGAAGTAACGATGTATATTGTGAGGGAGAATATTATTTTTACTTTAGTTGGTATTGTAGGTGGATTTGGCATCGGCTACGTCCTAACTGACTTTATTTTACAACAGGCTTCAATGGAGACGGTGATCTTCCCATTAGTGATCACTTGGAAAGCATATGCTCTTTCTGCTGTTTTGACTATTGTCTTTACAGTTATCGTCATGGTGGTGACCCACTTCAAACTAAAACACATCAATATGATTGATGCTTTGAAATCAAACGAATAAAAAAAGCTTCTTGCTAAAAGTTGAGTAGACTTTTGCAAGAA
>NZ_JBFOFA010000007.1:0-172277 GCF_040887125.1 Enterococcus sp. C74 | reverse complement strand
ATTTGTCAACTCTTTTTTAAAAGTTTTTTTGACTTCGTTTTTTAGAAGTGTTTCAGCAACTCATTTATCATAACTCATCGTTTGTTATTTGTCAACAACTTTTTTAAAGTTTTTTTCGATAGAATCAAGCTTCGTAAGCTGTTGTTTTTTAACGACTCAGTTATCTTATCATGTGATCTCTCACACGTCAAGAACTTTTTGAAGTTATTTTTTATTTTTGTCAGAAGTTATTTAGTGATAACTTTTGAACAAATAATAATATACCAACTAAACCTTTAACGGTCAACGAATTTTTTGTATTTTTTCAAGTTTTTTTCATTGGACGATCATTTCTGTGATTTTAAAAATAATCATTCGTATTTTAATAGTTTTCCTGCGATATTACTCATCCCTTATTCTTTAATATTCGTTATAAATAAGAAGATCGTTTAATCAATCCACTCAAATACAAGCAAGCAATTCCTTTATCTACGCCTCCACATAATAAATTTCTCGATTATCCTCGCCTTGCATTTTTTTACCGTACCTCATTATTTCAAAAAAGAAACTGACAAAAAGTGGTGTAAGTTTTACGCTATCTACTAAAAATAGAGTGATCCTTTGACTTCTCTCTTTTACTAGATTATAAAAAAAGAAGCCAACAGTTCTTGGCTTCTTTTTTATTCATATTCACCATATCTAACGCATCGTTGGGAATAGCAAAACATCACGGATCGACTGTGCATCCGTCAATAACATAACTAAACGGTCAATTCCGATACCTAGACCGCCAGTTGGTGGCATACCATATTCTAAAGCTTCCAAGAAGTCTTCATCGACACCGTGTGCTTCATCGTTTCCTAGCTCACGTTCTTTTTCTTGGGCTTCAAAACGTTCTCTTTGATCAATTGGATCATTTAATTCGGTAAAGGCATTCGCAAATTCCCGACCAACGATAAACAATTCAAAACGATCGGTAAAGCGTGGATCTTCTGGATTCTTTTTCGCCAATGGAGATACTTCTACTGGATGTCCGTAAACAAAAGTTGGTTGTGTCAATGTTTCTTCCACAAAAGTTTCAAAGAACTCATTGATGACATGTCCTACGCCCATTGCTTCGGTCACTTCTACGTGATGCTCTTCAGCAAGTGCTAATGCTTCTTCTAATGTCATTTCTTTCCAGAAATCGACACCTGTTTGCTCTTTGATCGCATCTACCATATGGATACGTTTAAAGTCACTTTCCAAATCAACTGCTTGGCCATCATAAGTGATTTCTGCTGTACCAAGAACTTTTTGGGCTGCATTACGAATGATTCCTTCAGTCAAGTTCATGACATCCTGGAAATCTGTATAAGCGGTGTAAGCTTCTAACATCGTAAATTCTGGATTATGAGTTGTATCGATCCCTTCATTACGGAAAACGCGACCGATTTCGTAAACTTTTTCCATTCCACCCACAATTAGGCGTTTTAAATGAAGTTCTAACGCAATACGTAAGTATAAATCAATATCTAGTGCGTTATGGTGTGTAATAAATGGACGAGCTGCAGCACCACCGGCTTCATTGTGTAAGACTGGTGTTTCTACTTCAATATAGCCATTACCATCTAAGTAACGACGGATTTCGCTAATAATTTGGCTACGTTTCATGAAGCGATCAAAACTTTCACGGTTACTGATCAAATCAAGATAACGTTGACGATAACGTTGTTCGATATTAGTCAATCCATGGTATTTATCTGGTAGCGGACGTAAAGCTTTTGATAAAATAGTGATTTCTGATGCCTTGATTGAAACTTCGCCAGTATCAGTCTTCATGATTTCACCTGTTACGCCAAAGAAGTCTCCTAAATCAGCATGTTTGAATACATCATAGGCTTCATCACCTACTTGATCTTTACGTACATAAATTTGGATTTGGCCTTCACGATCTTGTAAGTGAGCAAATCCAGCTTTTCCTTTACCACGACGAGTGATCATTCGACCGGCTACACTTGCAGTTAGCCCCATCTCTGCTAATTCTTCTTTTGTTCTTGGATCAAACAATTCATGTAATTCTTCTGAATTGTGCGTACGTTCAAATCGTTTACCAAAAGGATCAATCCCATTTTCTCTTAATTGCTCCATTTTTTGACGGCGAACAAGCATTTGATCGTTTAAATCTTCTACTTGATGTTGTTGTTCCTGTGTCACAAAAGTTCCTCCATTCTCATGTTATTCTCTTTCCTATAATGCCAATGAAACACAAAAAAAGCAAGCCGAACTTAAAGTTCGACTTGAAAATTCACGAAAAACTTAGAAAATCACTGGATTATTTCACAGATACTTTTTCTGTTTTCTCTAAAAAGCGGTCAAGCAGTTCATTGATTTCTACTTGTTTTTCTGCTTGATTGATTGCAACTTTTACTTTTGCTGCTCGAGAGATTCCTTTTAAATAATAGGAAGCATGTGTCCGAAATTCTCGGCACGCAACAACCTCTCCTTTTAAATCGACTAAACGTTTCAAATGTAATTTAGCGGTCTCGATTTTTTCTCTTGGTGTTGGTTCAGGGATTAACTCGCCGGTTTCTAAGTAATGCTGGGTGCGATGGATCATCCAAGGATTGCCTAACGCTGCACGACCGATCATCACACCATCCGCTCCTACGTATTCTAACATTCTTTTAGCATCTTCCGGAGTTTTGACATCTCCATTGCCCATAAATGGGATTTTGAGCTGACTTTTAACTTCTTTCAATACTTCCCAGTTTGCTTTACCTTCATACATTTGTACTCTCGTACGTCCGTGCATGGCGATTGCACTGGCGCCAGCTGCTTCAGCCGCTAAAGCATTTTGCACAGCAAAGACATGTTGTTCATCCCAACCGATTCTCATTTTCACAGTAACTGGTACATCAACGGCAGAAGAGACAGCTTGTACCATCTCATAAACTTTATCTGGATCCAATAACCATTTAGCGCCTGCTTCTGCTTTGATGATTTTGTTCACTGGGCAACCCATATTGATATCAATGATGTCAGCCGCTGTATTTTCTTGAACGAATTGGGCAGCCTCGACCAAAGTATCTTTGTTTCCACCAAAAATTTGCAAACTTAGTGGATGTTCTGTTTCTTCGATATGCAGCATCTCTAATGTTTTCTTGTTTCTAAAATGGATTCCTTGGTCACTGATCATCTCACAGACGACTAATCCAGCACCGAACTCTTTGACGGTCACACGAAAAGCTGAATTAGTGATTCCAGCCATCGGTGCGACAACTACTCGATTGGGAATTTCAACATGTCCGATTTTCCATGTATGTTCCACTTATTTTCCTCCCAGCGCTTCTGCTTTTAGCTCGGATAATTCTGCTTCACTGTATTCATACTTGTTGTTGCAGAATGAACAAACGGCTTCTGCTCCGTGATCTTCATCAATCATCGCTTGGATTTCTTCTGCCCCTAAAGCAATAATTGCTTCCCCAAATTTTTCTTTTGAGCAATCACATTTGAATTGTACCGGCATTTTCTCTAAAATATTCAACTCACTAGTTCCTAGTAAACCTTCAAGAATTTTTTCAGGTGTTAATCCTTCGTCTAATAAAGTAGAAATACGTGGTGTCGTTTTTAATTGTTCTTCGATTTTACTGATAGTTTCTTCATCTGCACCAGGCATGATTTGGATCATAAATCCACCAGCTGTTTTGATACTGTCATCCGTGTTAACTAAAACGCTCAATCCAACTGCTGAAGGAATCTGTTCTGAGATTGCAAGATAATAGGTAAAGTCTTCCGCAATTTCTCCAGAAACAATAGGTGTTTGTCCCGAAAATGGTTCTTTCAAACCGAGGTCTTTAGTAACACTGAACATCCCTTGCGTTCCCACAGCACCACGCACATCAATTTTTCCTGCTTCATTCAAAGGTAGGCTCAAATGAGGGTTTTGGATATAGCCTTTGACTTCTCCTTTACCATTCGCATCTACCACAATCCCATTAGCCGGACCATTCCCTTGAATCCGCACAGTTAACTTGTCTTCGCCTTTTAGCGTCGAACCTAGTAAAAGTCCGCCAACAAGCGTACGACCTAATGCAGCCGATGATGTATGCCAAGTGTCGTGTCGTTTTTGGGCTTCTGCAACAGTGTTTGTTGCTTGAACTGCATAAGCACGTACATAGCCATCATAGGCCAGTGCCTTGATCAAATAATCTTCCATTTATTTATGTACCTCTTTTCCGATTTTTAAATTCATAGTGAATCATACTAGTTACGCTGATAATTTTCAACTTATGAATGTTATCTTTTCTTTTATTTGCCTATTCTATAATAAAAAATAAAACAACTACTAAAAAAGAGCCACGACTTTTGTCGTAGCTCTCATTTTTTAGTGATTATTTCGGTTGATCATCCGAATCATCTGTTGAAGAAGTTTGATGTTCTTCTTCATTTAATTCTTTTTTCTCTTCTTCAAATTCTTTCTTATCGTGCTCAAAATCTTGCTTTTCTTCCGCTTGTTTTTCTGCGTCTTTTTCTTCCAAAGCACGTTTTGCTTCTTCAAAAGTTTGCGCTTCTTTTTCACTAGGATAGTTAGCAGATTCTGAACCTTCAGGCATAACACCTTTTTCAAATAAAGATTTGATTGCTTTCGCATCGAGTGTTTCAAATTCTAACAGTTTTTCAGCGATCAATTTATGTTGTGCTCGATGTGCTTCGATGATCTCATGCGCTTTTTGATGAGCTTCCATCAAAATCTTACGCACTTCTTGGTCAATTTCAAAGGCCACTTGTTCAGAGTAAGCTTTCGTTTGACCATAGTCACGACCAACAAATACTTGATGATTTCCTTCATATTGAACTGGACCTAAACGATCACTCATTCCATATTCAGTTACCATGCTTCGTGCTAAAGCTGTTGCTTGTTCAAAGTCATTAGAAGCCCCAGTTGATTGAACGTTGAAGATGATTTCTTCTGCTGTTCGACCACCAAGCAAACCAACGATTTGTTCAAACATATCTTCTTTTGTCATCAAGAATTGATCTTCTTTTGGTAAGGCGATCATATAACCACCTGCACGTCCACGTGGAATAATGGTTACTTTATGAACCACACGTGCCCGACTCAAGACTAAACCAACGATCGTATGACCTGCTTCGTGATAAGCCACCATTTCTCGTTCTTTTTTGCTGATTACGCGATCTTTCTTAGCTGGACCTGCAATCACGCGATCTTCTGCTTCATCAATATCTGAAGCATCGATTTTCTTCTTGTTACGACGAGCCGCAACTAAAGCTGCTTCGTTTAAGACATTTTCTAAATCTGCACCAGCAAAACCTGGTGTTTGTTGTGCCACGACTTTCAAATCAACGTCATCTGCCATCGGTTTGTTTCGTGCGTGAACACGTAAGATTGCTTCACGGCCTTTCACATCTGGACGACCAACTAAAATTTGACGGTCAAAACGTCCTGGACGTAAAAGTGCAGGGTCAAGTACATCTGAACGGTTTGTTGCAGCAATGACGATAACACCTTCATTCCCATCAAATCCGTCCATTTCAACTAGCAATTGGTTCAGTGTTTGTTCACGTTCATCATGTCCACCGCCCATGCCTGCGCCACGTTGACGACCAACAGCATCAATTTCATCGATGAAGATGATTGCTGGAGCATTTTTCTTCGCTGTTTCAAATAAGTCACGAACACGACTTGCCCCAACACCCACAAACATTTCTACAAAGTCAGAACCTGAAATAGAGTAAAACGGTACACCCGCTTCTCCAGCTACAGCTTTTGCTAACAATGTTTTACCAGTTCCTGGAGGTCCTTCTAAAAGAACACCAGCTGGGATACGCGCGCCTAACTCAACAAAACGTCGCGGATCTCTTAAGAATTCAACAACTTCAACCAACTCTTGTTTCTCTTCTTCTGCACCAGCGACATCTGAGAAGCGTACACGGTTAGCTTTTTTGTCGGCTTCTTTGGCTTTTGATTTACCAAAGTTCATGACACGGCCACCGCCGCCTCCGCCACCACCTTGTTGCCCCATCATCATATAGAAGAAGAACACAAGGATAATAATTGGTAAGAAGCTTAGCAATAAGGATACCCATACGCCACTGCTTGATTCTTCTTTGACTGTTGTAGCTACGTTATGTTCTTTCGCTAAATCAGTCACTTGGCTAAGTGTGGTATCGTTTGGCAAAATAATCGTTGTAAAGTGTGTCGTTTTTGTATCTGTCGATCCTAAGATAGCAAGTCCACCACTGTTAGAGACGGTTTGCTGTTCTTTATACTCTCCAGAAATTTTATATACACCATTTGCAGGTTGCACTTCAAATTCTTTGATTTTACCTGCTTGTAATTGTTCTGTAAATTTTGTGTACTCGATATCTGACGATCGTTGGCCGTTATTACCAAAGATAAAATATACGACCATAACCATCGCTAAGATTACGAGGACATAATACAAGGCATTTTTCATCATGCCATTGTTTTTTTTGTTCATAGTTGCCCTCCCTATGCGTTATTTTAATTTAGCATTTTTTTTATCAATCCTGACCATTCTATTGTAACACAATTTATAGTAGATACAGCACTAATTTGATTGATAAACGCTAGGCTTCAATACACCGATGTATGGTAAATTACGGTAAGCTTCTGCATAATCTAATCCGTAACCCACTACAAATTCATTAGGAACATTGAATCCAACATAGTCTGCTTCAATATCAACTACTCTACCTTCTGGTTTATCAAGCAATGTGACAATTTTCACTGATTTTGCTTTACGGTATTTAAATAGATCAACCAAATAAGCGAGTGTTCTTCCACTATCGATGATATCTTCAACGATCAGTAAGTCACGGCCTTCAACATTGGTATCTAAATCTTTGACGATTTTGACTTCTCCTGATGAAACCGTTGCATTTCCATAACTTGAAACATCCATAAAGTCTATTTCCAAGTGAGCATCAATCGAACGTATGATATCTGCCATGAATGGAACAGCGCCTTTTAGAACACCAACAACGAGTGGATTATTATGCTTATAAGTTTCTGCCAATTCTTTGCCTAGTTCTTCACAACGAACTTGTATTTCTTCTCTTGTAATCAAAACTTTTTCAATATCCTTTTCTAACATCAGGTTCTCCTTCCAATTGCTTCTTTGTGATATTTGTAAAGAAGTATGTAGTGTATTTTATCAGTTTCTACACCAATACTCAAATAGGAATAGGTAAATGGGACCAAACTATAAATATTTTCATTTTGATCCCTCACGACCCATGCCTCTTTTCTTTGTGAATCAGGTACTTTGTTATCAATCAAATATCTGGATATTTTCTTTTTTAGTTTGCTATTTAGCTGGATACGCTCTCCTGCTTGTCTCTTTCCTACAAACAGTTCTTGATGTGAAGATAGCCAAAGATCATGAGAAAACTCGTCCCAATCATCTGCTTTTCTAGCTTCTTCGGCTGCTTCAGGTGTAAACAAGCCGATCCAGCAGCTTTCATCCAACCTGATGCGTTGATTCAACTCCAACTTATACGCCTCTGTTCGTTCTTGTATTGTTTTTGAGGGATCAGCTTTCTCTTGGATAAGATAGATTTTTTCATAGCTACGTTGCAGAACCCACCCTCGTTCAAGAGTAATTTTCCATTGGCCTTTTTTCTGTTGACACTGTTGTAAAATCAGTTGGATTTGTTTTTCTTTGATCACGATCGCTGTTTTTTCAAAAAAATGATCAAAGAATGCGTATAAGAAATAATAGCTTTCTTCTTCTGGCATCTCCGCTAATAGTTTCCAAGGAAAATGCACCCGTTCGTTTTCTTCTACGACATTTTCCATCAAGACTTTCTTCATGTGTGTTTGAATCAATCGATCTGCCCATTGGATCTGCTGCGAAAAACGTTGAAAATGAACCATTGCTTGTGGATTTTCTTGTTTTAGTTGAGGCAGAACCAAATGACGAAGGCGATTACGCTGAACATCCAACTCTTGATTCGTATGGTCTTCAAAATAAACCAGCTCTCGCTCTGAAGCATATTGATATAATTGCGCCTTACTAAATCCTAGTAACGGACGAATCAATCGACCATTGGAGAAGGGTTGGGCTTCTTTGATCCCAGCATAGGTACTAAGTTGCCCCCCACGCAACAACTTCATTAAAACCGTTTCCATTTGGTCATCCCCATGATGTGCCGTCATTAGGCAGTCATAGCTGCCGCTTTGCATCTGCTTCGCAAACACTTGATAACGAAACTCTCGAGCCGCTGTTTCAATGCCCTTTTTTGTTGGCTTTTCCCAAACTTCCACTTGTAACGGGAGTTGATGTTGTTGACAATACTTCTTTAAATACGCAACTTCATGAACAGATTCTTCTCTTAATTGATGATTGATATGGGTCACTGCCAAAAAGAAACCCCATTTTTTTTGCGCTTCCATCATTAAATCCAGAAGAACCATAGAATCTACTCCCCCAGAAACCGCCAGTAGCGCTCTTGTTTTTTCATTCAAATAACCATTGATTTCACAATTTGTCAAAAAACGTTGTCTGATCTTCCTTGCGTCTTGTTCTTCTTCCATCGAATCACTTCCTTGTTCCTTCTCGGCTTCGATCAACCTACCATCAAAGATTCCAATGAAAAAAAGAGCGGACAAAAGTCTGCGACAATTGCCTGCTCTTAAGTTTTTGGTTAGCTGCGACGTCCGCCGCGTCCGCCACGTTTACCTTCTGTATTGCGCTTCAAGGAAGTCAATCGATCATCACTATCCTTTAAAAATGAACTCATTAATGAATCGAAGTCTTCTTTATGGTTATTAGAAGATTGACTGCGAGAAAAAGGTTTTTTCTGTGTTGAACGACCTCGATTATCGCGAGGATCTCTTTGTTGGTATTTTTTTGGACGCTTATCATCATCTGATTCTGTTGATTCCGCTGGTTTTGGTTGTGTTTGACGGATTGATAATCCAATTTTACCATCATCATTAACTGAGATAACTTTAACAGTTACTTCATCACTGACACTTAAAACATCATGAATATCTTTGATATAGCCATTTGAGACTTCACTGATATGAACTAGACCAGTTTTTCCAGCTCCTAAATCAATAAACGCGCCAAAATTTGTAATTCCTGATACTTTTCCTTGCAGTTTTGCTCCTACCTCGATTGACATAAAAAAAATGTTCCTCCTAATTATTAACCTATTTATAATACTGCTTATTTTGCAGTTGTTGAACTAGTTGTTTGGTCTGTGTCATCCGTATTTGATTCTAATACTGGATAAACCTGCTCGCCTTCTTTTGAATAAAAGTATTTGCTTCTCGCAAGTTTCGCCACATAGTCATCATCTTTCAATAATGAGACATCCTGTGTTAGCTGATCCACATCAGCATTGACTTGGCTTAATTCCGTATTTGCTTCAACTTTCAATTCGTTTAATTGATTCATTCTTTGCATATCACGAAAAATTTGAAAACCTAAAATTGCGAAAATGACCAAAGCACCTATAAAAATAACTGCTAATCGACGTCTACGAAAAATCAACTGGCGTTGTTGTTCTTGAAATTCGACATATTTTTTCTTTGCATACTCTGTATCTAAAGCAGCAATTTTGTTGCTTTTTTTTGTCACTTCTCTTCGCTCCAATCTTTTTTGATTGTCGTTTTCATTATACCAATATCATTGAGGGTTGTCTAATCTATTTCGTCAGTGTTTTGCTTGCGAATCTCCGAAATGATCTCATACATTTTTTGAGCATCTTCTTTTTTCGTTGACTCATGTAATTCATTGACTTTTACTTCCATTGTTTTGTTTCCAAATTGGATCTTCAATTGATCGCCTACCTTGACATCACTAGAAGATTTAGCCAATTTTCCGTTGATTTGAATTCTTCCTTTATCTGCCACTTCTTTTGCTACAGAGCGGCGTTTGATAATTCGAGAAATTTTAAGAAATTTATCTAATCGCATTAGGATTCCTCACTTTTATTTTTTATAAGTTTATTAAATCGTAAAATCTTTTTTCCAAACGGTAACATCAACCATTCTCTAACCGTAAATAATTTTGTCCAGATCACAGCATTCACAAAGACGAACGCCCCGATTCCTACACCTGCTAAACTGGCAAAGAATGCAGAAGACCGATGAGCAACCGGGCCAAAAACCATCGTCAGTCCGCCATAATAAATCAGTAAGGCTAAGATCATCCATCCCAAACATTGAAGCAATTTACTTCCAAAGCGACGTTCTTTCCAGAACTGATTGATTTCACTAGTCTCCGTGTGGACAAAATACCATAGGGTGACAGCCAATCCTAGCAAGGTCGACAAACTAGCTCCTACTGTCCCTAGATAACCAGTTAGAAACGGGGTTGCCAAAGCTTTGGCTAACAGCCCCCAGCCTGCACCTTTCAAAGAGGGACGAAAAGAATTTTTACTTTGGGCAATACTTTGATAGGTTTGGATGATTGCTGTTAAAGCAATTGCAAAGACGAATAGCACCAACGCTGCATTCCCAGCGTAATCTTTAAATAGCGCATAGTTGATATACGGTAAAAGCATGGCTAGTCCTACAGAAGCAGCTAATGCTAAAGTCGTTGTTAACCGTAAATAGATTTTGGCAGTCTTTAGAAATTGACTATGCACAGCCGTTATCAAGTATTTCGTCAATGCAGGTAAGAAAGTCGCACTTAATGCAGTTGCAATCACTAGTCCTAATTGAACTAACGGTTGCCCACGATCATAGACCCCTTTTGCAATTTTTGCACTTTGTTCAGATAGTCCATAAACTTGAAGCGCATTTTTTACAAAAAATGAGTCGATCAGCTGAAAGAAAATCAGCAGACCACTATAGATTGACACTAAGCCCCCTTCAACTAAAAAACGCCGGATCAATCGTTTGTCAGGTCGTTTCGTGACCGAAAAATGTCGAAAACTTAACGCTCCACCATGGATCTTTTGTTCATAATAGCGCAACACACCATAGGCACAAAGTCCCCCGATGACTGCACCACTCATAGCAGCAGTTCCTGTTTGGTAAACTGACCAGCCAAATAGTCGAAAAGCAAAGGCACTGAAAACGATGATCGCCACTCTCACAAATTGTTCAACGACTTGTGAAACAGCTGTCGGTTCCATCAAAAATCTGCCTTGGAAATTTCCTCGATAAAAAGATAGACCTGGCATCAGTAAGAAAGTAAATGAAACGATTTGGATCAGCGGTCGTAATTGCTGATCCCCCATCATCCAAGCAATCCAACGGCTAAAGAGAAAAGTAAACAGCCACAGAACAATCCCTGTCCAAAAAACTAATGGATAAAGCCGTTGCAGTGCTTCTTTTCGCTGAATTGGATCTTTTCGTTCAGCGACATATTTTGAAATGAATTGCGGTAAACCAGACAACGCTAAAGTCATGGCAATCCCATAGATTGGGTATACTTGTTGGTATACATAAAATCCTTCATCACCAACTAAGTTTTGGAGCGGAATGCGGTACAGCGCACTTAGGACTTTTGCTATGAAAGAAGCAATCGTCAATATAAATGCGCCATGCATCACGCGACGCATCTCTTTATGGTCCAAAGTATTCGCTCCTTCCTAAGCAGACAGATATTTTTGTTCACGTAAAGCTTTGACAAAACGTTGGATTTCTTGCAACCAAACTGCTTCATCGGTCTTGTTAGGAACCGTTAGTCGAATCACCATTTTTTCTTTTTCTACACCTAAACTTGCTTTTAGTTTTGTTGCAGTCAAAGCTTCAAATAACTGTTCTACAGTATAGCGTTTTGTTCCTGCTTTACTTAGATTAAAGACGATAGTCTGCTGTTGCTTGCGAATTGTTTCAATCAAGGCGCGATCGCCATCCATTTTGATTTGGCCAATCGTTAAGAGATGTGCCACCTCTTCAGGGTATTCCCCAAAACGGTCTAAAAGATCATCTTCTAATTCATCAAGCATTTCTTGTGAATCAAGTTCCCTGATCCGTTTATAAATTTCAATTTTCTGTCTTTGGTCCGAAACATATTCTTCTGGCAAGTAAGCATCAACCCCAAGATCGATTTCAACTGCTGTTTTTTCCACTTGGTTGTTCTTTCCTTGTTTACGTAAAACAGCATCACTTAACATTTGCGAATACATGTCGAATCCGACAGCATCAATAAAGCCGTGCTGCTGCGCACCTAGCAGATTTCCTGCTCCTCGGATCGATAAATCCCGCATAGCGATTTTAAAACCAGAGCCTAGTTCGGTGAAATCTTTAATGGCTTGAAGACGTTTTTCGCTGACTTCATTCAAGATTTTTTGTTGTTCATACATGAAGTAGGCGTACGCCACTCGGTTGCTTCGTCCCACACGACCTCGTAATTGATAAAGAGTCGATAGCCCCATGTAATCAGCATTTTCAACGAAGAGCGTATTCGCATTTGGAATATCGACACCCGTTTCAATGATCGTCGTTGTGACTAACACATCATATTGTCCTTCAATAAAATCAAACAATGTATTTTCTAATTGTGCTTCAGTCATTTGACCATGCGCATAACCGATTCGTGCTTCTGGTACAAGTTCTTGGATTTCTTCCACTTTTTGTTCGATCGTCTCTACTCGATTATAGAGATAGAACACTTGACCGCCACGCCCCATTTCTCGATGGATAGCTTCACGAATCGCTCCAGGATTTTTTTCCATCACGTAAGTTTGAATCGGATACCGATTGGCAGGCGGTGTTTCGATCACTGATAAATCACGAACCCCGAGCATTGACATGTGGAGTGTCCGTGGGATCGGTGTCGCTGTCAACGTCAAGACATCCACTTGGGCACGTAGTTGTTTCAAACGTTCTTTATGTTTTACACCAAAACGCTGTTCTTCGTCAACGATCAATAACCCTAAGTCACTAAATTCAATGTCTTTAGATAAGATACGATGCGTTCCGACTACGATATCGATTTGTCCAGTACGTAATTGTTCAATCGTTTCTTTTTGTTGTTTTTTCGTTCGGAAACGACTCAATAGACCTACATTTACTGGAAATCCTTCAAAACGTTCCAACATCGTTTCATAATGTTGTTGGGCGAGAATGGTCGTAGGAACTAAAAAGGCAACTTGTTTACTTTCCTTGACGGCTTTAAAAGCAGCTCGTAAAGCCACTTCCGTTTTACCGTAGCCAACATCACCAACGAGCAGACGATCCATCGGTTTTTCTTTTTCCATATCTCGTTTGATCTCTGCGGCACTCCGTAATTGGTCATCCGTTTCAGAGTATGGGAAGGCATTTTCAAATTCTTTTTGATACCCATCATCCGGTCCAAACGCATACCCTTTTTCTGATTCTCTGGCAGCATATAGTTTGATCAGATCATCTGCGATATCTTCAATTTTAGACGAAACCTTTCTTTTGGTTTTCGTCCATTCACTACTGCCTAATTTATTGATACGAGGTGCTTTTGATTCAGAAGCAACATATTTTTGGATCAAATTCAGCTGGGTAACCGGAATAAATAATTTATCGTCATTTTGATAAAGGATCGTCATGTAGTCTTGATGGACACCATCCACTTCTAACGTTTCCATCCCAATATATTTACCGATCCCGTGATTTGCGTGAACGACATAGTCGCCTGCTTTTAGTTCATTATAGCTTTTTAAACGTTCCGCATTAGTTACGGTTTGTCGCCGTGTTTGTTTCTTCGTCGTTTTTTGGAAAATTTCTTTTTCCGTAATTGCGACTATTTTCTCTTGAGGAAGTTCGAACCCTGTTTGCAGCGCCCCTTCCACTAGTTGCACTTGTCCTCTGATCAGTTTTTCTTTTTCGGTTTCCACGACTAGGATCTCTTCATCACGTAACATCTGCTCCGCTTTTCTAATCCGTTCTTTCGTAGGAATAAAGATGACTACTGTTTGTTCTTGCTTACGCCATCGGTCCATTTCTGTTTTCAATAATGGCATTTGACCGAAAAATTGTTGCATCGTACGATATTGAAAATTGTGAATCGCTTGAAAACGTAAATTCCCCATACCCTTTTGAAAAAGCGCAAAAAAAGTCGTCACAAATTTTTCTTTTTGAACTAATTTATGCACATCATTGACAAAGACTTGCTCTGAGAAGACACGTAATTCACTAATTTTTTGTGTTTGCCATTCAGCTGCTTCTCTTTCGATCTCCCGATTTGTTTCCATGATTCGTTGATAATCATCCACAATGAATAAACTACTTGTTGGAAAATAATCAAGGATCGTCGTTTCTTCTTGATAAAGAAGATCAGCATAAAGTTTCGCGTCTTCTGTCGGATTTCCTGCTTGCCATTGCGCGATCACTTGTCCAAAATAATCCTGCACGAATTGGCGGTCTGTTTCTTCTGAAATCGTCGCTAGTTTCTTTTCTAACAACTTTTCCAGTCGGTCGATCCCATGAAGTAAATCAGCTTGGTCGTAGACCTGTTCACTTGTTGGTGCGATCCAAATTTCTGTTACTTTTTCGATCGAGCGTTGAGTTTCTACTTCAAAATATCGCATGGAGTCAATCTCTACATCAAATAATTCGATACGTACGGGATGTTCGAGATTGATCGGATAGATATCAATGATGCTGCCACGAATACTATACTCTCCTGTTTTTGCCACCATCTCAACTCGTTCGTAGCCTAATAAAGTCAATAGACGAGGCAGATCGTCAACGGCTATTTCCTCTCCCGTTCGCCAAGTCAATTGGGCTTGTTTCCAAACTTTTGGACTGGGTAATCGTTTATGCAATGCTGCTACTGGTAATAAATAGACCCCTGGTTGTTTTTGTTGCAGGGCATTTAGTGTAGCAACTCGTTCTCTTCTTGCTTCTGGGGAAGAAAAAGCCATTTCCGCAGAAAGAACTTCATCTACTGGAAAAGAATGTATTTGTTCTGCTGGCAAAACATGTTGCAAATCTTCTGCTAGTTGATTCGCATAATACAGATTAGGCATTAATACGACTAAGTTTTTCTTTGTTTTTTTGAACGCTCGAGCAAAGAGAAGAGTTTTGGCTGAACCAGCTAAACCAGTGATCAATTGTCTTGGTGATTTTTCTTCTATCTGGTTGAGCCATTCCTTTACCTGTGGATCTTTACCAATTAATTGAACGATATCCATTTTTTTCCTCCTTCGCTAATTGAATTTGTTCATCGTATCGATAAACGAATGACCATCCAGCATAAACTCGAGTGCTGCCACTGACTGATCGATACTTGCTTCAATCAATGGTTGAACTTCTTTACTAAATGGGCTTAGCACGTGTTGAACAACAGTTTTGTTTCCTTCTGGTCGACCAATGCCTACTTTGATACGGTCAAATACATTCGTATTCAAGTGAGAAATGATACTTTTTATTCCATTATGCCCTCCAGCACTCCCTTTTTGGCGCAAGCGGATCTTGCCAGTTACAAGATCTAAATCATCATAAACAACAACTAATTCTTCCGGATAAATACCGAAATAAGTCATTAATGGTCCTACAGCACGACCAGATTCGTTCATAAAAGTTTGCGGCTTCACTAATAAGATTTTTTCTCCTTGATAGAAAAACTCTGCAACTTCCGCTTCAAATGTATTTTTTTTAAACACAGCTTGTTGCTTTTCAGCCATGCGATCAACGACCATAAAGCCGATATTATGTTTGGTTTGTGCATATTTGGTTCCTGGGTTTCCAAGCCCTACGATCATTTTCATTTGTTCTACCACCTAATTGAAAAAAGCAGCACAAAAGGCTGGAGCGCCCTAAAGCAATCCAGTCTTTGACTCATTTTTTCATTTTTTTACTTTCTACTATTAAGTATAACACACAAGTACCTGTTTCAACAAAAAGAGAATGTTTAACAAATGATAAAGAAATTAAAATTTTCTTCAAAGTCTAATAAATTAATAACCTTTTAAAAATAGTGAAATCACGCACATGTAAGCTTTTACATATAATACAACCTTGTTATCTGTTATATTTTATAGCCAAATAGCGTGACAGCGGGCTTGATAAATGTTAGCATAGGCATGGGAAAAAACAAAATCAATGGAAGGATTGATATATAATGACTGCAGCTGCAGAAAAAAAAGATCATCAAAAAGTAATTCTTGTTGGAGATGGCGCCGTAGGTTCTAGCTATGCCTTTGCTCTAGTTACTCAAAACATTGCACAAGAAGTAGGTATCGTAGATATCAACACAGCAAAAACTGAAGGAGATGCTATTGATTTATCACATGCTCTAGCATTTACTTCACCTAAAAAAATCTACTCTGCTACTTATGCAGATGCACATGATGCTGACTTAGTAGTTATCACTGCTGGTGCACCACAAAAACCAGGTGAAACTCGTTTAGACTTAGTAAATAAAAACTTAAAAATCAACCGCGATGTAGTAACACAAATTGTTGAATCAGGATTCAATGGTATTTTCTTAGTTGCTGCTAACCCAGTAGATATTTTAACTTACTCAACTTGGAAATTCTCAGGCTTCCCTAAAGAACGCGTAATCGGTTCAGGTACTTCACTTGACTCAGCTCGCTTCCGTCAAGCACTTGCAGAATTAGTTGATGTTGATGCACGTAACGTCCATGCTTATATCTTAGGTGAACACGGTGACTCAGAATTTCCTGTTTGGTCACATGCTAACGTTGCTGGTTTACAAATTTATGAATGGGTTAAAAACAATCCAGACGTTGATGAAGAAGCAATGGTTAACTTATTCTTTGGTGTACGTGATGCTGCTTACACAATCATTGAAAAGAAAGGCGCTACTTTCTATGGTATCGCTGTAGCCTTAGCACGTATCACTCGTGCCATCTTAGATGATGAAAATGCTGTACTTCCACTATCTGTATTTATGAATGGTGAATACGGCTTGAACGATATCTACATTGGTGCCCCTGCAGTAATCAACCGTCAAGGTATCCAAAAAGTTATCGAAATCCCTCTAAGTGACAGCGAACAAGATCGTATGGCTGCTTCAGCTAAACAATTAAAAGAAATCTTAGATGAAGCTTTTTCTAAATTAGACGCTGAATAATTAGAATAAATTTAACCACTTAATCAAGCAGAATGTCAGCATTCTGCTTGATTTTTTTACTTAATGATCGTTAAATTTTTGCTAAATCATTTGTCCCCTTCGTCTTTTTTCTCAAAATATGCTATGATTAGTTCGTTATACGCTAAACTATCAAATAAGGAGCTGCCCGCATGACAAGATCTTCTCATCATAAAAAATCGAAATCGCTACACATTGGTCTATTAACTACGCTAGGCGTATTCCTCGCATTAATCGGCTTTTACGCTTACCGCAGTACATATTACACCAATCATTTTTTACCTAACACGGAAATTAATTCCATCAATGTAAGTAACCTGACCGTGCAACAGGCAAATGACAAATTAAAAGACACCTTTTCCAATAAAAAGCTGACGATTGAAGAAAATGGGAAAGTTTGGGAAGAGATCGCAAAATCTGAGCTTGGTTATAAAGATGACTTTTCAGCAGATTTATCTCGATTGTTAAACCAACAAAATGCTTGGTCATGGGGCATGAACTATGTTTCCGCTAGTGAAAAACAAGAAATTGATCCACAAGATACTGATCATCAAAAACTAGATGAAACGCTGGCTTCCACGACGAATAAGCTAACCGAATTAAATAAAGATCGGACACAGACACAAGATGCGACGATTGAAAAATCTGGTGACTCTTTCAAAATAAAACCAGAAGTAACTGGCGATACGATTGATGTGACAGCAGCTATCAACGCGCTGAAAACCAGTGTGAAGGATGGCAAAAACAAAATTGATTTAACTAAATTTCAAACAAAACCAAAAGTGACAGCGACCGATAAAAATTTAACAAAACAAGTCGATGAAATGAATGCCATTGCTAATATCAAAGGAACCTATAGTATCAACGGCAATACTTTCCAGATACCTCGTTCTGAAATTGCTAACTGGCTAACTTACACAGATGGTAAAGTTGATTTAGATACAACACAAGTTAAAAACTATGTAACAGGTTTAGGAGAAAAATATAACACAAGTACGAATGACACAAAATTTAAAAGTACAAAACGTGGTGAAGTAACGGTTCCTGTGGGTACCTATAGTTGGTCAATCAAAACTGATGCAGAAACAGAAGCTTTGAAGTCAGCCATTTTAGCAGGTAAAGACTTTACCCGATCACCAATTGTTCAAGGTGCCACAACAGCTGATCATCCTTTAATAGAAGATACCTATATCGAAGTTGATTTAAAAAACCAGCATATGTGGTATTACAAAGATGGTAAAGTTGCGCTAGAAACTGACATCGTGTCTGGAAAACCTAAGACCCCTACTCCAGCTGGTGTTTTCTATGTTTGGAACAAAGAGGAAAATGCTACATTAAAAGGAACGAATGATGATGGAACCCCTTATGCAAGTCCTGTAAACTACTGGATGCCAGTTGACTGGACCGGTGTTGGTATCCATGATTCCGACTGGCAACCTGAATATGGTGGCGATCTTTGGAAAACTCGTGGATCTCATGGATGTGTCAATACGCCACCAAGTGTCATGAAAGAATTGTTTGGCATGGTAGAAAAAGGTACACCAGTAATCATTTTCTGATAGCTTCAATAAAAAATGAATTCATAAAAAAACTGGTTTCTCAACAAAGTTTATCTTAAACTTTAGAGAGACCAGTTTTTTTACGTCTATCACTATCAAAGGGGGAATAACATGGACGATAAGTTACAAGCTAAAAAAACTTATTATCAACAGTTTCTTGGTTACACTGAGCAACAGATCTTAGAATTATCCGCCAGTATCGCAGACCAGCAAAAACTACTCGTCAAACCAGAGAATAATGAATTTGAACAAAAGATTTTAGTCAAAAAACTAGCCAGTGACAAGAGAAAAATGCAATCATTTTTAAATGGTAAGGGCCTCCTCTGTTCAATCCTTCAGCAGCTGGATAATATTCATACTACGATCGCGAATCAAGATCAAAATAATTCGCTATGGAATAGGTTTTTTCGCTCATCATCCAATGAGTTGGCTAATCACCAGAAATTATTACATACATATGAACTTCTGTTTGAAGAAATAATGAAAGGATTATACAGCGATACACAAAAGGCGTCACCGTATAAAAAACTAGTGCCCAAAGAGAGGTACAAATAATGATTCAAAGATAAAATCAATCACTCTTAAAATAAATTCCAATCCAATCTATCAATAAATAAACAACAGCTGGCTTTGATCCACAAGTTCTATTTTATAAAAATGAATCACAAGTATACTACGAAATGAAGCCGAAAAATCCTAAAATAGAAAACTATTTTAGGATTTTTCGGCTTCATACTCAATTTTAATTACTTCTATAACTCATTTTTTCATGTACACTAATTGATACTTCTACCTAAAATTTTTTTCTCACAAAACCAACGATCAAGCATAAGACAATCGCTGTCAATGCCCCCATTGAATCGAGCATGACATCTTGGAAAGACGGTGTTCGATCCCCTGTAAGCATCTGATGAAATTCATCTAACCCAGCATAACCGGTCGCCGATAACCAAGCTAAGACACTTGTTAACCACCAGATTTTCATTTTAGGAAAGACCCCTAAAAACAAACTACCACCTAAAATAAAATAAGACCCAAAATGAGCACCTTTTCGTAAGAAAAATTCAACGAATTTACCATAACCTAAATGATCTACACTCACTACACCATCGCCATAAGTAAAACGAATATTATCAAATACTTGTTTAAACGGATGATTGGGAAACCACTCTTCGATCCTGGAGACTTGGGATTGTTGTCCGTAAGTTTGCGATGAACTGTAAAATAAGAGAGCCATGATGAGTACTGCAATAACTAAATAAAAGTTGCCATTTTTCATTTGTTTTTTTATTGAATTCATAAGTCACCTCTGCCATTTATAATAGCTCTTTTTTTACGAAACAACAAACTTTTCTTAGAGACTTAAATAAGAAAATAATGCTATACTAATTGTATTATAAATTGAAGGGAGCTTTTTCATGACATATTCACTAAACTGGGATCTTGATTCAATTTTTTCAGGCGGAAGTGATTCCCCAGCCTTAAATGAACGTTTAGAACAATTAGAAAAACAAATCAATACCTATTATCAATCCGTTAATCAATGGGATCATTCAGTCAGTACAAATGATGAACTTACGACACTGATCAAACAACAAGAAACAATTACAGAAGGTTTTTCTCAATGTAATAGTTATATTACGGCTTTGTTATCTGCGAATGTCAAAGATACCAAAGCAAAGCTTTTATCAGGAAAATTATATGCACTATTACCACGTTGGCAATCAGCCGATACGATTTTATCGAAAAAATTTGCAGAAATATCTGACAATAATTGGCAAACATTGCTCCAAACAGATGAATTTTCTTTGATTGCTTTTCGTATGAATGAGATTCGCAGAGACGGTCATCGTTTATTGTCCGAAGCAGAAGAAAACATCATCAATACACTCTCATTAGACGGGCTGAACGCGTGGAGCAGTCATTACGACACAATTGTGGGAACAATCGTGATTCCATTTGAAGAAAATGGCAAGGTAACTGACTTGTCAGCAGGTCAAGCCTTCAATAAAATGATGGGTGATCCAGATCCACTCGTACGTGAAAAGTTATTTATTGCCTGGGAAAAAGCTTGGCAAGAAAAAACGTCTTTACTATCGGACACATTAAATCACTTAGATGGTTTCCGTTTATCAACCTATAAACTACATGGTATGAACGACTATTTACAAAAACCATTAGAATACAATCGTTTGAAAAAAGAAACACTTGATGTGATGTGGGCAACTATCCAAAAAAATAAACAACCGTTAGTTGATTATTTAACAAGAAAAGCCAATCTTTTCGGTAAAGAAAAAATGGAGTGGCAAGATCAAGATGCACCAATTATTTTAGGAGATCTAAAGGAAAAGACGTTTACCTTTGACGAAGCTGCCTCTTTTATCATTGAGAATTTCCAAAAATTCAGTCCCAAAATGGCAACCTTTGCACAATCTGCATTTGAAAAAAGTTGGATTGAAGCAGAGGATCGTCCGGGAAAACGACCTGGCGGGTACTGTACTGAGCTGCCAGAAACCCAAGAATCCAGAATTTTTATGACCTATAGTAACTCAGTCAATGAAGTAGCTACGCTAGCCCACGAATTAGGTCATGCCTTTCATAGTAGTGTCATGTGGGATCTGCCAGCATTGAACCGTGATTACGCAATGAATGTTGCAGAAACTGCTAGCACATTTGCTGAATTGATTGTCGCTGATGCTACCTTAAAAGCAGCCAAAACGAAAGAAGAAAAAATCAATTTATTAGATACTAAATTACAAAATGCTTTGGCCATGTTTATGAATATCCATTCTCGTTTCATTTTCGAAAATCGTTTCTATTCTGCGCGACAAGAAGGACTTGTTTCAGAAGAAGAAATCACTCAAATGATGGTTGAAGCTCAAAAAGAAGGTTATCATGATGCCTTAGCTACTTACCACCCACACTTCTGGGCAGCTAAATTGCATTTCTTTATTGATGATGTTCCTTTTTATAACTTCCCTTACACGTTTGGCTATTTGTTTAGTTTAGGTATTTATGCTTATGCAAACAAAAAAGGGACAAGTTTTGAGCAAGAATACATTGAGTTATTAAGAGATACAGCTTCAATGACAACCGAAGAACTTGCTCAAAAACATTTAGGTGTTGACTTAACGAAACCAGATTTCTGGCAAGCTGGCATCGATATGGTTTTAGAGGATATCAATAGTTTCATGACACTTTCTGAAGAATATGTACATTAATTGATCAAGCTAAATCATTACTAGGTAAAATGATCGATTCATAAACAGTAAAAATAGCAGTTTTTTCATTCATTGGAAATCCTATTTTGACTAATAAGTCCAAATGAGCTAGAGAGAATAGCGGTTGGTTTACACCAACCTCCTTCACTCTAGCTCATTTATTTTGGTTGCTTCGTCTCTCATTCCAAACATCCATGATCATTTTTTGTGAAAATCACCAATGTCCCCTACTATTTTATAGCTACATATAAACTTCATTCTTTACTCACTGATTGCATTACAGACTAAAAAAGACACGTTGTCAAAGGATATTGGTAAAAAGAAACCTTAGAATCATAGGGTATCATTTTTATACTTTTTAAACTATAAAAAAGATGTTGGTGAATTTCACCAACATCAAAAAGAATAGAGCCACAAAAAAAAATGAACAGGAAGATTTCTCCTCCTGTTCATTCTATTTATTATTACATACTTACTGCAAAATCAGGTGTGTACCATTGAACTGAACCAACTTTAACATTTTCACCTGGTTGTGGTGCATGGATATATTGTCCGCCACCTAATGAAATAGCTACGTGATAAGTTCCGCCAGCAGAACCCCAGAATAATAAGTCTCCAGCTTTTGCTTGAGAAACTGAAATTTTTGTTCCAGCTGATTCTTGAGGTACTGTCCAACCACCGATGTCACGGCCAGTTACTTGTAAATATACATAGCGTGTAAAGCCAGAACAGTCAAAGCCACTTGGATCTTTACCACCCCATACATATGGAGTACCAATATATTTGTAAGCTTCTGCTACAATCGCAGCGCCGTTCACACTACCAGAAGGATTTGGTGCTGGTGCTGGAGCAGGCGTTGGTGTAGGTGTTGGAGCTGGTGTTACAGTATTATTGTTATTGTTGTTATTTGTTGTACTGTTATTAGTGCTATTATTAGTGCTGTTATTAGTACTATTGTTTGTATTATTATTTACATTTGTATTAGAGCTGCTTGAACTGCTTTCTGTATTCGCAGGTGTTGACTCTTGTGTAGAAGATTCAGGAACTGTTGATTCTTCTGTTGAAGATGATTCAGTAGAAGAAGAACCAGTTGATGAATTTTCTGTTGTTGTAGAAGATTCAGTAGATGTTGATTCTTCTGTTGTTGAAGACTCAGGAGCTTTTGATTCTTCTGTTGTTGAAGACTCAGGAGCTTTTGATTCTTCACTTGAAGATTGTGCAGCTGATGAGCTTTCTGTTGTAGTTGATGCTGATGATGAAGCTTGTGTTTGTGCAGCTTGTGCAGCAGCTTGTTCACGTGCTTCTTTTTCAGCTTTTTCTTGAGCTGCTTGTTGACGAGCTTGTTCTGCTAAGCGAGCTTGTTCACGGATACGTGCTTGCTCTGCTTCAGCTTCAGCTTTCTTACGGTTCAAGTCAGCTTTCTTATCTTCTGCTGTTGCTTGTTCAGCAGCCAATGAAGTTTTCAAGACATTTAAGTCAGCTTGTTTTGCTAATAAATCGCCTTTTTGTGACTCTAAAGCAGCTTGGTTGTCAGCAAGTTCTTTTTGTTTTGCTTCATTTTCAGCTTTTTTCGCTTCTACTGCTTGTTTGTCTTCTTTTTGTTGTTGTACTAAGTCTTGGTTTGCTTTAACGATTGTAGACATTGCTTGGATACGACCAACAGCATCTGCTAATGAATCTGCGTTTAACACAGCGTCAATATAGTTTGAACTAGTATTTTTTACTTGTGTTTCACGTGCTTGTTTTTGGATTGTTGCTTCACGTTTTTCAATACGTTCTTGTAAATCTTTGATTTCTTGTTTTAATTGAGCAGATTCTTTACGCAATGTATCTTGTTTAGTTAATAAATCTTGTGCTTTTGTGTTAATAGCAGAAACTTGACCTTCTAATGCTTCAATTTGTGATTGTGCACTTGCTTGTTGGTTTTGTAAGTCTGCAATTTTTTTGTCTTGTTGTTGTATCTGAGAATCAAAATCGTCCGCCGCGGCAGCGATCGGTGATCCTACGGCAGTTAAAGCGATTGAACTTAGCATTACCGCTGATAATAAACTCTTTTTCACTCTTCATTCCTCCGACTGGCTTAATTTAATAAATATCTAAATATATTTAAGTCTTTCTTAACGATATAAAAATTGTACCATAGCAGTATGTCAACGATATAATAGTTATGTTACAAAAACATTTCAAAATAAAATCTTAAAATGACAAACATGTAAGTTTCAATGATTATTCACAAAATATGACATTTATTTCAGAAATCAGTACAAAAAAAAGAAATTATTCATCACTGAATAATTTCTTGAATGGAAAAACAAAAACTGCGAATAGAATCATCGTTAATAATAAAGTTGGCCCAAGATATCTAGTAATAAAGTAAGTGTTATTTACAGATACTAATTTGAAAATCAATTGTACAGCTAAAGTGAACAACTCATACCCCGTAACAAAAATAATCATACTAAAAAATTCTGTAAAGATATTAAAGTGGATATAAGAACTCATCGAATACATAATAAAGACCATCAGTGGTAATGCCACCGCATAGATCCCGATTACACCGATATAGTAGGTATCAAAGATTGCTCCAAGGACGACCGTTGTAATCAATAAATACCTTTTAGGAAATTTCATACTGCAAAACAGCAAAGCCAAAATGAGAAAATGGGCACTAGCCATGTATTGCCCATTTGACCACTCGACAAACATTCTAGTCAAATGCCCATCGATCAACATCAATAAGAACAATACAACTGGCAAGTAATATTTCATTGTATCTTTTTTCAGCATAGGTTAATCCTCCACCAGTCGTTGCACGATCGTCACAACTGGCAGATCATACATTCCAGCGTAAGGCTTAACATATACTTCGCGATCCAAGCCATAACTATCTGGTTTGGTCTTGATGACTGTTCCAATCGGCAGATCTGCTGGTGAGTTCCCACCTAAGCCAGAAGTTTGAACGACGTCGCCTTCTTTGATATTCGTATCTCCAGTTAATTGTGTCACGACTAATGCTTGCAGTTTTTCGTCATAGTTTTTCAATAATCCAAACGCTTCTCCACTAGAAGAAGATACCCGAACTGGGAAATGATTCGAACTTTCATTTGACGAAGTCAGCAGCTCGATCTTAGAAGAAGTACGATTGACTTCAACTACTCGACCAATTAATCCTTTTTGTGCCATTACCGCCATGTTCACTTCAATGCCATCTTTTGATCCTTTATCAACGATCAACATATCTTGCCAAGTATCTGGTGAACGTGTAATCACATTCGCCGTTACTTTTTCATAGTTAGTCAATGTTTGATTTAAGTTAAGTTCTTTCTTTAATGCTTCGATTTCTTTTTGGTCATTTTTATTTTTTAATGCTAATTCATCATAACTATCGATTTTCTCTTTTAATCGCTCATTTTCAGAATAAGTCGTGAAAAGATTATGGACTGAATCCACTCCATTTTCGACCCATCTTACGGGCGCAGAGATTGCACGGTCAACAAATGAAACACTGTCATTGACAAAAGACTGGAAGAAATTAGGTTTTCCTTCATTCGCTCGTTGCGCGGCAGTCACACTTAAGATTGTCACCACAATGATAACAATGATTAAGGTAATAATAATATTTTTATTAGGATTGAACTTCTTCACAAAGACACCTCGAATTAATTAGACTCTTATGGTCAATTTTATCACTAATTGAGGCGAAACAAAAGGTATGACACCTCTCTTAAGCTTTTTTTTAGTAAATAATTTGACTTGTCATTTTTAACTATTTCTGTTGTATTTACTCGGTTAGAGCAAACTTAATCTTTACTTTGAATCACTGCGACCATCCCAGTTGAAAAAGAAAAATCAGCCGTATCTGAAACAAATTCATTGCTTGCATAAGAAGTTGCTTGGCTCACATCAGTTGTTTCCAGTTCATACTTGCTCTTTTGGATGGACAGCTCTGTTACAGGCGTCAAACAACAATAGGCCAAATAACGCATCTTATCCATTTTGGTAATCACATGTTTGCCAGGTAAATAGTAGGTGACATGATTTTGACGATCCCAAATAATGATCTTTTGAGCATGTGGTTTAAATCTTGGTTCTAACGGCAGCCAAAGGTTAGCAAGCAGGTGATCCAATCGACCACCAGTTGCGCCAATGATCGTGATTGTTGCTTCTGGAAATCGTTCAATGGCTTGACACAACCCCAACTGCGTATCTGTATCATCTTTTTCTGCTGGTGCTTGGATCAGTTCATTCGTTGCTTGTTCAACTTGTTTTTTTTCATCTACCGATAACGAATCAAAGTCACCGATTGCTAAATCCAAGGGGAAATTGTTTTGAAGAAGATACCATGCACCACGATCAATGCCTACATAACAGTCATAACTGTTTTGTAGTTCTGGCCAATTTTCAGGAGAACCTCCTGCCACTAATAAAACCTGCATTTATTTCAATGCCTCTTTTAACTGGTTGATTTGACCCACTGGATCTTCTGAGTTATAGATATAAGAACCGGCAACGAAAACATCTGCTCCAGCTTTTTGACAAATTTGTGCGGTTTCAGGAACGATACCGCCATCTACTTCAATGGAATAATGCCAATTATTTTGCTCGCGTAATTCTGATAATTCAGCAATTTTCTCTACCGTTTCTTCAATGAAACTTTGTCCGCCAAATCCTGGGTTAACAGTCATCACTAAGACCTGATCTGCTATCGGTAAAACATGTTTGATCATCGTTATAGGTGTTCCTGGATTAATCACGACTCCTGATTTCACGCCTAGATCTTTCATCATTTGCAATGCTCGATGAATGTGTGGAGTGGCTTCCACATGCACCGTGATGATATCTGCTCCAGCCTTCGCAAACGCCGGAATATATTTTTCCGGGTCAACAATCATCAAATGCACGTCTAGTGGTAACTTAGTAATTGGTCGAATAGCTTGTACGATATTGGGACCAAATGTAATATTTGGAACAAATTGTCCATCCATTACATCTACATGGATGTAATCTGCCCCTCCTTTTTCTACTAGTTCGATGTCTCTTTGTAAATTAGAAAAATCTGCGCTTAAGATAGATGGTGCTATTTTCATTAATGCTTCCTCCTATTTTCGTTTACCTTCTTTTTTAGAATAGATTGGTTTTCGATTTTCGACTTCCTGTAAAAATTGCAAATAGTTCTCATAACGTGTTTGGGCAATCTCACCTGTTTCAACCTGGCGTTTCACCTCGCACCCAGGCTCTTTAGCATGCATGCATTCTCTAAAACGGCAATGGTTCGATGCACTGACAAATTCAGGAAATTGTTTTGGTAATTCAGTCGTTTCGATCGTCAAAAAATCGATCGAGCTGAATCCTGGTGTATCTGCTACTAAACCATCATACAATGGGAGTAATTCCACATGTCTCGTTGTATGTCTCCCACGTCCTAAAGAATCAGAGATTTCCCCCGTTTCTAAGTTTAGATCTGGCGAAATTTGGTTTAAGAGTGTAGATTTTCCAGCACCAGATTGGCCCATAAAAACGGTCAATCGTTCTGGGAAGTAACGAATTAATTCTGCAGTATCTCCAGGATATTTCGGAACAATCACTGGATAACCGATCGTTTCATACGTTTGCTTGATCTCATCGATTTGCTGTTCGTTTGAAGTAAGATCTGTTTTTGTCAAAAATATGACAGGGTCAATGGATTCATATTCTAAAGTCACTAGAAAGCGATCCAATAAATTATAAGAAAAATTTGGTTCTACCAAGCTTGTAACTACGACACCTAAATCGACATTTGCTACCGGTGGACGCACCAGTTGATTTTTACGAGGCATCACTTCTAACAAATAACCGTCTGTCTTGTTTTCGCTTTCAAATAGTACTTGGTCACCCACTAACGGAGTGATTTTTCGATTACGAAAGTTTCCTCGTCCTCTCGTTTGATAGGTCTCACCGTCTGCGTGTACATAATAAAACCCACTAATTGCTTTTCTGATTTGTCCTTTGATGTATGCCACCTCCAGTTTTCCTTATTTTACCACAGGAAAGAAAAATCATGTGGCGTTCCTGACAAGAAACTTAGCGAAACTCAATAAAAAATAGCAGAGCACGTTTAGAAACGCTCTGCTATTTTTTATTGTTATTACTATTTGGATGAAGACGACGTGCTTTCTTCTTTAGACGTAGTAGTACTTGAACTTTCTTTGCTGCTTGACGATTCTTTGGTTGAACTTGATGATTCTTTTGATTCTTTGGTTGGTTCTGGTCCTTTTGAATAAATGACATTGACGATCGTTCCTGGAGTGATCGATGCCCCCACGCCAGGAGCTGTTCGGATCACTTTATCTTTTTCTACGGTATCAGAATATTCATAAGACTCATGTCCGATGTATTCTGCGCCAATACTTGATAAATAACTTTGTGCATCACTTTTCGTATAGCCTGAAATATCATTTAATGTTTTCGCATTTGGTCCTTGACTAACGACAAAACTGATATAGCTATTTTCAGTCAATGGTTCACCGTAACTAGGTAATTGGCTAATGATTGAACCAGCTGGAACCGTATCGCTGTAATCATACGTCTCACTGATCCTTTTATAACCATTTGAGCTCAATATCCCACGAACGGTGTCATAATTTTGACCAGTATAATCCCCCATCGTTGGTTGCGCGCCTTGGCTCACAACAAATGTGATCTTATCTGTCGTTGGATCGACTTCCGTTCCTTCTTCATCCGACTGGGAAATGATTCGTCCATTTTCTACTTCATCACTGAACTCGTCTTTTTTCTCGATACTATTAGCTGGAAAACCAAGCTTCTTCAATCGGCTACTTACTTCGTCAAAATTCATCCCAGTATAATCATCTAACTTGATTTTTTTCTTACCTGTGCTGACGTAAAGGGTAACTTCACGGTTTTGTTTCACTGTAGTTCCCGCTGCTGGGTCCGTTTTGACAACGTCTCCTTCTTCGATTTGTTCATCAGGGATCTCTTCGGTTTTTGTTGCTGCTTCTAATTTAGCTTTTGCTAAAGTATCTCTGGCAGACGCTTCTGATAATCCCGAAACGTCAGGAATTTCGACTTCTCCACGACCTCCAGAAGCAAAAAAGACGGCTGTTCCGATTCCTAATAAGGCTAAGATCACCAATAAAATAATCCACCATTTTTTATGCTTTTTACTCTTTGGATCAGGAAGTGTCTCTTCTGCCATCACAGGAGTTTCTTCTGATTTTTCTTTAGGTAATGGCATGGATTTAAATGACTCTGGCATTGGTGTATCTTCTTCTAATGGTGTGATCACTTGAGTTTCTTTGGTCATTGCTTGTGGCACCCATTTGGCTTCATTTGCCCGAGCAGGAGACAGCGCTGTTGCTAAGTCTTCTGACATTTCTTCTGCTGTTTTATATCGATCTGCCGGTTCTTTTGCAGTAGCTTTCAATACCACATTTTCTAAAGCTTGCGGCGTTGTTGGGTCTAGATCCTTGATTGAAGGTAACTCATCTTGGAAATGCTTCAAGGCAATCGTCACTGCAGACTCACCATCAAAAGGAACACTGCCAGTTAATAATTCGTAAAGAATGATCCCTAAGGCATAAATATCTGATTGTTTCGTAGCCATACTTCCTCTAGCTTGTTCAGGAGATAAGTAATGGACAGAGCCTAACATCGTATTCGTTTGTGTGATCGATGTTTCAGATAATGCGATTGCTATACCAAAATCAGTGATTTTGACCACGCCCTCATTATCGATCAAGACATTTTGTGGTTTCAAATCACGATGAATGATTTGGTGCGTATGTGCTAAAGAAATAGCTGATAAAATTTGTTGCATAATATTGACTGCTGTATCATAAGGAACAGGATAATGGGTTTGAATATAGCGTTTCAGGTCCATTCCTTTTACATATTCCATCACGAGATACTGCATGTTGTCTTCTTCTCCAACATCATACACACTAACAATATTAGGATGAACTAGTTCAGTCGCAGCTAGTGCTTCTCGTTGAAATCGTCTAATTGCCGTTTGATCATTTTGGAAATCGAATCGTAACACTTTGACTGCGACATCACGATCTAAAATAAGGTCATGGGCTAGAAAAACATTTGCCATGCCCCCACTACCAATATTTCCAGTGATTTGATAACGACCATTCAACTTTTTGCCTAACTCAATCATGCTACGTCCTCCTTGTATTCGATCAGAAGAACGGTAATATTATCTGCTCCGCCTGCTTCATTTGCACGTTCGATTAATTCTGTTACCTTGTCGAACAAAGCCCCTTCTTGATTGATAATCGTTCCAATCGTTTCTTCAGATAACATGTTCGTTAACCCATCCGAACACAACAACAAACGATCTTTTAATTGCCAAATATAAGTCGATACATCGACTTCTACAGATCCTGGCATTCCTACAGAACGAGTTAAAATATTTTTTCGTGGGTGGTTCGCTGCCATTTCTTCACTTATTTCTCCAGATTTTACTAGTTCATTCACTAAAGAATGATCTTCTGTCAGTTGAATGATTTTATCTTCACGGATCAAGTAGGCACGGCTATCCCCCACATGAGCAATAGTAAACTGATCTTCTGATAAAGCTGCTGCTACGATCGTCGTTCCCATCCCATTGTATTCTGGTTGCTCTTGGCCACGTTGATAAATACGAGTATTTTCTTCTTGGATCGTTTGGATGAACCATTGCGCTACTTTTTCGTCATCACTTAAACTTAGATTTTCCCAAGCAGTTCCTAAGTTTGTCACTGCCATCTGGCTCGCGATATCACCTGCACGATGACCGCCCATTCCATCTGCCAATACTGCTAGTTTAATTCCAGCTTGATTCGTAAAAACACTCGCATAGTCTTGATTTGTATTACGTCGTCTTCCTACATCTGATTGATATTCAATCTGCATTCTTTCACCTCATTACTTTTTACGCAAACAACAAATGAAAAACCCATCTGTATAGAACTGATGTGGGTATAAAGTCAACATTTTATCTTCGATTGATGATTGTAGCACAGGATCAACTAAAACATCAATCCTTTCAAAATCAGTATGTCGCTGTAAAAATGTTTCAATGACTTCTTGGTTTTCCTCTTTAAGAATCGTACAAGTACTATAAGTTAATATTCCAGAAGATTTTAACACAGATGCACAACTTTCCAAAATCGCCAATTGGATCGCTGGTAAATTAGCTAACTCGCTGGCATTTTTTTTATAACGAATATCCGGTTTTCTTCTCAATAGTCCTAATCCTGAGCATGGGGCATCAACTAAGATACGATCAAATGTTTCAGCTGAAAATTCCTCTTTCACTTCACGTGCATCCATTTTTTGTGCATAAACAGTTGTAAAAACACCTAAGCGTTCCGCATTTTCTTCAATGAGTTTTACTTTATGTTCATGAACATCCAGTGCTGTAACTTCGCCACCACATGTTGGATCTAAAAACGTGGCAATATGCGTTGTTTTTCCTCCTGGTGCCGCACAAGCATCTAAAACATGATGTTCTGGCTCGATTTGCATAGCGGGTGCGACCAGCATCGAACTTTCATCTTGGATCGTCATGACCCCGTCATGGAATAAGGAACTAGATGCTAAATGTCCTTTTTCAGCAATTACCCCATAAGGACTAAGTTTACTTGCTGTCGCTGAAATTTCTTCTGCTTGGAGTGTCTCGATTGCTTGTTCTCTAGGATATTTTCTGATATCTACTCGACCACTGACGTGACTTGGCTGGTAGAGGGAAAGTCCTAATTTTTCCGTTTCTTCATAACCGATTTGATCAGTCAATCGCTTGGTTAACCAGATCGGTAAACTGATTTTTACGGATAAGCGTTCAATCGGATCACTGATTTGTTCAACATCTGGTTTACCTTGTCGTTGATAATTTCTTAAAACACCATTTACAAATTTCCCAGTACCAGGATTTCCCTTGATCTTAGCAATTTCGACCGCTTCATTTAAAATCGCATGAGCTGGAACTTTATCTAGAAATTCCAACTGATAAACTGACAAATAAAGTAATGTTTTAACCCAATCATCCACTTTTTTTGCTTTTGCTATCAATGGAGCGACATAAAATTCCAGTAAAAGTTGACGACTGATCGTTCCATAAACTAATTCAGTAAACAAGCCAACATCTTTTTGATTTAAATCCCCTTGATTGATCATTTCGTTCAATAATAAATTAGAATAAGCACCGCCCTTGTTTACTCTTTCAAGGGTGATCAGTGCCATATAACGAACAGATTTTTTCATTTTTTTTGGTATTTTTGCCATTATTTCACCTGCTGCCCAATCATTACCTGTTGTCCACTACCATTTAAAAACTCATTGATCGCTTGTTTTCCTTTACCTGCTGGCTGTAATTCTTTGATTGCCAACACCGTTTGTTTACCACAAGCAATCCACAGATTTTTCTTATCTTTTTTGATGATGGTCCCTGGCTCCGCCGTAGTTTTCTCAGCTAACGCTTCTACATTTAAAAGTTTCCAACGAGTTTGTTCGTATGTCGTAAATGCAATCGGCCATGGTCGCATCCCACGGACTTGGTTGTCGATCTCTTCTGCTGTCTTGTTCCAATCAATTGCTTCTTGCTCCCGCGTGATATTTGGCGAAAAAGTTACCTTTGATTCATCTTGTGGACGTGGACTCAAATTTCCATTCAAAATATCAGGTAATGTTTTAAGTAATAGTTGTTTCCCTAATGCACTTAACTTTTCAAACATGGTTCCCACATCGTCTTGTTTAGTGATTGGTAAACTTTCTTGAGCATAAATGCCCCCTGCATCCATCTTTTTGATCATTTCCATGATCGTTACACCGGTTTCTTTTTCCCCGTTGATAATCGAGTAATGAACTGGCGCCCCTCCTCGATATTTTGGCAATAAAGATGCATGTACATTTATAGCTCCGTGAACAGGTGCCTGTAATAATTTTTCTGGTAAAAATTGACCAAATGCAGCTGTGATAATCACATCTGGTTGTAGGGCAATGATTTTTTCCATTTCTTCTGAACCAGAGATTTTTTCAGGTTGTAAAACCAATAAACCGTGTTTCACGGCTGCTTCTTTTACTGGGGTAGGGGTGATGATTTTTTTACGTCCCACAGGGCGATCAGGTTGTGTCACGACTGCGACTACTTCATACCCTTCTTCTAATAAGCCTTCAAGGATCGGTACTGAAAAAGCTGGCGTTCCCATAAATACTAATTTAGTCATCAAGATGTTCCTCCATATACTCTTCTAATTCGGCTTCTGGAATTTGCTCAATCATTTTTTCAACGAATAATATACCGTCTAAATGGTCGATCTCATGCTGAAAGGCACGAGCTAAGTAACCAAAGGCTACTACTTCGATTTCTTCGCCTTCACGATCATAATAGCGAACCGTTACTTCGTCAAACCGTTTGACGGTCCCATAAACATGAGGGATGCTTAAGCAACCTTCTACATCAATGCTTTCTCCCTTTGCATCAATAATTTCTGGATTGATTAATTCAAACTTTTCACCTTCATCTACTTCTACGATTGCAACTCGCTTGTTTTGACCAACTTGTGGAGCGGCAATGCCAATACCGTCGTTAGCAACCATCGTTTCATATAGGTTATCTAGTAAAGTAATTGTTTCATCTGTGATCACATCGATTGGTTGTGCGACACGTTTCAATTTATCATTGGGGTGGATCAATATAGGATAGCGCATGTAAATTCCCTTCTTAAATAAAGTGTAATGGTTCATTATCAATCGCGACAAATAATCCTTGTCGTTGTTCTTTTTGGCTCTGGTCTAAAATATTTTTTAAGATATTCGCTAAATTAGGCTCCTGTTTATATTTAATGATCAACTGGTAATAGTACCGATTTTTTACCCGATTCACTGTACTAGGGGTCGGTCCTAATAACAAGCTTTGATTTCCTAACACTTGCCGTAACTGATTCGCAACCTCAAAAATCTTCTTAGCAGCAACTTGTTCTTCCTCATGGCTGGTCGTGATTTTGACAGTAAAATAATAAGGTGGGTATCCACTACGATGTCGGACGGCCATTTCTTGTTGATAGAATCGCTCATAATTTTGTTCTTTTGCTAATTCAATTGCATAATGTTGCGGATTAAAGGTTTGGATAATCACTTCGCCTGCTTTTTCGGCTCGGCCTGCCCTTCCCGAAACTTGCGTAAGCAATTGGAACGTATGCTCGCTTGAACGAAAATCAGGCAAGTTAAGGGAAGTATCAGCATTCAAAACGCCGACCAACGTCACATCAGGAAAATCCAACCCTTTGGCAATCATTTGCGTCCCCAGTAAGATATTCGCCTTTTTTTGACCGAATTGTTGCAAGATACGTTCATGCGCGCCTTTCTTTCTGGTCGTATCAACATCCATACGTAAAACACCAGCTTCTGGGAAAAGGGTCTTTAATTCTTCTTCGACTTTTTGGGTCCCTGTTCCATAGTAACGAATTTTATTCCCTCCACAGTTAGGACAACGGTGTGGGATTGGTTCTTCATGTCCACAGTAATGACAACGCATGGAGTGGGTGTCCATATGAAGGGTCAGAGAAATATCACAATTGGGACAAGGTAAAACAAAACCACAATCCCGACACATCACAAAGGAAGAATATCCTCGCCGATTTAGTAACAGCACAATCTGTTCTTTTTTCGCCAAACGGTCTTGGATTTTTGCTTGTAACCGTTTGGAAAATGTGGACGTATTATGTTGTTGCAATTCTTGTCGCATGTCAACAACTTCAATTGTTGGAAGTTGAGCAGACAAGTTGGCTCTTTGACTCAAATGGAGTAATTCATACAGCCCTTTTTGTGCTCGAGCACGTGATTCAAGAGATGGTGTCGCACTTCCTAGTACTACTGGACAATGATGATAATTTCCACGCCAAATCGCTAGATCTCTGGCATGATAACGTGGCGTTTCATCTTGTTTATAGCTTGATTCATGTTCTTCATCAATGATGATCAATCCGATATTTTCTAAAGGAGCAAAAATTGCCGAGCGGGCGCCAACAACAACTTGAGCTTCATTTCTTTCGATTTTACGCCACTCATCGTATTTTTCTCCCTGAGATAGCCCGCTATGTAAGACAGCGACCGCCTCTCCAAAACGCCCTTTAAAACGCTCTACCATTTGTGGTGTCAAAGCAATTTCAGGAACAAGCATAATCGCTGTTTTATTTTGAGCTAATACCTCAGCAATGGCCTGTAGATAAACTTCTGTTTTTCCACTTCCAGTAATTCCTTCTAATAAAAAAGTGTGACTCTTCTCTTGTTGCCCTGCTTCAACGATACGTTCTACTGCATGTTGTTGTTCTTTATTTAGCTGGAATGCTTGTGTTTGTTCAAACGTGCGATTTTTATAAGGATCACGATAACTTTCTACTTCTTCAAAAGTTAACCAGCCTTTGTCTTTTCCTTGATTCAAAGTTGCCGTGCTGATACCTTTTTCTTTGTAATAGCTAATTGGTTCAGCCTTTTTTTGCTCAGATAAGCAAAGCAGAAGTTCTTTTTGTTTCTTCGCATTCGCTCTTAACTTTCCCCACTCTTCCTCAAGCTGGACACTATTCAAATTTGAGCGGATCAAACGAATCGTTTTGACTTTGTTCTTAGTGTGTACTTCATATCTGATATCTACTAACTTGTCCTGACGCCAACGGATCAATTGGGATAAAATGCCCTCTTCTTGCGCTTCTTTCCAGGAGATTTCTGTTCGTCCTTTAAAGAATGCCTGGACGTCCGCCGCTTCACTTACAGGATAGATTTGTTTGTCATAGGATGCTTTCATGACAGCAGGAAGCATCGTTTGTAAGCAAGTGATCTTAAACGCATAAGTGATCGTCTTCATATAATCAGCCAATTGAAGTAGTTCTTGATTAACCACAGGTGCTAAATCTAATACTTGGACAATCGCTTTTAAATTTTTTTGTTCGATGCTATCTTGTACTCGCAAACCTACAACGAACCCTTGAACATGACGGTTGCCGTTACCAAAAGGAACTTCTACTCGCATCCCGACTTGAATCGCCGTTTCTACTTCAGAAGGAACCAGATAGGTGAAAGGCTGATCGGTTTGCATAGTGGGTACATCGACGATAACATCAGCTGTGATTGGCATGGTTTCCTTCCTCCTTTAGTTACTCTATCAAATAGACAAAATCGTTCTTGCCTATTTTACTAGAGATTGCTTGGTTTGTCTTATTTTCTGATGAATCCTTACAAAAAATTAACGGCGCAGCAGCATTCCGCAGAAAAGTCATTCTTATATGCTAAAACGTGATCCTAAAAAGAAGCCGAAATTCCACAAAAATTTGAGAATACAAATTTCGGAAATTTCGGCTTATCCAAAGAATCTAGCACTTTTTATTGGTTTTGCTCTTCACGGATACGTGACTCTAACTCTTGTTGTTCACGATCTTTTTTGGCTTTACGCTCTTCATCTTCCATTCTCAAGCGTTCCCGTTTTAATTCAGGATGAGGATCATTGATCACATTTCCTGCTTCGATTTCTTCTAATGCCTGTCCAACACTTTTTACTGATTCAAATGAATCCATCGTAGGTTGTGCTTTTGCATCTAGCTCGTGTGCACGTTTGCTTGCTAAGATAACTAGAGAATATTTTGAATTTACGCGATCTAACAATGAGTCGATTGAAGGTTTTAACATCATAAGACTACATCTCCTTTAACATTTTGATATATTTGCCGATCACACGGTCGACACGAAAGTGTTCACTGGCAATGATATTTTTGATTCGTTCTACCGCCAGGGGTACCTGGTCATTGACTACGGCATAATCATATAGTGCCATCATTTCAATTTCTTCTTTGGCAACTTTCATTCGTTCTTCGATTACTTCATCTGCATCTGTCCCACGGCCAACGATTCTTGATTTTAATTCGGCTAAATCGGGAGGAGTTAGGAAGATAAATACGCCATCTGGTACTTTTTCTTTGACTTGTTGAGCACCTTGGACTTCGATTTCTAAAAATACATCTTTTCCTTCGTCCAATGTTTTATTGACATAAGACAAAGGTGTTCCATAATAATTCCCTACATATTCAGCATATTCCAGCATTTCTCCGGCTTCGATCATTGCTTCGAATTCTTCTTTGCTTCTAAAGTAGTAATCGACTCCTTCGACTTCTCCTTCACGCATCTTACGAGTAGTCATTGAAATCGAATATTGGAAATCATTATCCTCACTCTCAAAAATTGCTTTTCGCACTGTGCCTTTTCCTACACCTGATGGTCCAGACAACACGATTAATAATCCACGCTCTGACATGACGACGTCCTTTCAACTAGTCTTTTTATACTAACGTTTATTTTGCACTTTTTTTCGACAACTTTCAAGGGCATCTTTGATTATAGCAAAAAAAAGCGCCTTTGACTGGCAAAACCTTTGCTTTTCACTCGGGCTTTTGATGATAGTGATTAACTATCAAGTTCATCCTTTATTCAAAAGTTCAAAAAAAGGTCCCTCTCACCTTACAGGTTCTAACTGAGCAGCATTCTTTTTCAAAAAAATAGTGAGAAGCGCAACATATGGTTGCAGCTCTTCTCACTAACATGCCGATTACCGTCGTTTTTAAAAACCCATGTTTGACAAGGTATTGACAACACCCATGATCTCATCTTTTCGAGAGAGTGCTTTTTCAGTTGGGTCTTTCACTTCTTCTGCATCGATTCTCACAATAAATTGACGATTCATCGTCACATAAGTCCCATCGTTAACTAACAATTGGATTTCTTTCTCCGTCACTTGCGCACAGGCATCCTGCCAAGCTTCAAATCCTGCTTTTTCAGAAGGAACATTTCTTTTGATGACCGTTTTCCCACTTAATTCATGAAACGTGATATCATAATAGTTCATTTTTTTCGTCTCCTTGCTATTCAATATTTTGGATCTGTTCTCGGATTTTTTCTAAAATCGTTTTTAACTGGATCACTTGGTTTTTGATTTCAATCGCACTTGATTTTGAACCAATCGTATTGATTTCTCGATTCATTTCTTGGATCAAAAAGTCAAGTTCTCTGCCAACTGGCTGTTTTACTTGAAGTAATTCATCCAATTTGCCGATATGGATCACTAAGCGATCCAATTCTTCATGAATATCTCCTCGCTCTAATAAAATAGCGAGTTCAGTCAGCAATCTTTGTTGATCGACCGTTGCTCCCAAGTAATCTTCTAGTTTCTTTTGATATTTTTCCTGATACTCTTGTTCGTATAACTCAACAAATTGTTGTAAGTCATTTAATACTTGTTTCAGTTCATCACTGTTTTTCTGAATGATCGCCTCTAAGGCTGTCCCTTCTTTTTGGCGACTTTTTTCAATTTCATCTAGTGCTTCATGGACCGTTTCTAAAACCAAAGCTGTCAGTTCATCCATATTGTTTTCATTTTTTTCTTCAATCACGACAAAAGATTCATTCGTTGTCAAAGTTTCTAATAGACGTCCAATCTGTAATTGCTGTTTCTCTCCATAACGTTGGGTTATTCCTTCAGTTAAGTTCGTCATCAGCTCGTCAATCAAATTCCAATCAACAAAAACTTGTTTTTGATTTTGTCCCAAATACGTCAGATTGATAAAAACTTCGACTCGACCTCGACTTAAATGTTGTTTCATCAATTGGCGAATATCATTTTCGAGATAATTTAACAATTTAGGACTACGTATTTGCATATCTAAAAAGCGTTGATTGACACTTTTGATCTCAACTTCTATTTGATACTCTGCGGTTTCACGGGTGGCTTTACCAAAACCAGTCATACTTTTCATTCAACAGGGTCCTTTCTGTTACATATTTTCGATAGCTTTTTGTAATGCCTCAAATTCTTCATTGGTTAGAGTAAGCCCTTTACCCATTTTCTCATGTTCGGGCGCCCAGTCACGAAGATCGAATTTAGGTGGGCGGCCATTCCAGCTGACTAGGTTCAGCTCTTTTCGCCATCCTTTATTATTTTCGGATAAAACAGCGATCTCTTCTATGATTTCGTAGGAAAATTCTTGTGCCATGGTTGTTCCTCCTTTAGATAAAGTAAATATAAATTCAATAGGGTGTCAAATAACTGCGTATGAAGCTTAGATTGAAGTTGCTCGTTCTTTTTTTGTTTAACTAAATGAGCAATTTCATTGATTTGTTCCTGTTCACTCTTTTGCTTTTTTTGGTATTTTTGGACTCTGCGCCACTCATTACTATTTAATTGTCCGACCTCTCGAATCATTTGATCGAAAAATGAACTTGATTCTTTTTGAATGATCTGTTCGATCAATTCATCTACATCATAAACTTTATTCGGTAAAACGAGCTTTTTTTTGGCTAATAGTTCAAGCATCGCCACCCCGCATGTTTCAATTACTACCCTGTCTTTATATATATTACGCAGAGTTTGCCAAAATTTTGGTTGTTGAACAAAAGTTGTTTCTAGCTGAAGATCATTCACTAGATAGCTTAAAAATTTACGCCAATATTGTTCTGCAAGTTTCGTTGAATAGAACGTATACCAATTCCCCTCAAAATCACCTAACTTTTTTTTCATTTCCAGATAGCCTAATTGGAGATTGAATTGGTTTCTCTGCCGATCAAAAATCAAGAAGGTTCCCAATGACCAATTAGAGCGGCAGAGCCATGGAACAGTCTCTTCTGGTATCGTAATCTTCTTAGTCACTCCGGGACCATCCACATCTACTATTAAGCACTCCGTTGCCCCTTCTTTAATTGCTACATCCACAGGCAAATTATTTCGATAACCACCATCAATATATTTTTGTCCAGCAATGTTTCGATAACTCATAGCGGGATAAAACGAGGCCGAAGCTAGGATCCAATCAGCAATTTCATTGCTTGCCAATTGCTGGATCGGTGTCACCACTTCTTTAAAATCAGGAAGTCGAGTCGAAACGGTAAATAAACGAGGACTTTTCATTTTTAAAATCTTCTCAGCATCTAATTTACTTTTGAGTAACTTTTCCAAAGGGGTGATTGAGGCTCCCCCCTTGATAATTGCTGCTCTCGTCATTTGCCGTGTTTCTTGGATAAACCTTTTCCGTAGATCTTCTGATAATGCAGTTTCTGGTAGCTGTAATACTTGATTCGTTGCGAGGGATTGCCATAAAGAAAGAGCTTGCGATAAATCATCTTGCAAAATCAATACACCGTTTAACGCACCAACTGAAGTTCCCGTAATTACTTCAAAATGAATCTGATGTTCTTTTAACGTTTGCCAAACACCGATTTGATAGGCACCATGAGCGCCACCGCCACCTAATACTAAACCAATATGATAGGTCAGTTTTTTTTGCCAGATTGTCTGAGCCAACTGATTGTCTTGCGTATAACCATGATGAGATAGGAGTGTCTGCCAATATGTCGACAGTGGTTCAATCCATTGAAAAGAACAATATTTTTTGAAATAAAAACGGGAACACCACTCTATCTCTTTAAAAAAAAGCGTCCAACCAGGCATGTCACCCACCACTAGCACATTTTTAATCAGCCATTGTTCACTGGTTCGTTCGGCAATAAAATAAAGGGTATGTTTGTTACCGATCATCCGCCAAGCTTGCCTTTTCTTTGTTGCCAACCAAAAGGCATCACGGCTTTCCTGATGGGTAGCATAAAAGGGTAGCAATTGTTTGGCTCGTTGAAGTGTAGAGTAGAGGACTGTTTTTTCTGAACCGTACACTTGTTGAATCAGCATAATCTTCTCCTTTTTTATTATAACAAGACAAATATATTCTTTTAAAGTATACTATTTTTTTGAGAAATACTAAAATGAATACATTGTTCTTGTAAAAGCTATAACAAAATCCATTCCATCCATTTATACAAAAACAATGAAAATGTCCATGTTTATCACAAAAAAAGTGATTTTGTAATGGAATTTTAAAATAAAAGAAACAAGCTTTTTTTTAATAAATGTTGTAAAATGAAAGTGATAATGAGTGAGAGGAGGAGCATGATGTCTGAGTCAGTTTATGTACATATTGATACTACTAGCAATGCGGTTGTGACTAAGGGGCTGACTATTAGTGATTTTTCAAACAACATCGTGCATTTCCCACAAAATTTATTGTTATTAGATCCTTCAGAAAATGCTGGTGAATACGAATCCCATACTGGGTTGAAAGTGATTCGTGGAACAGAAAATATCCAACGCTTTTTCTCTTCTGCACGTAATCGTAATCATTCGAGTGATTTAAAATGGATCGATTTTAACGACTTAACGATGCTGAAAGAATTAACGCCATTAGAAATTTCAGAATTGTTATATTTTGGACACATGAAGACCCATCTTCACTCCCCATTTTTTTATAAATTACAAAATAATTTCGTCTACTTCGATCTTAACGATCAACTAGAACGAATCTATTATCGCTATTTAGATGAATTTTATCGGATCTTTGCCAATAAACTAAGTATCATCTTGTCAAAAAAAATCAATGAGAAAAAATCGTTTTTCAAACGAGATATTCCGGTCGAAAAAATTAGTGTGGAATTACTGAAGAATATGCGTAATTTGATGCAAGAAGGAATCATTTTTTCTTTTGAACAAGGTGGATTGATCGATAACGATTATCATATCCCGATCTATGTCATTGAAGATTATATTTGGAAGCTAAAAGGAACAAGATACCTTGATGAAGAAGCAATTGGCACCTTAGTTTATCATGCAGAAGAAAAACGCTGGGAGCTTGTAGGAGAAGCTGCGGAACTCAACTATACTCCTTTAAGCTGATGCTTGGATGTTCCCTCATTTTATACTTATAAAAAAAGAGCCTAGACACTTTTATAGTGACTGAGGCTCTTTTCGTTTATTTTTTCCCGATGAACAAAGCTGGAACTGTCCGACCGATCCCAAGCAAAACAACCATTGTAACAATTCCTGTAGCCAAGGCACTTGCACCATTCATGACTAAAGAAAAGAGCCATGGATTCATTCCCCACAAAGCATAACTTCCCCAAAAAACGACGCCTGCGACAAAATGCCAGAAATATCTAGCACCAACACCAACTAAAGTTCCTAATATAATAGTGGTTGTCATCCCTTTTTTATTGCCCATCGTTAGACTGTTTTGCAGCCTTTTAGCGAACACTCCTGCAAATCCTGCAAAGGTAAAAGCAATCGGATACTCGATCAATACTTGAATGACACTGAGATAATACACTTGTCCTGTTGGAAAATGTAAAATCCCCCAAATAAATCCTGATAAAATCCCTGCCTTCCAGCCTCTTCTTAACGCAAACAATGTCAGTGGAATCTGTCCTAATGAAATCTCAAAGCTACTACCTATTTGAAGAGGGATAAAGGATAACACCATCGCTAGTGCAGCTACAAGTGTCCCCTCAATCCATACTTTATATTTTTTCTCCATAAAAAAACTTCCTCCGTTCATTTGAAATCACAAAGGAGGAAGTAAATACAACATACTTCTACAACCAACGTTACATGACTAACGTCAATTGATCGTCACAATTCCTACGCTCGCATAACCGATACAGGTACGAAGGGTTTAGAAAAACTTCAATCTCAGCCTCATAAGGCTCCCCTTTGTGATACTATTCAATTTTTTAATTCTTATTTTTTTGTTTCAAACAATGGACTAACAGGTTTGTTTTCGTGGATACGTTTAATTGCATCACCCATCAAACCACCGACACTTACTTCATCGATTTTTTCGATCTTACGGTCATCTGGCAGATAGATCGAATCTGTTACAACTAAGCGTTCAATCGCAGAATCTTCAATACGCTGTAAAGCTGGTCCAGATAATACTGGATGTGTACATGATGCGTAGACACTTACTGCGCCTGCTTCTTTTAGTGCATTAGCCGCTAAGGTAATCGTCCCTGCTGTATCGATCATATCATCAATCAATACACAAGTTTTTCCTTCTACTTGCCCAATAATATTCATTACTTCTGCTACGTTTGCTTTTGGACGGCGTTTATCAATGATCGCAATTGGTGCTTTTAAAAATTCAGCCAATTTACGCGCACGAGTTACACCACCATGGTCAGGTGATACAACTACTACATCGTCCCCTTTAATCCCTTTTTCTAAGAAATAATTTGCAATCAATGGTGCACCCATCAAGTGATCAACAGGAATATCAAAGAATCCTTGGATTTGGACAGCATGCAAATCAAGCGTCAACATTCTAGTTGCTCCAGCTTTTTGAATCATGTTCGCCACAAGTTTTGCAGTGATTGGTTCTCTGGCACGAGCTTTACGATCTTGACGTGCATATCCATAGTAAGGCATTACTACGTTAATCGTTTTTGCACTGGCACGTTTCAAGGCATCAATCATGATCAGCAATTCCATTAAATTATCATTTACAGGACTACTCGTTGACTGAATAACATAAACATGTGATCCGCGAATACTTTCTTCAATATTCACTTGGATTTCTCCATCACTAAATTGAGTAACCGATGATTTACCCAATTCGACACCGACAGCTGCAGCAATTTTTTCTGCTAACGGACGATTTGAATTTAACGCAAAAATTTTTAATCTTGGGTCAAAGTAATGTTTTGACATGGGGACCTCCACTTTCTTTTTCACAACTCTAGAATTCTACCTATTAAATACTAGTCATATTTTCTGAATAAATCAAGGGGTTTTACAAAAGTCTTAGTTTAAATAAGGGAGTTTTTTAGCATACTCTTCTTTATTGACCTGTCTTGCACGGGCAATTGCCATAGCATATTCAGGGATATCCTCTGTGATTGTTGACCCTGCAGCTACTGATGTATTTTTAGCAATTTCCACTGGGGCAATGATATTTGCATTAGAACCGATAAAACTATGATCCCCAATTGTCGTGCGGTGCTTGTTTTTCCCATCGTAATTCACAAAGACCACGCCACAACCAACATTGATTTCTTCGCCTAATGTGGCATCACCGACATAAGTCAAATGACCAACTTTGGTATTTTTACCAATTTCAGCATTTTTGACTTCCACAAAATTACCAATATGGACACCTTCACCAATTTCTGCTTTTGGTCGTAAATGAGCAAATGGTCCCACGTCCGCATGACTTTTCACAAGACTTTTTTCGATCACAGAATGTTCAACTACCACATGATCTTCAATCACACTATCTACGATTCGAGAATGGGCACCGATCACGCAATCTGATCCAATGACGGTTTTACCTTGAAGTTGGACGCCTGCTTCGATCACTGTATCAGAACCAATCTCTACCCCGGCATCAATATAAGTCGTTGCTGGATCAACAAAACTTACACCATTGACCATATGCATTTTGTTGATTCTTTGGCGCATCAATTCATTAGCTTTAGCTAATGCAATACGATCATTGACTCCCATTGATTCGTCAAAGTCTTCTGTCTGATAAGCTACTACTGTTTTTCCAGCATCTTTGAGGATTTCAATGATATCGGTCAAGTAGTACTCCCCTTGTGCATTGTCTGTTCCTACTTTGTTCAATGCTTCAAACAGAGCTTGATTGTCAAAACAATAAGTTCCTGTATTGATTTCTTGGACCAATGCTTCTTCTGGTGTAGTATCTTTTTGCTCAACGATTTTTTCAACGATCCCAATATGGTCACGAATGATACGGCCATATCCAGTTGGATCTTCGGCTTGTGCGGTTAGAATCGTGGCACTCGCATTTTTTCCTTGGTGATACTCAAATAAATTGTTCAATGTTTCAGTGGTTAAAAGCGGTGTGTCGCCACTGATCACCAGTGTCGTTCCTTCTTTCCCTTGTAAAAAAGATGCGGCTTGTAATACTGCATGACCTGTACCAAGTTGTTCTGCTTGCAGAGCGTATTCACTACGTTCACCCAACTGTGCCTTTACTTGCTCAGCGCCATGCCCGACGATCGTGATGATTTGATCTGGGTTGGTTTCACTTACTCGATTGATAATATGCTCCACCATCGGCTGTCCTGAAACTGGATGTAAAACTTTATATAATTTTGACTTCATGCGAGTTCCTTTTCCCGCTGCCAAAATGATTGCATAACGTGCGTCCAACTGCGTCACTCCTAATTGTATTTGATGGTTTTAAGTTTAGCCCACTCTACTCAATTTTTCAACCAAGCAGACTATATTTGTAACTAGACCATTTTTATCTTGGGGGTTAAAAAATCACTTAGTCAATCAACAATAGTGAGAGAAAAATAGGGTTATATGAAAAAGGAGAACGAATTTCTCTCATCTGACAGATAACAGCTGGATATCTGATTTGTTGTTGCTTGTTGTTGTAGTGTTTCTATCGAAAATAAGCCAAAGAATTCCCAAAATAGGTGAAACTATTTTCGGATTCTCCGGCTTATTTCTCAGAGCTGGACACTTCTGTCACAATCTCTTCCAGCTATTATTGATCGGCAAATAGATAAATTTTCAATCTCTAATCTTTGAAATAATTTCCTGGTACAACTGTAATGTTTTTGGTCTTCGTGTCGACATCTTTCACGTATAGTAATGAAGTATAATCGTCAATTGCACGATGACCATTAAATTTGGATTCTGCAAAAACGGTGATTCCTACAAGTTCAGATTCAAACTCTTCGATCAAGCTCTTCATTCCATTGACTGTGCCGCCGCCTTTCATAAAATCATCAACGACTAGGACACGAGAACCACGTTTAAGACTTCTTTTTGATAATTCCATCTTTTCGATTCGTTCAGAAGAACCAGAAACATAATTCACACTAACTGTCGATCCTTCTGTGATCTTTGAATCACGGCGTACGATAACAAACGGTGCATTTAAATAATAGGACACAGCTTGCGCGATCGGCACGCCTTTCGTAGCAACTGTCATCACTGCATCGATTTTTTCACCTAAATACTTAGAAGCAATGATTTTTCCAACTTGGCGTAATAATTCGGGCTCACCTAGTAAATCGGATAGATAAACATAACCTCCAGGCAACAAACGATCTTGTTCAGACAATCGTTCAGCTAACGACTCAATGTATTTTTTGGCTTCTTCGTAAGAAATCTCTGGTATAAATAAAACCCCACCAGCGGCACCTGGAATTGTTTCTAGGGTACCATACCCTCGTTCCTTAAATGTTTTTTTGATAATTGCCAAGTCTTCACTGATCGAAGATTTAGCAGATTCATAACGTTCGGCAAAACTTGTCAATGAAATTAATTCGTGAGGATGATCTAATAAATACTGAGTCATATCAACAAGACGTTCACTGCGACGTACTTTCACATATTTCAGCTCCTTTTAAGAAATTATATCGTTTTACATTATATAAGTTTTCATTTAAAAATTCGAGCATTTTGTAAGAAAATAAGTTAAATAGTTCGGTATTTATCTAAATATAAGAAAAAGCAATGAAAATTTTTCGTTTTCATCGCTTTTCTTTTTGATTTTTTATTTATTTTTTCGCTTAATGGAAACAAGCACCCGCTTGAACAAATTGACCACAAGAAACAACACGATAAAGACTAGTGTGATCGTCGCACCCGGTGGCGTATCTAGATAAAAGGAACTTGTTAGTCCCGATAACATGCCGATAAAGCCAACACCGATACTAATGGCAATCACCACATTGAAACTTTTGCCTAAGCGCATACCGATCGCTGCAGGCAGGACCATAATTGCTGAAATCAATAATGCCCCGGCAATTGGGATCATGACAGCAATCGCAACACCCGTGATCACGTTGAACAGCATTGACATACGGTGAACAGGCAGACCATCCACATGGGCGGTATCTTCATCAAAAGTCAGCACGTACATTGGTCGCTTGAACAAAAAGAATAAGAAACCAATAATAACAAATAATACACCCAAAAAGATAACTTGATCCCAAGTAATCGTCACAATCGAGCCAAAGAGGTACGATTGGATACTTGTGGCTGAGTTTCCACCACTAAGATTCATCAAAACTAATGCCAGCGCCAGTCCGCCAGCCATTAAGATCGCAATTGAAATTTCTGAGTAGGTACGATAAATCGTACGTAAATATTCTAAAATCACCGCAGCTAATATTACTACGAACATCGTAGTCAACGTTGGATTGATATTCAAAAAGAAACCCAATGCCACCCCTGCCAGTGAAACGTGTGACAGTGTATCTGCCATCAATGATTGTCTTCGGATCACTAAAAAGACACCTAACATTGGAGCAATCCCCGCAATAAAAATGGCTGCTAAAAAAGCTCGTCTCATGAATTCATATGAAAGCAACGCCATGGAGAATCCTCCTTTCTTACCAAACGAATTTGTCGATCTGCATATTGCTTGATATCCTCATGATCATGAGTAATCATCAAAATTGCCTTGCCATGTTCATGGGCACTATGACGCAATAGTCGATAAAATTCATTACGAGATTCTTCATCCATTCCCGTTGTCGGTTCATCCAATATAAATAAATCTGGGTCAGTCGCAAAAATACGTGCTAAGCTAATCCGTTGTTTCTGTCCACCGGATAATTCTCCGATCCGTCGATGACGCATCTCCCACATTCCAACAGATTCTAAAGCTCGTTTAACATGCTGATGATCTTTTTCAGAAAGTCGTTTGAACCAACGTCCTCTCGGATAGCGACCGGAACGAACCAATTCTAAGACTGTACTTGGAAAGCCAGCATTAAAAGATGCCACTTGTTGGGGAATGTAACCAATACTTAATTTTTGTCCTTCTTGATTTTTGGGGGCGATTTTCACTGTTCCCTTAGAAGGTTTTAACAAGCCTAAGGAAGCTTTGATCAATGTTGATTTTGCTGCACCGTTTTCTCCTGTTAGAATAACGAACTCTCCTGCATCAACGTGATAAGACACATCTTCTAATACAGGTTCTTCATCATAATAAAAAGTCAAATCGGATATTTCGATATAATGCACGCGAAATGCCTCCGTTCTTAATTAATACTTTCTTTTAACGCTTTTAAGTTCTCTTCCATTACCGAAATATAATTTTCGCCGGCTTTGATTTGTTCACTTGTCAAACTCTCTAATGGATTCAATACTTCTAATTTAACACCCGTTTCTTTCGACAATGTTTCCGCCACTTTGGATGATGCATTTTCTTCAAAGTAAATCACTTTGATCTTATTTTTGTTCACAAAATCTTTTAGTTCAGCTAAGCGGCTTGGTGTGGGTTCTTGATCAGGCGTTACCCCTGCAATCGCTTGTTGGTGTAAATCATACTGATTCGCTAAATACGCAAATGCGGCATGTTGCGTCACAAACGTGCGGTTTTTGGCATCTTTGAGTGCATCCGTATATTTTTGGTTCAGGTTTTCTAATTTTTTGATATAAGCATCCGCCTTTTTATCAAAAGTTGCCTTTTTATCAGGATACTTTTTCCCAAGCTCTGAAGCAATTGTTTTGACCTCTTTGATTGCTAACACAGGATCTAACCAAATATGTGGATCATACTCATGCGAATGACTTTCAGAAGAAGCTTCTTCATGTTCATGATCATGGTCATGGTCTTCTTCTGCTGATTTCAGACGATCAATTCCTTTAGCTGCTTCAATCATCAATGTTTTATTCGTATCGACAGAATCTTTCAATGAGTCAACAAAAAATTCCATATCTGGACTATTATAAACAAACACATCCGCATCAGCGATTTCTGCTTGTTGTTTTGCACTAGGTTCAAAATCATGCGGTTCAGTCCCAGACGGGATCAACAACTTGACGTTTCCTTCATTTCCAACTACTTCTTTCGTAAATTCATACATCGGATAAAAGGTCGTAACAATCGTTAACTCATTTTTCTTTGAATCCTTTTGGTTCGTACCACCACAAGCCGCTAATAAAAACATCCCTACAGCTAGTGTTAAACCAATCATATATTTTTTCATAAGACTCTCCTTTCGAACAAATCGTAAAATTACGATTTATCAACGGAACTTAATGTATCAGAATAAAAAAATAGAGTCAATAGAAATCCTTCAATTTCTGATTTATACGAACAAATTCAATGTAAACCGTAAAATGAATGATAGTTTGTTCATGTTACTGAGAGCCCAACAAGCTATCTAGTCCATTTTTTCCAATTTCTAAATAGAATAAATAACGTTTAGAGCAGCTAAGCTGCAACCAACTCAAAAAAATCTCAAAACAGCTTCTTCTGTTTTGAGATTTTTTATTCTTCATCTCTTAGCAACAACTAGTTCTGGCCTATTTTACAACGTGCGTACTAAGTATACTTCATCACAGAAACCTTTCAGCCCGTTATAGACTCTTTGTGCTCTTGAATAATGTTGACATAAGGCAAAGACTGTCGGTCCGCTTCCGCTCATCAAAGCGGCATCTGCCCCATACTTTAACATGCGTTCTTTGATTTGATGGATAATTGGATGACGTTTGCCGGTAACATCTTCTAAACTATTTCCCATGTATTGAATCATCGTATGGTAATCTTGTTGCTGGATTGCCTCCACTAGTCTAGGAATGTTCTGATGCTGGATTTTTTGCGCATCTACTTCTTTGAAGACAGTCCTAGTCGAAACACTCATTTTAGGTTTCACCAAGATTACCCAACACTGAGGCATTGAAGGGAGAACTTGGACCACTTCTCCTTTGCCGCCAACAAATGCAGTATTACCATAAACACAATAAGGCACATCCGTACCAACTTCCAAACCAATCTCAGCTAATTCTTCCAGAGAACAACCGAGATTCCATAGTTGATTGATCCCTCTCAGTGCAGCTGCACAATCTGTGCTGCCCCCACCCAGTCCAGCTGCAACTGGAATATTTTTTTTCACAAATATTTTTACGCCTTTTTTGATATGATACTTATTCTTAAGCAATGTTGCTGCTTGATAAACGTTATTTCGTTGATCTACTGGCAAAAATGCCTTATTCGTTTCTACGATGATTCGATCCTCAGGTATCTCTTCAAAGAATAAGTGATCTGCTAAATCTACACTCGACATTACCATTTCCAGCTCGTGATACTCATCGGGACGCTTGTACAAGACATCTAATCCCAAATTGATCTTAGCTGGTGCTTTTTCTATCAGTTCCATCCTCTCACCCATTCAAAAAGTCTAAGTCGCAAGTATTCTATCACAGAGAAAAATAAAAGTATAGCTCATACGAGTGACGTGTTTACGATCTTAGCGGTTTTCTCAGACCTTTTCTGTCTACAGATAAAACAAACCATCCTTCGACCACATTCATTTTCTCTAGCTACCGTCAATCACTTTTTCACGTTTTAAACTATGGGTAGCTAAAACACGTCACCAGTTATTCCTCTATTGACGCAATTTACAATTCCGTTAATACTTCTTCTGCAAAACTGATACTTTTTTCTTTTCCCTTTCCAATTAGTATAAACAACTGTAATGTGGCAAATGTAAAACTGCTTCCCTTCATGTAAGCAAAATAGCGACCTTCCCAGCGAGTGACATAGCGCAGTTTTTCTTCATAGGTCGATTGAAATGAGTAAAAGAAACTACCATAATTATAAACAATATGCATGATGCGCTCTTGAAAGAATGCAAAGTCTGTTTCCCCTACATTTGCTAACGGAGCTAAACCAAGATTTGTCTCAAGATAGCCCTTTTCTTGGTAGACAATAAATAGATTGACTAATAAATAATCGGATAGTTCAGCAGGTTCATCTGGCAATACACGTAATAGATCATAGCCTGCTTGGCTTTCAGATATTGGTTGCTCTGTAATAAATCCGACCACTTTTTGTTCTTTGCGTACCACTCCAACACCGCTGGCTAACAGATAAGATTCGTCAAAACGCCCAACAGAAAAATGCTTTTCTCTCGCACCATGTAACCACTGATCCGAAACCTCACTCACCGCAGCTAATAATTCCTCAGGTAATTGTTCGTACCAAGTAAAATGATAGCCTTCATTAGTTAGACGCTGGTACTCTAGCTGTTGATTGACCCAAGGCATTTCTTCTGTAGTCAAATCTGCCATTCCCACCTCGCCGACTTTTGTAAAATGAAAACCTAATTCATGCAACATTACCACATATTTTTCTGAGATCTTGTAAAAAGCAATTTGATACCCTAAGCAATCAGCTTTTTGCATAAATTCTGTAATAGCAGGACGAATCATTTTAGGATTGCCAATCGGGTCTCCCAAAACAAAGCATTTATTTCCTTTGATCTGGTAACCAAAGACGACTTGATCCTCTCCATTTTGTTGATAGTAATAATATTTATATCCTGGTAAACGAAGATAATGACTAGCAGATGTCCCCTGATAGACGGTCAACATCTGTTTGAATCTTTCGATTTGTAAATCTGACCCTAACTCATTCGTTTCAGAAGCAAGGTACTGATACAATGCTACTAATGCCAACAGCGAGATCCCTAGACCAAGCAAGCCTGAAAACCAAACTTCATCGGATGGGAACAGGAGAAAGCGATCAGCTGTCAATCGATTTACCCAAAAACGTCCACTATGATACCCTGCAATTGCATAGACGATAAATAGAAACCCAAACAAACATAGATCAAAAAGAATGGCACCCCATGAATAAACAAATTTCTTACGGTAAAATTCTTTCCGAGCTAGCCAGACAGCCAGAAGAATCAAGATATACACTAAAATCAATTGCCAAGATAATGTTCGAGTAACTGTGTTAATGATTCCAAAAGCTAATAAAGCAATAGTTGGTAAAAAAGCCTTCTTCACTTTCATTGCTAATGCTCTTCCCAACCCAAGCAATAAGAATCCAATCAATAGATTCAACGTTTGGTCTAAAAAATTAAACGAGAAAGGTAATAAAATCTGAAACAATCGACTGATCGCAGAAAGATTCGTAATCGTAGATAGTAACACCATCATGATCCCTGCAAAATAAACGGCTGTGACCAAAATAAAATGCGCGATTTTTTGAAAGAGCAGTCGTGGTATATTGTCTAAAAAACGATTCACTTTTACTCCAGTATGTGACAGAAATAAAAATAAGCCAACCGCAAAAGGAACCACATAATAAAACAAACGGTAATAAAGTAACCAAACCACTGCAATATCTTGTCGAACAGCTAACTGACTCATACCTAAGATCATCAACACATCAAATGTCCCGACACCCCCAGGAACCATTGTCAACATACCGATTAACGTAGCGATAATAAACATTGGATAAATCGAAAATAAGGAAATATCTACATCCATCAAATAACCAATCGCTAAAAAAACGACCAATGCTCCAGTCCATTGCCCCACAGAAGCTAACAGTAACCCGACTAGACCCTTAGGATAGAATTCCGCAAATAATGTTTTTCTTTTTAAATAAGCAAAGAAAAAAATAGCCGGTGCTATCACACTACCGCCAAGTAACCAAATCCAATAACTTCTAAAAATACTAGTAGTTTGTAGAAAAAAAACATCAATGAACGTTAGAAATGACCATAATGATAAACCAGTCAACATAAATAATGCAACTTTAGAAACGGTAGCAAGTACCATTTTCCGATTTGTTTCTTTTCCATAAAAATTTGCTCTAAGACTAGCTCCAACAATTCCTCCAAAGCCCGCTAAGTTATTAATTGTATTCGTAATAAAAGCAGCTAAGAAAAAATCGTGACGCTTCATTTTAGGTTTCCCTTGTTTTTCCAACACGCGAATCGTCACCCAGTCATACAACAACATTGTCAAAACACCGATCAACCCCACTAAAACCATTAAACACAGCGTAACATAACTTTGTTGTCGCATAGTTTGCCAAATATCTTGCCAACTCATTCCATTTGCAATATTTACGACTTGATTGGCAACGAAAACTATAATAGATCCAAAAAAAATCATTTTTAAAATCAAGCTATGATTTTTCAACCACTGAAATGCCGTATGACTTTTATTTTTCACACTTTACCATCCTTACTTGAAAACTTTCAATTTATAAATCAATGTTAGCTTATTTACCTTATTTTTACCACTTATGCACTAGTTTCACCTGTTTATGTATCTATCCACACGCTTTATTCTTTGCTTGCCCTTCATTGAAAAGAAAGCTATGCTAAAACAAAAGGAGAGGATAACATGAAAATTGGATTCATTGGAACAGGTAATATGGCGCAAGCAATCATTAACGGCTTGATTGAACACGAAACAGTGGCTAAAGAAGATATTTTTGTCTCAAGTGGTCATTTCGAAAATGCACAACGTTTTGCAGAAGCAACTGGTGTAACCGCCTGTCAAACAAATCAAGAAGTCGCAAAACAAGTAGATGTCATTTTACTGGCAGTCAAACCTAAAATCATTGACCAAGTACTGAAGGATTTAAGAAAATATAGTCAGAAATGTCTCTTTATTTCAATTGCTTCAGGAAAATCATTACATGATCTGGAAAAAGCCCTAAATGACCCCGAAGCGAAAATCATTCGTGTCATGCCAAACGTAAACGTTAGTGTGGGTGCAGGTGTCTCTGCTATCTGTAAAAATCATCATGTCACATATGAGGAATTCAAAGAAGCAACGCAAATCTTTGAAGCGATCGGCAGTGTCTATCCACTGGCAGAAGGTGATTTCAGTACGTTTATTGGGTTAGCCGGTAGTTCACCAGCATTTATTTATATGTTGATCGATGCCATGGGTCGTGCGGGTGTCTTTAATGGCTTACCTAAAAAAATGGCAACCGAGATCGCTGCCAAAGCTATTATGGGATCTTGTCAAAAATTCCTAGCAAGTGATGAAAACCCTTGGGAGCTGGTTGACCAGGTTTCTTCCCCTGGCGGAACAACCGTTGCAGGTGTTGTGGCTTTAGAAGAAGCTGGCTTCATTCCTGCTATTATCAAAGGGATCAATACAACGATCGAAAAAGATCGAGAAATGCTGGATAAGAAATAAAACGAATGAGTCTGAAGGAATCTTTTTACTAAAAAAAGTAGGACATTAATCAGATTTTTTCTGATTAATGTCCCAGATTCAGACTCTTCATTCTGAATTATTATTTTTCAATATTCACAATAAAACCTCTGAAACCTTTCATCCGTATATATTTTAGCAACAGCTAGATAAAGAGCCACAACCAAAACTACCACAACCAAGGCTACCCATTGTTCCGCAGATGGTATCTAGCGAAGCATTCAAACTATGTTCGTTGTTTAATACTGCTAATTCTTCAGAAACATTGCCTGCTTTCATTAATAGTCCTACTGCCATTTTCTTCACCTCCTTTCAAGTTGATCAATCATTTTTTATTGTCATCAACTGTTTGTTACACTTATCAATCTATTATTCAATCAGATCCTATCTCTTCATTCGTATTTTCGATGGAAGGATTTATCTATAAATCGAATAAAAGTATGTTTGGTATGTTAGGGTTCTCCAACGCTAACAATCCCAAAATCACCCCGGAAAGACCGGTCATCAAACCAACATCTAGAAACTCGTCTTCTAAACAACTTTCATTAATTGTTCGTTTGTCTAAGTATGCATTCCAATCATCGAGTAAGAACGCATATGACTTTATATTATGATGAATGAAGAAATGACGGTAAAGCCACATATTTCCTAAAAAGCCATGACATAAGCAACTATCTACACGTTCTTTGTTTAATTCTTCTTTTAATCGAGCAAAATATAATAGCTCCTCTGGGCTTTCTCCTTCCATAAGATATCGATGAGTAAGCATTCCTACAAGACCATTACAATAAAAAGTATTTTGCTCAATCCATTTTTCTCCTCTTGTATCAAACCACACACCGTTTTTACGATGTTGGTTTTCAAATAAGGTAACTGCGCCAATCGTTTCTTTTATTTTGGTTACCGAAAATAACTCTTCATAAATCGCTAAAGCATAAAGAATACCTGATGTTCCGTGAGAAAAACCTAAAATAAGTTTCTTTTCTACAGAGGATTCCCAATAACTTCCTTTTCCCTCTGATTCTATTAAATTATTTAATAAATTCTCCACACAAAGTCCAATTAATTTTTTTAATTCTTTATTAGGGCTCTTTTTATAAATATTACAAAAAAGTAGTAATAACCCCGCCGTACCACTCATAATATCCAGAATTTTGTCTTTTTTTATTTTTTGTCCCAGATATTGAAGGATATCTTGCTCAATTGCGATCAGTTTTGATGTTCGCAAGGATGGAGCAATCAAATTAAATAAATAGATATAACCACCTAATCCAGAAAAAACCCCTATATCATAATTTTTTTGATTAGATAAATCAAAATGATCAAGTAAATCATTCAATATTAATAGAAATCTGTTTTTGTAATCAAAATCATTTTTGGTTTTCCATAAATAATAGTAAGTGATTGCTACACCAATTTTCCCATTATACAAACTGTTATTCATTGGCTGCAGTTTTAAACGAATTTTAAAATCTTTGTCTTTTGTTAAATCTTCATAACCGGTATGAAGCCACGTCACCTGCTTATTGTGTACTATCCTTTTACTATGGATGTAAGATTCTAAAGTCTTGATCTCATCATTTTTTTCTCCAATTATAAAAAGATCTTCTAACGTAATATTTTTATCTCCAAAGCTTTTTTGCAAAATATTTAATTGGTAGTTTAAATCTTTCTCACTAAGAGAATGGATCTTTTTTTTCCATAGTGTTAAGAAATCTATACGACTGTTATTCGTAAATGTCATTTTTTTTGAAATGTTAAGTGTATTTGAGTTAAGTTTTGAAAAAACATAAGGGATATCCCCCTCTAGTATGTCCTCAATTTCATAGGTAAGAAATGGTGTAGAACCAAATCTTGCCATTTGAGAATAGACAAATAACAAGCGATCAAACGGTGCTGTCAAGAACCTAGGATGATAACTTAAAGTCGCTATTTTACTGTAAGTTGCTGTTGGTTTTATTAAATGTCGGATAGTAATATCATTTTTATAGCGCTCAACAATATCAATCAGCTCTGATTTTTTATCCAAAAATAGGTGAAATGTTTCTGTAAATCCTTGATAGATCTGTTGCTTATAGTCTAAAAAACGATAATTTTGTCCATGATACATCGGAACATTAGAATATGAATATTTAAATCCATCAGAATTTTCAGTGAATTTAATTTCTAAATCATCTTCTGAAACAATCAATTGTGGTACTGAAAAACGTTGGAATAAGTTTTCATGGCTTCCTAAAGCCGAAATATCATCTTTAAAAAATTCGTTGTACATAGGTACAATTCCAGAATTAAGAACAGAATTAGTCAAAATTTCATGTATCTTATCATTTACAGATAATGCTTCCATACGATCTAAATTGTTAAACAAGCATTCTAAATCAATGAGCATGGGTGAACCACCACTTGCAATTAGATTTTCAAGATGAATATCCGAAGCATTTAAATAGAAAAGAATTGCAATAATTGCCCCCATTTTATAATAGAAATCTTGAACTTCTTCTTCTGATTGACAAGGATCACTTACAATAAATTCTGACCAAGAATACGTTTTACGATTCAATAATTTTATTTGTGCTAGTTGTTTGTTAAAATTATTTTTATTAAATAAAGCAACGCATTCTCCAAATAATAAATCATTGTAATTACTTCGTGGTTTATAAATAATTTTATTCTTTTTACCTGTTATCACGAGTGGAAATTTTCCTGACAGATGCGGATCACCCAAAGAAAATTCAACTCCTATTTCTTGATCAAGTTGAATACTAAACAATTCGTTAATTTCCTTTGAATCATACTCTACATGTTGGATAACTTCAGAAATGTAACAGATTGTTTCTTTGATTTTTTTATCTATTAAATTGAATAAAACAGGAAATCTTTGAAACAAACCTGTGACGTATTTCTCATTAGATAAATAATTTCTAATATAACTTTTCACAGAGAGTTTTTGTAACTGTGACTTTAATAGATTAAAGTCATAAACAATCGTTCGCAAAAGAATCTCATGAATATCTTTGCAAAGGTTTTCATTAATGTTATTGCTAACATTTTTGTATTTTATTAGATTTGGGTACTTCATAAAATATTGCTCAGTTAGCTTTATTGTTACTTGTTGCGAGAATTTTTCAATTGAATCAACTTGTCTCCATTCTTTTAGTTCATTCAACATCTCTTCGTTCTGATCTTTTAGCAGTTTTTTTGAATGAACATACTGTTCCTTAAATTCATTAATATTCTGAAAATGAAAAAATTGTAAAAATTCCTCTTGCATATCTGAAGTCATAAATTCTGCTAAATTGTATTCCAACAACTCATAATTATCCATCTGCTTATCCCACCTCATCTATATTTAGATCATATAGAATCAATTACTTGTGTTTTCAAGAACAAAAACTATATCTTTCTACCCAATAAATCCTAGTAAAAAATTGTACATAAAATTGATTTCAAACTCATAGATCAATATATTACGAGTTTATACAACTTTTATCTCTCGTTAACAAAATGTACACTAATGCAACAAATTTTATTTCCTAACTATTCTTCATCCTAGTTTGATTTTCTAGTAGTCATTAAGAATAATTTTGATTTACTTTAATGATAGAATAATCGTCTCTAGTTAGATTATGCCTACTTCTTATTAAGAAGCTAATTTAGAACTCAAAGTTAACACACCATGTTTATAGCTGCTCAACCTCTTATCAAAATAATGTTAAAACGATCAAGCTTGATTAAATAGTGGTTTAAAACAAAAAAGACGCTACGATTATCCTAACTAATCGTAACGTTCTTTTATTTTTTACTTAGCGTAGTCTGTCGCACGCGTTTCGCGAATAACGATGACTTTGATATGCCCTGGATAATCTAATTCTTCTTCAATTCGTTTACGGATATCTCGTACTAAACGAACTGCATCTAAATCAGAGATCTCTTCTGGTTTTACCATAACCCGAACTTCTCGTCCAGCTTGAACAGCAAAACTAGATTCTACTCCGGCAAAGCTATTTGAAATGTTTTCTAAGCTTCTTAAGCGACGGATATAATTTTCCAAGGATTCACTTCTAGCTCCTGGTCGTGCAGCGGATAAGGCATCTGCAGCAGCTACCAAGACAGAAATAACTGACGTTGCTTCAACATCTCCATGATGAGATGCAATCGCATTGATCACTACAGGATTTTCTTTGTATTTAGCAGCTAACTCTGCGCCGATCTCTACGTGAGAACCTTCGATTTCATGATCTAATGCTTTCCCGATATCATGAAGCAAACCAGCTCGTTTAGCTAATTGGATATCTTCGCCTAACTCAGCGGCTAGTATACCTGACAATTTAGCAACCTCTACTGAATGTTTCAAAACATTTTGTCCATAGCTAGTTCTAAAATGAAGACGACCCATGATTTTGATCAAATCTGGATGAAGGGTATGCGCACCAACTTCAAACGCCGCTTCTTCCCCATACTCACGGATTCGTTCATCCATTTCTTTACGCGATTTTTCGACCATTTCTTCGATTCGTGCAGGATGGATCCGTCCATCTTGGATCAGTTTTTCTAAAGTCATCCGAGCGATTTCTCTACGAATTGGATCAAAACCTGAAAGGACCACTGCTTCTGGTGTATCATCAATGATCAAGTCAATTCCAGTCAATGTTTCTAGTGTACGGATATTTCGTCCTTCTCGACCAATGATGCGTCCTTTCATTTCATCATTTGGTAAAGTTACTACGGATACAGTTGTTTCAGATACTTGGTCTGCCGCACAGCGCTGAATCGCTAACGATAAAAGATTTTTGGCTTTACGATCTGCTTCTTCTTTTGCACGTTGTTCCGATTCTTTGACCATTAACGTCAATTCATGATTCAATTCTTCTTCAGTTGATTTCATGATGACATCTTTTGCATCTTCTTTAGATAAACCAGCAATTTTTTCTAATTCTCTTTGTTGTTCTTCAATCAACTTTTCAACGTCTTTTTCTCGCTCTTCAATCAATTGCTGTTTTGAACTAAGTGCTTCTTCTTTGCTTTCAAGTGAGGTCTCACGTTTTTCCAATGAGTCATCCTTACGATTCAACGTTTGTTCACGCTGAATTAAACGATTTTCTTGAGATTTTAATTCTAACTTGCTTTCTCTCAACTCACTCTCCACTTCAGAACGATATTTCTGGTTTTCCTCCTTAGCTTCTAACAATGCTTCTTTTTTTAGAGTTTCTGCTTCTTTCTTTGCACTATCAATAATTCCAGCTGCTGATGATTGAGCACCTGCAATTTCTTTTTCATGACGTGACTTTGCAACCATAAACCCTAAACCAAGACCGACAATTAAACCGATGATAGCGAGGAGAATATTGAATACCATAAAATCCACCTCCATACTATCTTTTTCATTTTTATCATCTATATAACTTTTATGATAAAGTACTCTAAACTTGTTAATATGCTTTATGCATAGGTGTACAAAAACATGCACAAGTTTATTCTAATGTTTGTACCCCGTAGTGTCAACTTTAAATACATAAGAAACGGCTTTCTCGATTTTCATTTAAAGGTCATTTTATGAATAAAAGATAATATTAAATAATAACCAAAACATATTAAGAACAAATAACTTTGCATTAATGAAAATTAAGAACAAAAAATGACTTTTAAGTAACATGTTATCCTTTCATTTAAGTAGAATAGTCCCTTTCTGTCGATGTAGTCAATCACTGCTTAAACATCCCCCATTTTCCATTATGTTTTAGGAGAAAGTATAGTCAAATGACTACTTAAAAGACAAAAAATAAGCCGAAATTTTAAAAAATTTCGGCTTATTAGATTCAATCGACAACATATCAAAGGAAAACACTTTCTCTGAACGACGCGAGTTCTCTCGATGCTCAAACATCCTTTGAATAGTTATTCGATTATTTCTATTCTTACTTCGTCTTATTCCTCTAAAGGAAGTTCTGCTTGCGTTTCTTCGGGTATTTCTACATCTTCACCGATCCCATAAGCCGCTCGGACTAAAGCAGAAACTTCTGCCATCATTTCAGGATGAGTGGACATGTAATTTTTTGCATTCTCACGACCTTGTCCAATACGATCTTCTTTGTAAGAATACCAAGCACCACTTTTATCAACGATATCTTTTTCAACCGCCATATCAAGCAATTCTCCTTCTTGAGAAATTCCTTGCCCATACATCACATCGACTTCAGCAATTTTGAATGGTGGAGCTACTTTATTTTTAACTACTTTGATCTTCGTACGGTTACCAACAATGTCTGTTCCTTGTTTCAATTGTTCCGCACGGCGCACTTCTAAACGAATCGTTGCATAGAATTTTAATGCACGTCCACCAGGTGTGATTTCAGGATTACCGAACATCACTCCAACTTTTTCACGAATTTGGTTAATGAAAATAGCGATCGTTTTGGTTTTATTGATCGACCCAGATAGTTTACGTAGTGCTTGTGACATTAATCGAGCTTGTAACCCTACGTGAGAGTCACCCATTTCTCCATCAATTTCAGCACGCGGAACTAAAGCGGCAACCGAATCGACTACTACGATATCTACTGCACCACTTGATACAAGCGCATCAGCGATTTCTAGTCCTTGTTCCCCAGTATCTGGTTGTGAAAGAAGTAATTCGTCAATGTTTACCCCTAATTTTTGAGCATATTGTGGGTCTAAGGCATGCTCAGCATCGATAAAAGCGGCTGTTCCGCCATTTTTTTGTACTTCAGCGATTGCATGCAAGGCAACGGTTGTCTTACCTGAACTTTCAGGACCATATACTTCAATGATACGTCCTCGTGGGTAACCACCAACACCTAAAGCAACATCTAATGCAAGAGAACCACTTGGGATAGTCGAAACTTGTTGGTCGATTTTTTCGCCAAGTTTCATGATCGAGCCTTTCCCATAGTTCTTTTCAATTTTTTTCAACGCAGCATCTAAGGCTGCTTTACGATCATCTGCCAATACGATAATCCTCCTTATATTCACAAATCAGTGCGACATTTCATTGTACTAATCATATCGTTTTTAATGACAAAAAGCAAGAAAAAACCGAACAAATATTCGCATTTATTTTTTTCTTAATAGTTGTCTTCTAATGAGATCAAATCCTTGCATTACTGCGCTATTCCTTATATGAGAACGGTCTCTGGTAAATTGGTATTTCTGCGAAATGACCTCCCCTTCACTTGTTGCAACCGCAATCCAAACTGTTCCAGCTGGCTGTCCTTCTAAGGTATCTGGTCCAGCCACTCCAGTAAACGAAATCGCATAATCTGTTTTTGCTAAATTACGTGCTTGGATAGCCATTTGTTCTGCACATTCTTGGCTGACGGTTCCATGCTGCTTCAATAGTGCATCATCGATGTGTAAAAATTCTGATTTAGTTTCTAAAGAATAGGTAATGTAGCCTCCTGGGAAGACTTGAGAAACACCAGAGATCTCTCCCAAAGCTGATTGAAAGGCTCCAGCAGTCAAACTTTCTGCTGCAGTTATTGTTTGGTTTCTTTCCTTTAATAATTCTACGACCACTTTAGGCAATGAATTATCATCACCATATCCATAGAAGTACTCTCCTACTGTCGCCAATACTTTTTCTTCCAAAGCAAGTAAGGCTTGGTTTCCTGCATGTTTGTCTTTGGTCTTCACAGTTAATCGTAAAGTGACTTCGTTAGGTTTTGCGTAAGGGGCAATCGTTGGGTTGATCTGTGTTTCAATCAAGTCTTTTAATTCTGTGACTAGTTGGGATTCCCCGATACCGTAAAAACGTAAAACTTTTGAGATCAGCATTTCTTCAGATGGAAAGTTTTGCTCCAATAATGGGCGAGCTTGTTCAATGAACATTGGCTTTAATTCACTCGGTGGTCCAGGTAACAAGAGATAGACATGGTCTGCTGTTTGATAGAACGTACCTAATGCTAAGCCTGTGCGATTAGGTAAAGCAATCCCCCCATCGATGATTTGTGATTGTTGTAAATTATTTTCAGTCATTTTACGCTTGGTCGTTTCAAAAAATGCTAACAATTTTTTATAGCCTTCGGTGTTTTGGATCAATTCTTTCCCTAGATGTTTCGCAGTAACTTCTTTCGTCAGGTCGTCTTCTGTCGGTCCCAACCCTCCACATAAAATGATCAAGTCACTTCTGGTTTCTGCTAATTGGAGTAATGATTCTAAGCGGTCGGGATTATCACCAACCACCGTTTGATAATACACATCAATCCCGAGGTCTGCTAACTGTTCGGATAAAAACGTGGCATTCGTGTTGACTACTTGTCCTAGTAAAAGTTCTGTCCCTACTGCTATGATTTCTGATTTCATTTTTTCGCTTCCTTCATTACAACAGACGAATTCTCGTTGGCCTGTTTTGGTCTCTTCTCAATCTCTTTTTATCTACTAATAGTATACGCCATTTGCTAAACGTTTCATTTATCATTTGCTCATTTTCTGATAAAGAGTTTCATTATTTTCATCTTCATCATAAGATAGCTAGGCATCTAGCTAGTTTAGAAAAATGGCGATCAAATAAATGATTGAAACGTGAATCAGCATAAATAAATTCGTCTTACCCCAAAATATAAAATGTTATTTTGGGGTAAGACGAATTATCGAAATGGTACATCTTTGTAAGGAATCTTACATCGAACCTTTGAACACACCACTATTTTTCATAAAATAATCAACACCTGAATAAATCGTGAAGATCAAACAAGCATACAGCATGATTTGATCCATCGGTAAATTGATCAGATTAAATGGAATATTATTGATGAATAACAAAATAATAGCCACCATTTGCGTAGCCGTTTTTACTTTTCCTGGCCACGCTGCTGCCATGACCTCCCCATCTTCGACTAACAATAGTCGCAGACCGGTAACAGCTAGTTCTCGACAAACGATAATCGCAACTACCCATCCTGGTGCCTTACCTTGCCCCACCAACATGATAAAAGCGGTCATCACTAACATTTTATCTGCTAATGGATCAGCAAACTTTCCAAAATTGGTGACTAATCCTCTGGCACGAGCAATTTTTCCATCGAGCCAATCGGTAATACTTGCTAAAGCAAAAATAATCGCTCCTACTAATTGCGTCACAGCAAGTGATGTTGTTCCTACGGTTACTTGTCCCCAATCTAAGGGTAATCCGACAACTAAAATAAAAATCGGGATCATACAAATTCTAAGTACAGTTAATTTATTTGGTAAATTCACACTATCGACTCCTTTCTTCCCTATTCTACGTGACTCGTTCTAAACTTTCCACCGATAATGATCAGTTTTTATCAGCAGTCGTGAAAAAAGATAAGCACCTAAGATGAATCTGCCTTCCCAGGTACTTATCTTGTTTTCTTTTTTCACATCATTCTACTTATAAGCGATTTACTCTGCATACTGTAGTGTCAATGTGACATTTTTAGGATTTTGATTATTCGCTCCTGGATTAACAGGGATTTCTTCCCCGTTTATCTTAACCGTTGCATTACTTGCAGCTCCTAATCGAATCGTTGCATTGGTTGCCGTTTCCGGTAATTGCGTGCTTTGTGTTTCATTTGCTGCTAATGTCCCTTGATAAACATAGGCATTATCCACTAATACACCGATCCAAATTCGGTTAGTCGCTGCAAATTCAAGTGTAACAGGTTTTTTCGCATCCGTAACATTCACTGCGATCGTACTACCTGTGTCTTCACCAGCCGTAATCGCCATCTTTTTCTCTTCTTGTGTTGTTGAAGTGGTTGTCGTACTTGTTGAAGAAGAGGATTCACGCTCTTTCTTAGTGCTAGATGTCGTTTGTGTAATTGCACCGTCAACCGAAACTGAAGTTGCCGTTGTATCAATAATCGGGTCAGATTTTCGATCCTGCCAAGTCATATAACCCACAACAGTAATAATTGCTAAAGCGACTAAACCAAGTAAAATAACCGGTAGACTTGTCCAAAACTTACTTGGATTGGCTTCTTCCTGATGCATCGCTTTTCTCGAACCACTCACTGTTTCTGGTTCAGGACGTGCGACAACTTCTCCAGCTGATAATTTGCTTTTCCCATCAAATACATCAACTAAATGATCGCCATCTTCACCGACAGCTTCTGCATATTGACGAATAAATGCCCGAACATAAAATTTTCCAGGTAGTTGATCAAAATCATCATTATCGATTGCTTCTAGATAACGTTTTTGAATTTTCGTAATCTGCTGTAATTCATCTAAAGATATTTTCTTATTTAGGCGAGCTTGCCTTAATGTTTCTCCGATGGTTTCAAAAGCCACTCGTTCATCTTCTCCAGTCTTTTTATTCTAACCAGCAATTGTATAAACGCTAGTCGTCTAATTGTTCCTTTTCGTTAAGAATGTAATACGCCATACACCAACGCCCATTTTTTATTCTTTATCTTCTTAAGAATACCATAAACGAAGTTATCTTAGGGTAACATTAAATGCACTCTATAACGAAATTTAAGAGTTTAACTACTTTCCCATTCGTCATCTCTACTTCTATATCAGACATTTGGCTGCATATAAAACTCACTGAACGCTTCTTCTTTGATAAAAGAACGACCTACTTTTAATACATCTGCTAATTGAATGGATTCAATAATTTCTGGTAAATCAAATAATGTTTGATCCCCAAATAGGCTTTGCGTGAATTGGTTTGCAATGTATTCCAGTGAATTTAATGTTTGGAAATATTGTCCTAACATCTTTTTCTTCAACAATGTTAGATTTTCTTCAGACAGTTCTTGATCCTCTTCAAAATGCAGAAGAATTTCTTTCACTTTTTCAGCTGCTTTTTCTGGCTGATCCGTGTCTCCGCTAAAGTCAGCAAAATGAAATTCTCGATCTAAACTAAATTCAAAACCGAAGCTGTCATCAATTAAACCATCATTGTACATTTTCAAATAATTTTGAGAAGTATTCCCTAATAACAATTGGAATAAAAGATTGAGAGCAGTCTTGTATCTCAATAATTCCTTCCCTTCTGCTGGTAAAACATCTAGCCCTTTGATTCCCAAGACAAACTTATCTCTAGTGATTGCTGAGCGCATTGAGCTTTTCGCAATAATATCACCATTATTGTCAGGGAAATAACGTTCGATTTTTTGAGCTGGTGGAAAATCCTTAGCATTTTGATTGGTTCGAATCAATTCCATCAACTTTTCCGGCTCTAATTTTCCTACTACGAACAAGACCATATTACTTGGCTGATAAAATGTCCGATAGCACGTGTATAAATCATCAGCAGTGATTGCTTCAATACTTTCAACTGTGCCAGCTATATCGATATGCAAAGGATGTTCAGGGTATAAATTATTCAAAATGCCAAAAAACATCCGCCAATTTGGATCATCTTCATACATTTGTATTTCTTGTCCAATGATCCCTTTTTCTTTATTAACAGTTTCTTCCGTAAAATAAGGTGCTTGGACAAAATCAAGTAAAGTCGTCAAATTTTTTTCAACTTGATCTGTCGTTGAAAATAAATAACTTGTTTTGGTAAAACTGGTAAACGCGTTAGCTGAGGCCCCTTGTTGTCCAAATAATTGAAAGACATCGCCATCCTCTTTTTCAAACAATTTATGTTCCAAGAAATGGGCAATACCATCTGGAACTTTTATCTTTTTATCTGAACCATATGGAATAAATTCATTATCGATCGAACCGTAATTTGTACTAAATAAACCATATGTCTTATGGTAATCATTTTTAGGTAATAAATAAACAGTCAAACCATTTGGTAATACTTCATGGTACAGTGTTTCGTTGATTTGATCATATTCTGTTTTATTCATTTGTTGTACCTCCGTCTAAAAAGAAAATTGCCTGCAACTCGATTTGTCGAGCTATTTTTTGGATGTCTTCGACCGTTACTTTTTCCATCCGTTTTAACCATTCGTCATCTGTTAATTTCGTTTCTGGCAACCAATTCTCTAAATAGGCAGTCTCGACAGCTACTTGCGGGGCATCTAATGATAATAGATATTGGTTTCGTAACATGGCCTTAGTTTGTGTCAATTCAAGTTCTGTGACTTCCCCATTTCGTAGACTTTCTAATTGTTCATGGATCAGATGCAATACTTGGTTACGTTTACGTCCATCAATTCCTGTTTGTACACTTAGGAATCCACGAAAAGTATCAATGCTGCTGGAAGCATAGTAAGCTAGGCTCTCTTTTTCACGAACATTCATAAATAATTTAGAGTGTGGGAAACCGCCAAATAATCCATTGAAGACCATCAATGAAAAACGATCCGGTTGGTCATAATAGACATTGGTTTGATAAGCCAAATTTAATTTCGCCTGAGTCACTGGTTCTTCGATCTGTCGTTCTTTGATGATATTTTCTTGCGGTTGGCTATAAAAAATTTCCGGGTGTAATCTTTCTCGCTCTGGAAATGCCCATTCACTAAAAGCTGCTTGGACTTCTGCAGGAGAGACATCTCCCACTACGAAGATATCGATCTGATCTTCTGTGATCATCTGATGATAATAGTCAGCTAACACTTCAGCTGTGAGTTCATCTAGATCTTCGATTGTTCCAAAACTTGGTATTTTCTGCGCCTCCGACTGATCAAAATACAACTCTTGAAGCGCCAGTGAAGCCATCGTTTGCTTGTCTTCATTTAAGCTCTCTAAATAAAGTTTCAAATTGTTTTTTTCTAAAGCAAAAGTGGCTGGATCAAATTTTTCTCCCGTAATGTTTGGATAAAAGAGAACTTCTTTCAAAAAAGCAACAGCTTGGTTTAAAATGCTGGTATCGTTGATATACTTGCCATTGACAAAGTTGATGCTAGCATCCAACCAGTGAAGATTGCCTTTTTTTCTCACGGACGTTCCAAAACTAGCACCATAAAGATCCGCCAATTTTGCACTTAACTGAGTCTGGTCAGGATAATTTAAACTGTTCGTTTCTAACAAGCTACTTAAAAGGGAACGTTTCGTGATGACTTCTTTTTTTAAACGCGTAGTAAAGCGAACAAAGATACGAACCGTTTTATATTGTTTTGTTTGCAAGACGTGGAGGTTTACACCCTCTGCCAGTTGATATGTCATAGTACATGCTCCTTTATTAGCAGTTCGTTCTCCGACATGGTTGATTTTATCTTGGAGGATAAAAGAATATGTGGCTACTATTTTTTACTGCTTTGATTCTCTCTTGCATCACTTAAGAGTCACCTTCTAGTATAGCATATAAGTACTTGAACGACAGACCTTAGCCATAAATGCATGTCGTTTTTATATTTTTTTATTCTTCGTTATACTAAGGATAAATGAGAGGAGGAGAAAAATGATTAAAGAATTTAAAGAGTTTATTATGCGTGGCGACGTATTAGATTTAGCCGTTGGGGTTGTTATCGGGAGTGCATTTACTAGCATTGTCAATCAGATCGTTCAAGGTTTGATCACACCTCTTGTAGGCTGGGTTGTAGCGATGATTACTGGCACGTCTGATTTGGAAGGCGCCCTTTCTATCTTGGACTGGTCACCTACTAAAGGAGTTACGTTTGCTTTCGGCAATGTTATTAGTGCAATCATAACATTTATTATTACAGGGTTTGTCTTATTCTTAGTGGTGAAAGCAGCCAATCACGCTAAAAGATTACGTCCTGAAAAAGAAACAGAAGAAGCACCTGCCAAACCAACTGCTGAAGATTATTTGAGCGACATTCGTGATCTACTTGCACAACAAACAGCAGAAAACAACGGACGACCAACTACACAAGCTACAGTTGATCAGACAACTGAAAAATAAAGACAACTAAATAACACAAAAAAGAACAGCTATCAGTTTTCACTGTAACTGTTCTTTTTTTGTATTGCGCTACTTAATCTTCATGATCACTTTAGCTCAATTTTTTCATATCGATATGGGGAATATCATCTTCTAAATAAACATCTGAAATGGCTTCGAATCCAAATGACTCATAAAAAGATTGAAGATAAACTTGTGCCCCAATGACGATCGGTCTTTGAGGGTAATTCGCTTCAATCACTTCAATCGTACGTTGCACGATCTTACGTCCCAACCCTTCTTTACGATGCTCACTATTGACCAACACTCGACCAAAATGAATGGTTCCATCTTCTTCAAAAATACGTGTATAAGCAGAAATTTTCCCTGCTTCATCTTTGAAATACGTATGCCAAGCTTGGCTATCAATTTCATCCACTTCTTGGTAGGGACAATTTTGTTCTACGACAAAAACAGCAATGCGTTCTTTGACAATCTCATAAAATTCTTGAGTGGTCAAATCTGCAAATTTTTTTACATAATGTTCCATTTGAAAGTGCCTCCAATTCTCTTTTTTTCAGCATACCTATTTCCAAACAAAAAAGCAAACGAACCTTATAAAAAACTAGGCTCGCTTGCTTTTTAAACTGCTTCAGTTAAAAATTCAATCTCGACTGTTCGAGTAAGTACATCTGAATAGCTATACGATACTCGTTCAAAAGAATTTTCTTCAGGATCCAAATCAACAACGAATACTGAAGGATAGGTTTCTGTTAAAACGCCTCGGCGTTCTGTTTGACGCTTTCTTCCTGTCTGAGCAACCAGCATGATTGGGCTGCCGATACGACCTTCTAAATCTTTTTTGATTGTAGCTAAAGTTGTTGGCATACAGTTCACCTCATTACCCAATATACCACACTTTCTAAAAATTTTCAAGTTTACCATATAAAAAAAAGAAATGCAATAAAAACAAATAAGAAAAACATTAATAATTTTATAAATTATTCCTCATGATAATTTTTGAGATGTTGTTTTATTTTAAATTTCACACGGCTATACGCACTCTTGACTTGTTTGACATCCATTGAAAGTTCCTCTGCCATCCTCTTGAAATCGGTTCCTTGCATATAATAATAAAATATTTTTGCTTCCTTTTTTGAAAATTTGATTTCACAATCTTCAATGGCTTCATTTAACAGTAATCGTTGCATCGCAAGTGGTTCTTGAGTAGTGATTTCTGCTAAAAAGTCCGGACCTTCTGTTTCAACCTTCTGATCAATCGATAATTCATCTTTTTGGTCTCTGCGTTTCAAGGCATTTTGTTTTCTTAATAATGAATAAATTTGATTACTGATAATGCTTTTATAATAGCTGCCAAAGCTAACGCCTTTGTTATTTTCATAAGTCTTTAAAGCCTGGTATAAGGCGATCCTTGCTTCTTGTTCCCAATCTTCATACACATAATTTCTTAGGTAGTACATATTTTTTAAACGTAATAAAAGTGGAAAATATTTTTGATATAGGATAGCGAATGCTTCTTCATCACCGTCACGTGCGGCGCGCAATAACTCCTCAGACATAAAATAATTCCTCCATCTCTTTCGATTATGGAGGAATCTTACCATCAATCATCCGATTGACTAATCATATAACTGTGTTATCTATCTTTTCGCATTAAATCGTCTAACTTTTGGGACAATTTTTCTAATTGTTCTTTACTCCAAGGCGAATTACGACGAAAATTATCAAATTGCATATTTATATTATCTTGTGCAATGTTTTTCTCTGTTTTCTGGATCGTTTTATATAATTCATAGGCAGAAGTCCGCAAAGCCCCTTGTGAAAAGATCATCCATTGCTCGGCTAAGTCACTCGTGGCAACAGTTACTTGCGTTAAACGATCATTCAATTGGCCAGCAATACGTTCAATATAACTATCTGCCGTTTCATCTTCTTTTGTAAAGACGACTTCTAATTGGTATTTCTTGTAGTTTTGCTGAATGCCTGGAACCAATTGTGCATCAAAAACAACTATCACTTCAATTCCTTCGTATTTGGCATAATTTGACAAACGATGCAACAAAGCTTCTCTAGCATCCGCCATCTTTTCTTGTTTTTTCAACAAAACGAGTTCTGGCCAAGAACCGATCATGTTATAACCATCAACAATTAGGAGCTGCTTTTTCATCTGATCACTCTCCTTGACGTTGAGAAAAAGCTTGATACATCAACAATCCAGCAGCAACACTCGCATTCAAACTTTGAACGTGACCGACCATTGGAATGGTCAAAAGTTCGTCCATTTCTTTTTTCAATCCAGGACTCATTCCTCGTCCTTCGTTACCAATCACTAAAGCAATAGCGCCTTTTGCATTCCATTTTTGGAAATTTGTACCATCCATATCTGTCCCAAAAACCCAAAAACCGGCTTCTTTTAGTTGTTGGACTGCTTGAACAAGATTGGTCACTCGTGCTACAGGTACATGTTCGACTGCTCCAGTAGAGGTTTTTGTAACGATTGGCGTAATGCCTACCGCCCGATGCTTAGGAATGATTACGCCATCTACCCCACTTGCATCCGCTGTTCGTAGGATCGAACCAAAATTGTGAGGATCTTCAATACTATCTAAAATGACAAAGAAAGGTGTTTCTGTTTTTTCTTTGGTTTGCTGAAGAAGCTGGTCTAAGGATAAATATTCATACGGGGTAATCGCTAAGACTACTCCTTGGTGTACACCATGATCACTTAATGTATCTAATTTTTGTTTTGGTACCCATTTAACTGGTACAGCTTGATCTCTAGCAATGTTCTTTAACTCTTCGGTTTTTTCTCCCCGTGAGTCCTCTTGTAAAAATAATTTATTCCCTCTACCTTGTTGTAAGGCTTCTACTGTTGCATGATGACCAAAGACAAAATTATCTTCGATTGCTTCCTCTTTTTTCTCCCCAACTACAGGTTCATAGGAAGTGTCATAATGGTTTCGCTTTTTTTGCGATTTTTTCTGTGATGAAGCGTTCATTGGCTGTTTCGTTGCTTTTTTACGTTTGTTATAATGACGTTCTTTTTGTTCTCTACCCATTTTTTTCACCGACTTTCTGGATACACCATTCAATTAATTCTTCTAACCGTTCTGTTTGTTTCGTCAAATGCAGATACCCCATCAAAGCTTCAAAACCTGTGGCAATTCGATAAGTTGTGACATCTGCATTTTTTGCACTTGTATGACTTTTGGCATTTCTACCACGACGATAAAAAGTTTCTTCTTCTGGTGTCATCAATTTTTCTTCTAGCATCTCTTTAATCAGATAAGCTTGTGCTTTTGCTGAAACATAATTCGTGGCTGCTTTATGAAGTTTATTCGGTTTAGTCGCCCCTTGTTCGATCAAATAGTCACGAATATAGATCTCATAGATGGCATCTCCTACATAAGCTAAAGCTAGTCCGTTTAATTGTGTATAGTCTTTCATGCTTCTCTTCTCCAACGAGTTCCTTGCGGTGTGTCATCAAGCAAGATCCCTTTTTCTTTTAATTGGTCACGGATTTCGTCACTACGGGCAAAATCACGATTTTTTCTTGCTTGCGTACGTTCTTCGATCAACTGCTCGATCTCTTCATCAAGTAATTCCTCAGATGTAAATAAAATACCAAAAATAGCCAACCATTGGGTAAATAATGCTTCCCCTTTTGCTAGAACATCCGCTGAAACAGTTGTTTTCTCCAAATACGTGTTTAACCATTTTGCCAATTCATAAACGACGGTAATTCCATTCGCAGCATTAAAATCATCGTCCATTTCTTCAATAAAGCGTTGTTCGATTTGTTCAAGCTCAGCTAAATACTTTGTGTCATCCGCCAGAGATTTTTCTGCTGTTGCTAGGCGGAATTTAAGATTATCAAATGTATTTCTTAAGCGTTGCAAGTTTGTCGCTGCTTCCTTCATCGTTGCCTCACTATAACGAATCGGTCGGCGATATTGAGTTGTTGCCATGAAGAAGCGTAACACTTGTGGATCTACCGTTTGGATCATTTCATGGACAGTAATAAAGTTACCTAATGATTTACTCATTTTCTGATCATCATCGCCAATCGTGACGTAACCATTGTGCATCCAATAATTGGCAAATTTCTTTCCCGTTTTTGCTTCGCTTTGGGCAATCTCATTTTCATGATGTGGAAATTCTAAATCTTGCCCACCACCATGGATATCAATTGTTTCCCCTAAATGTTTCGTTGCCATAACGGAACATTCGATGTGCCATCCTGGACGTCCGGGTCCCCATGGAGAATCCCAAGAGATCTCATTAGGTTTTGCTTTTTTCCATAGTGCAAAATCAAGCGGATCTTCTTTCTGACTTTGTTCTGCTCCCGTCCGTTGACTCGCGCCCACTTCTAACTCATCAATCGATTGATCACTAAGTTGTCCATAGGTTGGAAATTTTCTTGTACGGTAGTAGACATCGCCATTTGATTCATATCCATAACCTTTTTCGATCAATACTTGGATGAAAGAAATAATATCTGACATATGTTCCATCACACGAGGATGCGCAGTAGCTGGCTCCACATTCAACGCCTTGGTATCTTCTTCAAATGCTTGGATAAAACGGTTGGCTACTTCTGGCGCCGTGATCCCTAATTCATTAGCAGCACGAATGATTTTATCATCTACATCAGTGAAATTGGAAACATAATCGACTTGATATCCCCGATATTCAAAGTAGCGTCGAATCGTGTCAAAAGCAATCGTGCTGCGGGCATTTCCAATATGAATATAGTTATAAACAGTCGGACCACACACGTACATACCGACTTTTCCTGCTTGAATCGGTACAAATTCCTCTTTTTGTCTAGTCAATGTATTGTAAATTTTTATCATTCTGATCTCCTCACTTTTTCTCCATTAATCCGTACTACTTTTGCAGGAACCCCCACGGCTGTAGCATAATCTGGAATGTCTTTTAAAACGACTGCACCGGCACCAATCTTCGTATGTTTCCCAATCGTGACCGGTCCTAATATTTGAGCATTGGCAGAAAGCATTGCCCCTTGTTTCACTGTGGGATGCCTTTTGCCCGTTTCTTTACCTGTACCACCTAACGTAACTCCATGAAAAAGAACTACATCATCAGCGACCTCTGCGGTTTCTCCAATCACGATCCCCATCCCATGATCGATAAAAACACCTTGTCCGATCTGGGCTCCAGGATGTATCTCGATTCCTGTTATAAATCGCCAAAATTGTGCATTGATTTTTGCCAGCAAATAAAGTTTATGCTGATATAAGTAATGTGACACCCGATGCCAAAATAAGGCATGAAACCCTGGATATGTCAAAACGATTTCTAATGTTGAACGAGCAGCCGGGTCATTTTTTTTAGCTGCCTCTACCGCTCGGGCAAACCACCCCATCGTCATCGCTCCTTCCTCTCAATAATTTATGTAGTTCTCTGACAAATAAAGAAGCGCCTTTAACAAGTTTCCTTATTAAAAGACGCTAATTGGCGTGGTTCCACTTTTATTTATAATCAGATATGATTACCTCTAGCTGTTAACGTAAGCTTATACGTTCTCGACTACCTGAAATTCGTCACAAAGAGATGTGTCTATTTCACTCGCCGAAACCACTCCCAGAGGCATTTCAGTAAACATCGATCAGTGACTTCCACCGCCCGTCACCTCTCTTGAGATCAATGATTACTTACTTCTTTCTGTTCATCGTGTTTAGTTGATGACTTGATTTAAATGTGCTAATGATTTTTCACGACCAAGCAATTCGATCGTATCTGGTAATTCTGGTCCGTGCATTTGTCCTGAAACAGCTACTCGGATTGGCATGAAAAGATTTTTACCTTTAACACCAGTTTCTTTTTGGACAGCTTTGATTGCTGCTTTTACGGTTGGGGCATCCACGACTTCCATTTGTTCTAGTTGTGCTTTAAACGCATTAAGAACAAGTGGGACAGTTTCGCCTGCTAATACTTCTTTAGCCGCATCGTTCAATACAGGATGTTCATTGAAGAATAAGGAAGAAGCTTCTACGATTTCAGCTGCGTAACTCATTTGTGGTTGATACAGACTAACGATTCTTTTGACCCATTCGATCGTTTTTTCATCAGGATTTTCTTGTACTCGACCGTCAGCGATCAAGTAAGGCAAGCACATGTCTGTTAACTTATCTAAATCCATTTCTTTCATGTAATGGTTATTCACCCATTGTAATTTCTTCGCATCGAAGGCTGCAGGTGATTTACTCAAACGATTTGGATCAAACATGTTGATCAATTCTTCTTGGTTGAAAATTTCGTCTTCGCCTACTGGTGACCAACCTAATAATGCAATAAAGTTGAACATTGCTTCTGGTAAGTAACCTAATTCACGATACTGTTCGATAAATTGTAAAATCGATTCATCACGTTTACTTAGTTTTTTCCCAGTTTCTGTATTGATGATCAATGTCATGTGACCGAATGTTGGTGGTGTCCAACCAAAAGCTTCATAGATCATCAATTGTTTAGGTGTATTTGCAATATGGTCATCCCCACGTAAGACATGAGTAATCTTCATCATATGATCATCTACAGCTACAGCAAAGTTATATGTTGGCATACCATCACGTTTTTGAATGACATAGTCGCCACCGATATTATCTGATTCAAAGGTGATATCCCCTTTGACCATATCTTTGAACGCATATTCCGTATTACGTGGTACACGGAATCGGATCACTGGTTTAATCCCTTGCGCTTCTTTTTCTGCTTGTTCTTCTGGTGTTAGATTTGCACAAGTACCCGCGTAATGAGGCATTTCTCCACGTGCACGTTGTTCTTCACGAGTTGCTTCTAACTCTTCTTCTGTACAGTAACATTTGTATGCCCGATTACTTGCAAGAAGTTGATCAATCAAAGGCTGATAAATTTCTTTTCTTTCAGATTGACGATAAGGACCATATTCTCCAGGATTTTCAGGAGATTCATCCCAATCGATACCTAACCAAGCCAAATTTTCCAATTGGCTCTTTTCACCATCTTCAATGTTTCGTTTTTGGTCTGTGTCCTCAATACGAATAATAAAGTCTCCATCGTTGTGGCGAGCAAATAGATAATTGAACAATGCTGTTCGAGCATTCCCAATATGTAAGTGCCCAGTTGGACTTGGTGCATAGCGTACGCGTACTTTCGTCATTTTCTTCCTCTTCTTTCAAACTAGACTTTAAAATATGAGACAAAACACGAAAAACATGTTCTGTTTTACATCCTCATATTTCTTAAAGGCTTTTCCATTAAAATGAAAGCCACTCAGCACAAATTTTACCTTTAATATGGGAAATAGTAAAGCCAACTGGTTGAATTTCCTTACCAGTTGGCTACTTTTTATACTCATATTCCGATTTTTCTTTCGTTAAGCATGTTTACTTTTTTCAGTTTCTTTTTTATTGTCTTTATTATCGATCCCACGACCTGCATGGGCTGGTTTTGCAAAAATCATCCGCCCGGCAGCTGTTTGTAAGGCACTTGTAACAACCACTTCGATATGTTCGTTCATATAATGCTGTCCATCTTCCACGACCACCATGGTGCCATCATCGAGATAAGCAACCCCTTGTTGACGTTCTGTTCCTGCTTTTACGACTAAAACATTCATGTTTTCACCTGGAATAACTACCGGTTTTACTGCATTCGCTAAAGCATTGATATTCAACACTGGTACATTTTGAAACTCTGAGACTTTATTTAAGTTATAATCATTTGTCACGATGACACCATCTAAAAGTTTCGCTAATTTGATCAATTTGCTGTCCACTTCAGTGATATCTTCAAAATCACCGTCATACATTTCAACAGAGATTCCTTCTTCTTTTTGCAAAGCATTGAGGATATCCAGCCCGCGGCGTCCGCGAACACGTTTTAGGCTATCGCCAGAATCAGCAATATACTGTAATTCATAAAGCACAAAATTCGGAATCATCAGCGTGCCTTCTAAAAAACCAGTTTTGGTGATGTCATAGATTCGTCCATCAATGATCACGCTAGTATCTAAGATCTTGTATTTATGAAAGTTCTCGCCTAATTTCCGTTCCAGTATTTGGCTCTCCACTTGACTAGGTGTTTCTTGTTCCACTTTCTTGTTTCTTGAACCAAAGATTTTTTTCCATTCATCGATTCGAGTGGTTCCCATCCTGAATCCTAAATAGCCTAAAATAACCATTAATAAGATGGGAAGAACACTATTTACAAACGGAATTTTCAAATTATATAGTGGCGTTGAAATAATTACACCTAAAGTTAGCCCGATAATCCCACCAATTGCACCAAACAATAGGTAAGTTAAACTAACCTCACTTAATTTTTCCTCAATTTGCTTGATAACAGCTGAGATATGTTTTGCCAATAGCAAAGACAATAAAAAGAAAATAAGTGCACCTAACAGGCTATTGGTAAATGTATTATTCAGCCATCCATTTGTTTGCTGACCAATTGTCTGCCAAGCCATTGGTAAAAAAGAAATACCTAAGCTGGCACCGACAATAATCATCAGCAAGGTGATGACACGTTTTTGCATACTCTTTCCTCCATTTCTTTAATTTTACTATTTTTAACGAAAGACACGTTTTAACGTTTCCGCCAAGGTAGCGACACCTACGACTTCAATGCCAGTCGGAGGATTCCACCCTCCTAGATTGTTCTTTGGCAAATAAACTTTTGTGAAACCCAGCTTTTGTACTTCTTTGACACGCTGTTCAATATGACTGACACGGCGAATTTCGCCCGTCAACCCGATTTCGCCAATAAAACATTCTGTCGGTTGTGTCCCTTTTTCTTTGTAACTGGAAGCAATACTCACAGCAATCGCTAAATCAATGGCTGGTTCATTTAATTTTACCCCACCTGCTGCTTTTAAGTAAGCATCTTGATTCTGCAACAGTAAGCCTGCTCGTTTTTCGAGAACTGCCATGATCAATGATACTCGGTTAAAATCTAAGCCAGTAGTGGTTCGTTTAGCATTTCCATACATTGTTGGTGTTACCAGTGCTTGGATTTCCACTAAAATTGGGCGGGTACCTTCCATCGCCACAACAATCGCTGAGCCTGTTGCTCCTTCTAAACGTTCTTCCAAAAAGATTTGGGAAGGATTAGCGACTTCTTCTAATCCATGTTCATGCATTTCAAATATACCAATTTCATTTGTTGAACCAAATCGATTCTTTACTGCTCTCAAAATTCGAAAACTATGATGCTGTTCTCCTTCAAAATACAAAACAGTATCAACCATATGTTCAAGCATACGTGGACCCGCAATCGAGCCTTCTTTCGTTACATGTCCTACGATAAAAATCGCAATCCCATTTGTTTTCGCTATTTTCAACAACTCAGCAGTCGTTTCTCTCACTTGACTGACACTCCCTGCTACACTCGTAATATCAGGTTGTGTCATCGTTTGAATCGAATCAATGATCACATAATCTGGTGAAATCTGTTCGATGGCACGGCTAATTTCATTCATATCAGTTTCAGCATATAAGTAAAATTCTGTATTGATAGAGCCCAACCGCTCGGCACGTAATTTAATTTGTTCCGCACTTTCTTCTCCAGAAACATACAACACTTTCCCGCCAATATCAGCTAATTGTTGGGATACTTGTAAAAGTAATGTGGATTTACCGATGCCTGGATCGCCACCAATCAAAATCATTGACCCCGGAACTACGCCCCCACCCAAAACTCGATTCAATTCATCTAATTTTGTTTTGACTCGTGGTTCCTTTTTAGGAATCACTTCTGCAATTTTCGTTGGTTTGGCTTTTTCTCCAGTCAAACTTGTTCGTGTTCTACGGTCAGTCGTATCTTGCTCGATTTCCTCGACCATCGTGTTCCATTTCCCGCAATTTGGGCAACGCCCTAAGAATTTAGGCGAAACATAGCCACAATTTTGGCAAACAAACTGGACTTTCGCTTTTTTTGCCATTGTCCCGCCTCCTTTAAATAATTATTTTTGAATTAAATAAACCTTGAATGGTTATACATCTGATGAACCAAAGCCACCTTTACGGGCCTGTTCTGTTTGGTCTTGATCTGCTTTTAAGAATGGCAAGAAAATTCCTTGTCCAATTCGCTCACCTTTTTTGATGACAACATCCTTCAAACCAAAATTAGTAAATTGGAACATGATATGCCCTTCATTTGCATCATTATTATAGTAATCACTATCAATGACACCTACTCCGTTACTTAAAACTAAAAAACGCTTCAACGGATTACTTGAACGATTGGCTAATTGTAAAAATTCATCTTCTCCCATATAGGCTTTGATCCCAGTAGGAACAAGAACTGGTTTTAATTTTTTCTCGTCGACTGTTGTTTCTTCATTTTTCAATACCTCTGAAAGAGCTGTTATCCCTTGTTTTAATCCAGCTTTCCAAATACTTGGAATAACAATATCTTCTGCCGCTTCAAAATCATATCCAGCAGCATGATGAGTTGCTCGTTGAGGTAATTGTATCTTTTGTTGTGCATATGTTGAAATAACTTCAAATCCTCTTTTTCTCACCGAATTTCCTCCCAAAATAGACTATATTTATTTTACCATATTCATGATACCAAAAGGACGACTTAAAAAATTCTTCATTAATTTATGTTAAGATGAATAAAATACTGCTGTCATAAAAAAATAAATTTTATACATGACTTTATGGTGTAAAACAAGTAGAATAGAACGAAATCAAAACGTGTATTTAGTTAGAGGTGTCACATGCGAAAAGAAGTTACAAAAGCCAAACGAATTGTTATTAAAGTGGGAACGAGTACTTTAATCTATCCCAATGGAAACATCAACCTCGCTGCGATTGATCAGCTTGCCTTTGTCTTGTCTGATCTTCGGAATCAAGGGAAAGAAGTCGTATTAGTTTCATCCGGCGCTGTTGGTGTCGGGATGCACAAAATGAATCAAGCTACACGCCCCACAACGATCCCGGAACAACAAGCAATCGCTGCGATCGGGCAGGCAGAATTGATGAACATTTATAATCAACGTTTCAGTGTTTACAATCAGCAAACAGCTCAGATCCTCGTTACTCGGGATGTGATCGATTTTCCTCAAAGTAGAGTCAATGTGATCAACACACTTGAACAGTTATTAGCAATGGGAACCATCCCGATCGTTAATGAAAATGATACTGTAGCAGTCGATGAACTTGAACATACAACGAAATTTGGTGATAATGATCAACTATCTGCGATCGTTACAAAATTGATCACAGCAGATTTATTAATTGTTTTATCTGATATTGACGGATTTTATTCCGCCGATCCTTCAAAAAATCCAGATGCAAAGATGTATCAAACTGTTTCGGTCATTGACGAGTGTTTAATGGCACAAGCGGGTGGTGCTGGCAGCACCTTTGGAACAGGAGGAATGTCTAGTAAGTTACAAGCAGCATTACGTATTTTTGAAGCCAACAGTACAATGATCCTGGCAAACGGAAAAAATCCTACCATTATCTTCGATCTTTTAGCCGGTAAAGAACTTGGAACCTTATTTAAGGAGGAACACGTATGACTGATTTAAATCAACTTGGAAAAAATGCAAAACAAAGCGCCCAAACTCTCGCCTTGATGAGCACAGAACAGAAAAATGACCTTCTCAAACAGATGGCATTGATGCTCAAAAAAAATCAAGGAGCGATACTTGAAGCCAATCAGAAAGATTTAGAGCAAGCAACCGAAAATCAGATGAGCGAAACGATGCTTGACCGCTTACGCTTAACGCCTGAGCGTATCCATGATATGGCTGAAGAAATCAGTAAAATCGCTTCATTAGAGGATCCAATTGGAAAAGTAGAACAAATGTGGAAGAATGCTGATGGGTTACTGATTGGAAAAAAACGTGTCCCACTTGGTGTCATCGGAATCATTTATGAATCTAGACCGAATGTGACGACTGATGCAGCCAGCTTGGCTTTTAAATCAGGGAATGCTGTTATTCTTAGAGGCGGAAAGGAAGCTTTCTTTTCCAATCAATTATTAGTGAAGCTTCTGCAACAAATGTTAACTGATGCTGGCTTGTCTCCTTATGCTGTTCAATTTGTGGACGATACATCTCATGAAACGGCTGCTGAATTAATGAAATTAACAGAGTACTTAGATGTGTTGATTCCTCGAGGCGGCGCAAATTTGATCAGAAGAGTGAAGGAACAAGCCACAGTCCCAATCATTGAGACTGGCACTGGTAACAATCATATTTATATCGATAAAGATGCTCAGTTGACCATGGCAACGAATATCATCGTCAATGCAAAAGCTTCTCGTCCATCTGTTTGTAATGCTGCAGAAACATTGTTGATCCATTCAGAGATCGCCCCTTTCTTTTTACCTGTTATTGAAAAAGCATTAGTAGAACATGGGGTTTCTCTACGTGCAGATACGCGTGCCATGGAATATTTAGAAACTGCAACCCTTGCAGAAAAAGCTGATTGGGATACGGAATATCTAGACTATATTCTGGCTGTGAAAGTCGTTGATTCTTTAGATGAAGCAATCGACCATATCAATCGCCATAATACAAAACATTCTGAAGCCATCGTTACGGATAGTTACCAAGCAAGCCAACGTTTCTTGAACGAAGTGGACGCCGCTGCGGTTTATGTGAATGCCTCAACTCGTTTTACTGACGGAGCTGTTTTTGGTTTTGGTGCTGAAATCGGTATTTCTACTCAGAAATTACATGCTCGAGGTCCGATGGGATTGAATGAACTGACCTCTACGAAATATATCATTTACGGCGAAGGTCAAATCCGCTAAAATGTTTCACACGAAACATTTTAGTCTTCACAATAAAAATATGACAAAATTTTTCTTTATTTTTTGATTCTTGAAAAGTTTTTTAGTTAGAAAGGTTACTTTTATGTTCGAAATTTTCACGATATTTTTAGTATACTTGATTTCTTTAAACATCGCTGCCTTTATAGGAGTGATGATTTTAGCCACTTTTTTCCAAATAAAAAAAAGAAATTTTAATCCCACTCAGGAAAAATGGCAAGTTTATCTTCAAAAAATTGGTCCTAAAGGCATTGTTCAAAGGCTACATGTTAGTTATATGCTCGCTTTAGGCATTTTAGCTGTGATCAATTACAATCTAGCGTTCCACCATTCGATTGCTTATACGATCACTTTATTGATTGCCGGGATTTTCCATTTGTCTTTCAAATATCAATTAAACAAAAATAACTTACCCAAGCGCTTTAACTAGAATGCCTCATAACTACAATGATTGAAATAAGCTATTATCGACTAAAAGAAACGCATTTAGCGTAACTTTAAGTCGATAATAGCTTATTTTAGCCAAGATGATCTTCATTATCGTTAGAAAAAATAGCAAACCCATCGAATGTCTCACCATCATAATATCTTAACAATTCTTCTGTCGACAGATTCATTGTTTTTTCTTTTTCTATTTCCATATCTGTAAGTAGTTGTTCACGATAGGCTTGATACATACTCGCTAGTTTCTGGTGCATGATTTTTCGAGATTCTCCTGTCGCATTGATTACAGGCAGCTCTTTTAGATAACCACCATAAACGGGTCGATCATCCACCAACTCGATGGGAAGTTCAACCAACGTGATACCTACTTCTTTGAAATATTCTTCAATCATCGCTTTTCCTCACTTTTTACTGGCTGTGTCTTATTCTCATCATAACATGATTTATGACAAAAACAGTGTATTCATTGACCTTTTTCGTTGAAACACATGTTAAAAATAAACCCTCTCACGATACCAGTTACCAGAACTGTAGATCAAACGTCACAAATAACAGAAAAAAACCTTGAAACACAGTATGTGAAATTCAAGGTTTTATTGATTCATCATTAACTATTTTTTCGGTTTTTATTCTTTCTTTCAAAACCTCATTTTTATTGATCTTCATCTGTTACAAAATAATTTTGATGATGAATAATACAAAAGACACTAATTACGACAATGATCGCAGCAAAATAAAAAGCATAACTTTCACCTAGTTTTTCGCCAATGATCCCTGCAATAAATGGCGCTAATGCCCCACCAAAGAAACGAACAAAGCTATAACTTGAAGAAGCCACATTTCTTGGTAAACCTGGTATCTCCATAGCAATCGTTGTCAATAATGTATTGATGATCCCTTGGAAAAAACCTGAAAGTACAATGCTGATTGGCACTAAAATTTGGATAGATGAACCGGCACCTAGTAACGCCAAACAAATAATAAAGAAAACAAACGCTGCTAAAATCGTTCGGTAAGTAGTGAATTTTTGTTCTAGTACTGGTGCGACAAAAATCGAAGCAATTGCTAATAAAACGCCCCATCCAAAGAAAACAAAACCTACCTCTAACTCACTATACCCCACTAATAAGAATGGTGCATAGGCAAGCAACGTAAAGAAACCAAAATTATATAATAAGGCAATCAGACCAATTGAACGCAATTTGTGATTACTTAATGCCTTGACCCCTTCCCAAAAACCAACCTTTCTTTGTGGTTTTCCTGCCTCTGGAAGAAGAATCGCCAATGCTAAAAAGCCAATAAACATCAACGTAGCTACTCCATAAAAAGGATACCGCCACGAGCCACTTCCTAGTATGCCGCCAACTAATGGTCCAACAGCCATCCCACAGCCTAGTGCTGCTTCATACATCATAATAGCTTTTTCAGTATTCCCCACTAAAATACTTACAATAGTCGCAAGTGCTGTTGAAACAAATAAAGCATTCCCTACACCCCAACCAGCACGCAATCCGATCAATGTACCAATATCATTGGATAATCCACCTAAGCCAGCAAATACAACAATAATGACCAAACCTGCCATCAATGTTTTTTTCAAACCAATTCGACTCGATAAAAAACCTGTAAACAACATCACTACTCCCGTTACCAACATGTAGCTCGTAAATAATAATGTCGTTTGGGCAGGTGTTGCATCTAATTGAGCAGCAATCGTTTTTAAAATGGGATCTACTAAGCCGACTCCCATAAATGCAAACATACAAGTCGCAGCGACTACTAACGCTGAATTCTTTCCTTTACTTTGTTCCTGTCCTTTCTCTGTTAGTTCTTCTTTGATTTCTATTTGATTCTCCAAATTCCCCATTCCTTTCTCTATCTAGCATCATACATGATTTATTTTACATGTCAATATGCACATGTAAAAACAAAAATAAAAAATATGCTATAATAAGAGAAAATCAGTCAGGAGGTATCGTATGAATACTTTAGCCTATATCTTATTATGCGTTCTTTTGTCTAAACCTCGTTCCGGTTATGAACTAAAACAATTAATCACCATTTTCTGGGAAGCTCACCACAGTCAGATTTACACGACACTGGCTAAATTAGACCAGAAAGGTTATATTTCTGTCCTGGAAATCGAAGAACATTCGCAGAAAAAAATTTATACCCTTACCAATGAAGGAAAAGCGATCGTAGAAGAATGGATCAAAGAAGAGACCCCTGCTCCTACTCAAAAAGATGAATTTTTAGCCAAACTGTACGCTTTTTCTACCTTAGATAAAACAACAGCGACGGGTCTTTTATTTACAAGAGAACAACAATTAAACAAAATCATGCAAAAAAACCAAGCAAAACTAGCAGATCTTTCAGTAAATAAAAAAGAGGAATTTGGACGTTATGTCGTTATTCAACGAAGAATTTTACTTTGCCAGCAAGAACTACAATGGTGTACACAGGTTCGTGAAATGATGCAAACATTTTTTGATTAATTGTTCTTAAAAAAAAGAGCATGTGACTGAAGTAGCTCATTCAAAAAATAAACGAAACTTCCTAATAAGCGTATACGCAATTTTAGGCAAGTTCTTTTATCTCTTGATGCTAAACAAGTCGCATCCTCTTTTTTTATAATCTAAAAGATCTTTTTAGTTTTGGATCGTGCTTAATACCAATCGAGAGATGGGACCTACGATTAGTAATTGCAAAGGCAATGCAACAATCACATTCATTTTCCATGCAGTAAGGTACGCTGAAAGTAATTGGTCAGGTATTCCCTGCTCAATCACAACACCAAACAACGACATACAGGTAACCATTCCTAGGACCATCAGACAAGAAATCGTTACGATCATTTGAAATTTACTTTCTGAATTTACTGGCAACTTGAAAGCTATTTTTTTCGCAATCACACCAACAATAAAGACATCTAGAATAAACGCCACGATGAATCCTGGAACTAAACCAATCAATAGATTTGAAAAATATAAATCCCCATGAAGCCAGAGATTATACACACTCATTCCTAAGACCATGAGAAAACACATTAGTGATGTAAAAATAATTCCTTCTTTTTTGTTTGTAGGCAACTATACCACTCCTTTAAATTTGTCACGAAAAGTATCGTAGCATATTTCTCATTTTCTCGTAAGTGTTTTTTTTATTACATTCAAAAAAGTCAATCTTCTACTTATCACTTAAATGCAAAAAAAAGAGCCTGATCCCAGACTCTTTAAATAGGTGTGAAAACGAATAAACAGTGTTCAACCAGCTACTCTTTGAAATAAGTCCGAATTTTTCAAAACCAAAAAACTGGTTCCAAAAAATCTTTCTTAAGGTTATCAGAGCTAAACGATACTTCACGACCTTTTGTTCACGGTTTTCACTGACTAAACTTTCAGCAATAAACGCAATAAGAAACAGTAAGCAGGTAAGTGTCAACCGTAAAAACCTTATTTTTATACTTCTTGTCACTTGCGAGAATTTACCCTTGTTTCATAAAATTAATAACGTTGTCTCAACCGCTTTTTACAACTATTGATTCAACAATTCTTCTAGTCCATCTTTTAAAGAGACAAGTGGATGTCCCAAAGCTTGTTCAAAATCTTTTGAGGAAACATCGAGTTGATTATTCTTGATATCTTTTTGAATAGCTGCAAACATTTGTGCAGCAGATTCAGGATAACCAGCCTCCTCTAAATTTTTGATGAACTCATGGTCATCGGTAGCTGCGATATCAATAGGTTTGCCTGTCACTTCTTTTAATTCTTTAGCTAGTTCTTCATACGTGATCGGTTTACCCGATAATTCAAGAACTTCTGGAAAGTTCAAGTTTGCTAGTGCTTTTGCTGCAACTTCGGCATATTCTCGTTTTAATGCCCAGCCAGTTTTACCTTCACCTGCTGAATAAATAAAGCGCCCATTCTTTAAGGCAAGTTCAATGAGTGGCCATTCATTTTCTAAGTACCAATTATTACGTAAAAAAGTATGTGCGATTCCAGAATCAGCAATTACTTTCTCTGTAAACTGATGATCTGGCGCTAGAATACTGGTCGAGTGATCGGCATCAGCAAAACTAGTATAAGCAATGTAAGAAACACCAGTTGCTTTTGCGGCCTTCACAACATTTTCATGCTCAGCTTGCCGATTACCAGGTGCACCAGACACAAACAACAAGCGATCAATTCCCTGTAAGGCATTTTTCATAGAAGAATAATCAGCATAATCTCCGAAACGGACATTCCAACCCTTTTCTTCAAGTGTTTTTCCCTTTTCTTCATTCCGCGCCAACACATAGATATTTTCCTGAGGAACGAGCTGTTTTAAGTACTCCATAGCATAGTTACCAAAACCACCAGTTGCTCCAGTAATGAGATAATTCATTCTAACCACTCCTTTTTTCACATTGATAAATTTTTTAAATAAAACCTGTACATTTTTAAGTTACACCATTATCTTAAAGAGTATGTTAAAATAAGTCAAGAATAAACGTCGAAAGGAATGGGATAGTATGAAATATTCTTTACAATTGAGCGATGCGATCCACATCTTAGCCTACATAGCAATTTTTCAAGATAGCGATATGTTATCTAGTGAGATGATTGCGAAAAGTATTGAAACCAGTGCAGCTAATGTCCGTAAAATCATGAGCCGACTAAAAAAAGCGAATTTGATTATTACGCAAGTCGGAAAAGCTGCACCTTCTTTAGCTCGTTCTCCTGAAAAAATTTCACTTTTAGATATTTATAAAAGTATTGAAGGAAATACTAATCTCATTCAAGTGGATCCGAAAACAAACCCAAATTGTATCGTTGGTGCGAATATTCAAGAAACATTGACGGCAAGCTATACCCAACTCCAAGCAAAAGTAGAGGAAGAAATGTCACATATCACGTTAGACTCTTTGCTACACAAAATTGCTGTATTAGAAATTGAAAAACGCCCTCACAATCACGAAAGAATAAAAAAATTTCTTTAAACAACAATTGGTAATTATTTTACTATAAAAAATATACTTAAAAATAGCCGTTTATATTAAAATTAAATAACTTACGTATCAACAAAAAAATACTGTTTTTCATTCATTTATCCGTTAAACTTATTAAGTAAGAATTAATATAAAGGAGGAGATTAGGTGAACAACTGGAAAGAATATTTTTTAGAAACTACAATAGATTTAGGATACTCCTATTTTATTGGGGAACAGGTAAAAAACTTTAAGGTTAAGCAAAAACAGATTACTGCCAACATTACTAGTAATGAAAACTATCATGCAATCATTGACCTCGTTGACCACTTTTATTTAGAAAAAATGGTTTGTAGCTGCCCCTGCTTATCGAACGATCATTGTCCCCATTTAGTAGCCGTTTTATTCGAATACAATAAATACTTACAAAAGAAAGATGCAAATAACAGCGCATATTTGGTTTCCTACGCGGAAGATTCACAAATCCGTCCTTTTTTAAAGATGATTTTAAAGGAAAATGACCACTTAGCAAAACGTTTTCAACAATATATTTATTCAGATGCTTCTTTTGATATCAATAAATATCAAGCATACTATGAGAAACAATCTGCTTCCTCGTTGAAGAAAGAACCCGCAGACAAAAAAAGAGGATTGAAAAAAAAAAAACAAATTTTATCTGTTAAACAAATGGAGTACTTAAACTATTCCAAGCAAAAAATTCAACATACTATCCAAGAAAACTGGCACTCCCCTACTATCAGGACACAATATGTTAATTACTTACTTAAAAATAGAATATACAAAGAAGCAGAAAAAGTATTACAGGAGAGTCTGCTTTTGGATCGTCAATCTCCTGATCTCGTTCAACTTCATCGTTATTCTCTAAAAAAACTCTATTATAAATTAGGAAAAAAAGAAGCATACATAAATCAAGTTTTTAAGTTATTGATTGAGAATGATGCATTAGATATGAATCTAGTTCATCAATTGAAAAAAACTTGTTCAAAAGACGAATGGATATCGTTGCGAAACCGTTTGTTCCAAGAATTACATAATCATCAAGACATTGGCTTACTTTATTCACAGGAAAAATGCTATGATCTATTATTGAATCGTGTGTTAGAGACCTCTGGAATCAAAGAAGCTAATCGTTATTTCAATATTTTAAAAAAACAGACTCCCGAAGCACTATTACAGAAATATGAATATGAATTGCGGAAAATAGCCCACACTATGACTACTCGGAATCATTATCATAAACTGGTGAGATATATTGAAGAAATGGCTACTTTACCAAACAGCATGATCTCAGTTCAATTGTTGATCAAAGAATTAAAAGAAAAATACCCGCGAAAAAAAGCAATGATCCAAGAATTAAAATTACTCGAAAAAAAAATGTAACTATTTATTATGCCAACGTTATTTACGAGTGATCCTGAGTTTTTTGCCAAAGACAGAAAAAAACGCTTTAAACTTCAATAATAAGAAGAAGTTTTCAAAAAAATTACCGTTAAGAGTCTGGGACAAAAAAGGACTTCCCAGACTCTTTTAGGTGTAAAAATGAATAAATGGTGAGCATACCTTCTTACCAAATAGACATTCCAGAATTAATTCCTCGAAATCGCATGAATTTTCGAACACTTGAGAAGCTATTACAAAAAATTCTTCCTTCTGTTGTTGGAGCTAACCCTTGCACCCGTGTCCTCTTGTTCGGGTACATTATTTTTAGTGCGGTATCATTTTTACCCTCACTCTTCTTCGACAGGAACTACTATGATTTCCAACTTTCCATCCTTTAAACTGTAAAAACTATTTTTATTATTTGGGTTATTTTCTCTTGTAAATGTAAAATCATCAACAAATCCTTGAGTTTGGAGACTCCCATCAAAAAGGATCTGAGAAACATTTTCTTTTACTATTTGAGTCATTCCACCATAAAAATTGCCAGTTTTCGCTAACAGATCAATAAAAATGAATTGAAAACGCGAATTTCCTCTATTTAATAACTTGCCCACTTCTCCCGAGAGTAACCCCATTTCTTCCACGAAATCAGCCAGTCCATTAAGAACCACGATTTTTCTCGTTTTTGGCGTGAACCACAGTTCATCCCAGAAATGAGTAAATTTCTCACTTCGTTTTGCGACATCATGCAAGCTAAAATACGAAGTCACTTCGTTTTTTATTTGCTCCAATGTTCCAGAAACATCGATTAAAATAACATTTTCTTCCACATCCATCATTTGTGACAGCCACCATGAAAACATCCTCTGCAATTGTACATTGGAAGTAAAAAATAAACCTAGCTGCTTTCCAAGAAAAAATGCAAATGATTCCACCTCAACTGTTTGCTTATTCAAACCTAGATACACCAAGTCTTTTTCTTTGTTGCGCACAAACTGACTGAAAATTTTTGTTGTTAACCGTTCGGGCACCATCAGGATTTTTTCAGGACGTTTTCCTACCCAGTCTTGATCTATATTTGTTATTTCTTCTGCCATTTTTTCGAATATTTCTGATTCATTTTGACCATTAGTGGGTAAATAAAATTGTAATATCGTTGGTCGGTCAAGCATCACTTGCCCTCTTCCTTTAATAGGCAACGCAACAATCGCTTCTCTTCCCAGCACTTGTTTGATTTCACTTTCATCATGTAAATACATAAACAGCTTTGTTGCAAATTGACTCATCATATTTAGGCGAATACTCCCGACACGATTTGCAGATAGAATAAGATAAATCCCTAAACTTGCACCATCTCTTAGTAAATGCACGATTGTTTCATCGATGGAATCTTTTCGTTTATCCTCTATCCCCAAACTCTCGTAGCTATCTAATATAATAAAAATGATCGGTAATTGGATGCTCGTTTTTTCTTGGTATTGGTAGAGATTTGTGGCACCCTTTTCTTTAAACAGTTGTTTTCTCTCCGCCAATGATCGATTGATTCTCACAAACATTTTTTGTCTTTTTTCTTCTTCTTCTAAAGTGACGATGTCAACGACATGTGGCAACTTCTTCAACGGTAAAAGGCCATTAGTACCAAAATCAACTAGATGAAACCATACTTGATTTGGAGTATTTTGTCTTGCAAGACTTAAAACAATTGTTTGTAGTAACGTAGATTTTCCATATCCAGAACTAGCGAATACAACGGTATGACTACTTTTCTCGCAATCATAGTAATAATGACTTTGCTTTTGCTCATGAGGTACATCTAACAAGCCTATGGGAACCTTTAATGTATTCCGTTCATTTCCCTTAAAGATAGGCATTACTAACCACGTTGGTAATTCTGGTAACCAAGGTTGTGATGGTTGGCTGAATGTTGATTGTTGAAAAGTTTGTACAATCAACATTCTGACTGCCTCATATTGCGTAACTATACTGCCCGCTGCTTTCCTCGAATCTTTTTCTGTAGGAGAAAAGAGGACTTCCTTTTGACCAAATTCATTCACAACAACGATCCGTTCATCTTCAAGAGATTGGTTTGGTGCGTAGGGTGCTTTTGTATAACCACTTTGGAACAATTCATAGACGTCATTTTCTCCTACCTTAAGATAACCCCTCCCTGGTCTTGACACATAAGCTGCATCTGTTGTTTGTAAAAGTTCCTTTGAGTCTTGAACACTTGCCATTTTCAATGCCACTTTACTTTTACTATTCGCCTCGATTTGGTCGTTGACTACTCCGGCTGGTTTTTGGGTAGCTAAAATTAAATGGACGCCAAGTGAACGACCAATCCGAGCTACTGAAGTCAGCTCCTCCAAAAATTCTGGCACATTGACTTTTAATTCGGCAAACTCATCGGATACTAGAAAAAGATGAGGCAGCGGCTGATCAGGGTATTCAGAAACGTTCCTTTGTTTTCGTTGTTTGTATAACTGCATATACTCATTGATGTTGTTTACTTCATAGGTCGCAAGTAACCTTTGTCGCTTTTCCAGCTCCGCTTTGATACTGATCAATGCACGGGACGTACCAACTCGGTCTAAATTAGTGATCGCACCCATAAAATGTGGCAACTTACTTACTGTTTGTGCGAGGCCGCCACCTTTCCAATCAATCACTAGAATCCCTACATCTTCAGGAGAAAAATTGATGGCTAATCCCACTAAATAAGTAATCAGAAATTCTGACTTCCCTGAACCAGTCGTGCCACCAATTAAAGCATGAGGTCCATGTGCCTGTTCATGGAGATCCCAGTAGATCCCCTGATTTTTTCTCTGCCAGCCGATCAATGAACGCAATGTCTTACTTGGCTCTGCGTTCAACCAGCGCTTAGAAATCATTAACTCCTCAACAGTCTGAACTTGATATTGCTCTAATAAATTGATTTTTTCTGGCAGATTTTGATTTTCAATTTCTTCATGGAATAAGTTAGCTAAGCGAAAAATTGCTTGTTCAAGTGGATAACTAGTTGGTAAACGATTAGGTGTAAATGGTTGATTAATGTGTTGTTCTTTATGATTGATCAACATAGCAATATCTTGACTTTGATACGCTATTAACGTCGTTACAGTTTCAGGCAACTGATCGATAGATTCCTTCGCCCAAATAACTACGACACCATACCGATTTAATTCTTCCGTTAAAAACTCACTGATTTCATGCTCCCACAAGCCTTCTTCTGTGATAATTGAAAAAACATAAGTTGGTTTAAAAGCTATCTTCTGATAATCAGCATGTTGTAGTTGTTGCTTCCTTTTAGAAAGGATCTTATAAAATGCACTCAAAACCAACTCTCGATTTTTTAAATTGAATAGAAGCCCTCTTTGTTTAAGTGGAAAGGATCGCAACGTATGATGTGGTAACCAACGCCAATTTTTCCATGTTTTTTCATATTCTTTTTCTTGAAGAAGCGTGATAAACTCAACCTCTTGGTAAGAGTGCAAGACAGAAATTTGAAATAGTAAAGATTGAAGAGCTTCCTGCAAAACATTCGATGGACCGACAAGCCCCACTGACTGAGTTGCTAACGAAATCGCAATAGGTGCGTTCTTTAATTTCTGATAAGGACGAATAAAATCGGATAGAACTTCATCGTTCCATTGATCCTCATCCAAATAAGAACTAACAATTTTAAAACTGGATGGACGTTCGCCTATTCCTAAGCGAACGGTTAAAAAATCTTTATCCTTTGGTCGACGTTCATAGATTCTTGGATGACATTCCTTTGTCATTCGTGCTAATTGATTATTAGAAGGATACATGTACTGTAAAACTTCTTTCTGTCTTTGCTGTAACCTGTTTAATTCAAAAGCTTTTTTGATTCTATATTGTTGGATAGTTATTTTTTGTTCACTTTTTTTTCGTTTTATTTTCTTTTTATTTAATAAATAATTGATAGTAGAGATACTGGACGTCAATAAATTAAGTCCATACATACCTAGTATCAGAAGCAGGTTTCGATTGCTAAAAAATAGAAACATTCCGCTTAAGATAAATATGCCTAAAGAGGGGAGAACCAATTTAAAAAAGGATTGTTTCTCCTGAGCTGCTTCGTGTCTCGGTAATCGAACCTCCACTTGTACTTTTGGCTCTTCCAGATAGATTCTAGGGCTTCTTCTAAAAAAGGGGAAGTGCTTAGGATATTCAGGTATATAAGGGACTTCAGAAAGTACCCATGGATTTAATTGGATCGCTTGACCTAAACCGATGATCTGCCACTGCTTTTCCCGCCTTTCGATAATCCACTGATCCACTACGATCTGATCACCTACTTGGAAAGTAAATACACCTTTTGTTACAAGTTGCTGGTTATAATAAACGGGTGCTTTACTAGGATATATACTCAATTGATAGTTATTATCCTGATAATCTATCGCAATCATTGCATCTGATTCAATCATCAAAGCAGAGGTCGTTGCACATGAAATATCAATCAATTGATTCGGTGGATCGATCCACTTTCTCTGCAATGTTTCATGCTTTAATATCAGAAACCTCGGATCATCTTTGATCGAAGAGTCTGAAAAATTTATATGCTGTTTGATATAACAGATTTTTTTGCCGGCGATCACCAGCTCTTTATCATTTTGAGTAAATACTTCATGAATAAACATCTCCCCAAAATAAAAGAGATCAAAAAGGATGGAAAGACTGATATTCATCTGATTTTCGGTGCATAGTGTCTTATTTTGTGGGATTTTCAGATTTATTCTCTCCTGGCTTTTTGCTATATTGACTAATTTTTTCTTGATAGTTTTTTAGTAATTTTTGCTTTTTTTCACCACTCATTTGATCGTTCATTTTTACTGTCAGATATAACTTAGTATAGACATGCAAAAGATACTGCTCATCTCCAGTGTTTTGAGCGATATCCAATGCCTGTTGGAGATTATTTCTGTCAATGTAAATCCAATAAAGCAAACGATTCTCACTTGACTCTTGAGATAATTGATTTAAAATAGCTGTTTTTTCTAATGAAGTTAAATGATCTAATTGAATGACACTAACAGCCACTATATATTTGATACTTTGAGAAAACAAACTGGGGGATACATCTGCTAAAGCCGTTAAAACACCTGCATAATCCTTGGCTATATATTTTGCTTGTGCATCCACGCTCCGTTCTATCTGTGGTAATTGATAAAACGCATAATTTCCTGTTAATAAAGCAAAAAGGATGGTTGACAAGCTGAATAAAAGGCTACCCCATTTAAAAATAAAGTAATTTTTCCTACTGACCACACGTAATTCTGTCGTTCGAATCTCCTTTTGTGTTTCGATTTGGTCGCTAATAATCTGATTGATTTCTGTTACATTTTTTGCTCCATGGAGCAATTTCGACAAGTCATCTGTTAATCCTTCACTTCCTCCATTTAAACTCTCATAACTCAAATTAGGATATAAGATAGCCAACACCAGTGCCCGATATTGCTTCAGAAAATCATTTTCAGTGACCGTATATGGAGCGATAACTTGCATAAACCCTCGATGTGCAAGAAAAATCTCTTCTCCAAACAGAAACAAATTATCGGGATGAAACAATGGTTGGATCGGTCCATTCATAAAATCACACAATTGATTGACTTTTTGGGCAAGCAATAATCGTTGGTAAAAATCTAATTTAATCAAAACCTGTGAGAAACACTTCATTTGATTTGTTTTTTTGTATTGAATGATTAATTTTTCTGTAGATAAATGGCTAACGTCACCTGCCAGTAAATTTCTTTTAGGTTTTAAAAAAAATGTATATTGTTCGATCTGATCCAACGCATATTGATTCGCTTGTAGCTGAATTTCCACTCGTTCATCGGTTATTTTAATACCTTCTTTTTTAAATACATCCTTTTCGCTCTTCAATTACTTGTTGTCACCACCATTAAGGATACGTGGCTTGATTAACAGTTGGTCACCATGACTAATTGGATAATCTGATAAAAGAAATTCTTCATTCAATCGTATTGATTTATTTGTCACTTCTAAATCGAACGCAGCCGGTAGCACGATCGAAGAAACCTGAAGCGCGTTCACAAATAATTCCTTTAAGCGCCTAATGGTTATTTCCCTAGGTATTTGCAAGTCGATCGTTTGCTGTTCGATTTGCAAACAAATATCAATGTCTATTCCCTGTTTCATTGAGTTACCCCTTTTTTCATGTATGGCTTATTTTTTACATTCAAAGTCAAGGAATCAAAACAAAAACCAAATGAAAATAGCTAAAAAACAACTGACATTTGCTGCTTTAATGGGTACAAGTCAAACGAAGATTGGTTTTTACTGATAAACGCTATAGCAACCCAAAATTCCGAGCATCTTGACGATCCCGTTCTGAAACGGTATTCGCATAGTTGTTGAGTTGCTCATAAATACTTTCAAATAATTGTGTCATTTGTTTAACGCTACCTTCTAACTGGTGATACTGATCAAGATATGCTTGAAAAGCTTGTCCTTTCCAATTATGAGCAATTTGCTGGTTCATCGTATTTACTTTTCGGATAGCCTCTTGTATTTGGAGCGCTGATTGCTGATAGATCTTCGCTTGTGATTTTAATTGATCAGGCGTAACTGCAATTGGTCCCATTCTTCCATCCTCCTAGCATTTAGTTGGTAAAACTATTACCTTGGTCATGAATAATATACGACAAGTTCTAAAATATTCCGCTAAATCTTTATTTTTATCTGAAAATTTTTCTCGCATAGAAAGACCTATGTAACAAAACAGTGATAAAAAGCCCGACAACCTTTTTGGTCTCGGGCTCATTGCTTTCAATTTTTTCAACTAATAATCGTTTGAAAACAACAATATTGAATTTATATTCGGTTCTTTAATAATCAGACGGTTCAATAGCTTTTGAGATAACTTTTGACCTCTTTTAAAAGCTGTACTTTTCGATAATGACTAACTTTATTCTTATTATCAAATAAAGAATAATGCTGTTTTCTCACGATATTTAATTGCTCACGATAAATAAACGCAGCACTGGCAAGTGCTTGACGACAATCTTCCGTGATAAGAGGAAACATCTCAAAAGATTCTTCATATAAGTTTTCAGCCTGCTTAGCCAGTGATTCCCATAAAGCGACTAATTGTGTTTGGGCTTGCTTCTCTTTTAACATGGTAGTTGCCACCCCAAATCTAGTCATGTCTTCTTTTGTCAGGTAGATTCGCCCCATTTGATAATCTTCTCCAACATCTCGTAAAATATTCGTTAACTGCATCGCTTCTCCTAATTTTTTAGCTGGTACAACGATGTCAGCTGGGCGCTCAGTTAAAAGCGGAAGCAACATCAAACCTACACTACCTGCAACGTAATAACAATATTCTTCAAGATCTTTTCTTGTTTCTGGTTGCTTAAAATCAGCATCTTTTCGTTGACCAGTCAGCATATCAAAAAAAGGAGCGGTTACCATGGGGAAATTGTCAAAGACCACTGATAGCGCACGCCAGACTGGATCGTTGGGAACCTTTCCCTCATTAAAATCTAGCAATTGCCGTTCTAACTGTCTCAATCCCGCTTGATTGTTGTCGCGATCAATCAAATCATCTGCACGTCGGCAAAACGCATACACGGCATAGACACTTTGAGCTTTTCGTTTAGGCAACTGTGAGAAAGCCAGGTAAAACGATTTTGAATTTTTTTTGATGATTGATTCACAATAGGCAAAATCTTTTTGGTATTCTTGAAAAGGATCATTGTTAATGGTTATCATCTCTCAACAGCTCCTCTACCGCTAATTTTGCGCTTTGCATAACAATTGGTACCCCTGCGCCAGGATGGGTACTACTCCCACAAAAATATAAATTTTCTGCTGCAGAAAATTTGTTATGCGGGCGGTAATAATTACTTTGTTTCAATGTCGGTTTTAAGCCAAAAGTCGCTCCATTATAAGCATTGAAACGGTCAGAAAAATCTTTGGGCGTGATCAATGTTTCGGATACGATATGCTCATCGATATCCTTAAAAATCGTCTTTTCTTTGAGCAATCGGATGATTTTTTGGCGATAGGCTTGCATCGTTTGTTCCGTCCACTTCTCATATTTTGACAATTCTGGCACTGGTACTAAGACATATAAGCCTTCCTGACCCTCAGGTGCAAGCGAATCATCCATCAATGACGGTCGGTACAAATAAAAAGATGGATCATCTGGTAACTTTCCTCGTTCAAAGAGATCATCAACATTTTGTTTAAAGTCTTCTGCAAAATAAATACTATGCAAGTGTTCCTCTGGGTATTTCTTGTCTAAGCCAAGATACATCAAAAAACAAGAACATGAATATTCAAATTTAGCGATTTTTTTATTTGTATACTTTCCCCGTTTTCTTTCATCAGGAATTAATTCCTTCATCGCATAAGGAAAATCAGCGCCACATACAATAGCATCAGCCATCACTTGTTCTTTCCCGATTCGGATCCCTTTAGCAATCTTATTGTCAATTAGGATTTCATCTACTGATGTTTCGTAAACGATCTTTCCACCTAATTCTTCAAACAATCGAGCCAATGAAGTCGCTAACGTATACATTCCACCTTCAATAAAATAAACACCATAAAATAATTCGATCATTGGAATAATCGTATATAAAGAGGGACCTTGATAAGGCGATACCCCGATATAAAGTGTTTGAAAAGCCAATGATTTACGCAAACGGTCATCCTTCACAAATTTAGAAATAGACGTATACGCATCGCTGAATGTCCGCAAGCGGATCCCTGCCCATAATGATTTAGGATTATAAAAATCCCAAAAACCACGAAATGATTTCGTGATAAAGGCTTCTTTTGCGATCGTATATCGCTGATAGATATCTGCTAAAAATGCGAAATAACCTTGTGTATCTTCTGGCGAAATGTTTTCCAACGTCTTTGTCAATTCAATTAAATCATTGGAAAACTCGATTGGTTCCTCTTTGTTGAAATACAGTTTTAACATTGGATCAACTTTTTTCATTGGAATGTAGTCATCGGGGTCTTTCCCACAAAATTCAAATACTTCCCGATAAATTTCTGGCATCATCACAATCGTTGGTCCTAAATCAAAGGTAAATCCTGCCGTTTTGATTTGATTCATTTTCCCGCCAACTTGACGATCTTTTTCGTACAGTGTGACTTCATATCCTAGCTTTTGCAACCGAACTGCGGCACTTAATCCAGCTACTCCCGCCCCAATGACAATAATTTTTTTCATGGGATCACCTACTTACCTTTTTTATCACTTGATAAATTTAATGATAACGTAAAATTTATCAAGTGATAAACTAATATGCTCAAAGAGGTTGAGACAAAAGTGTTTAGCATCAAGAAATAAGAAGGAATTTCCGAAAATTGACAAGAAACACAAAAACTAGTTTTTGATGTTGATTGTTACCTACTTGGTGCTTCTCAAATTTTTGGTAAATTTCAGCTTATTTCCGAAGATGCTACTTTTGTCTCATTTGCCATTCAATTTTCTCATTAAATAACTACTTTTACAAAAAAAGCCCAATGATCACGAAAATTCATTCGGATCATTCGGCGTTTTATCTACCTCTGATTTCTTTTATAAGATTCAAAAATACAAACAGAATACAGTATTCTTGAAATTTTCATCGGTTATTCTTGATTAGAAAAAGCATTTAAAAGCGCTCTGACTTCGTCGGTCGATTTAGTATTCATTAATTGAACACGTAAGTCACTTGCGCCAGGAAATCCTTTGACATAGATTTTAAAGAAACGATGTAGCCCAGTCATTGAACGGGGGATTTCTTTGGCATATTGGTCTTGGAGATCTAATTGCAGACGTAAAAGATCAATCAATTCAGTTGCTGAATGTTCCCTTGGTTCTTTTTCAAAAGCAAAAGGATTTTTAAAGATCCCACGACCGATCATAATCCCGTCTACACCATATTTTTCAACTAATTCCAAGCCCGTTTGCCGATCAGGAATGTCGCCATTGATCGTAAGCAACGTTTGTGGCGCAAGTTGATCTCTTAATGCTACGATTTGAGGGATCAACTCCCAATGAGCATCTACTTTACTCATTTCTTTTCTCGTACGTAAATGAACAGAAAGATTGGCGATATCTTGTTTCAATAAATGACTCAACCAACCTTCCAACTCTTCTTGTTCTGTATAGCCGATTCTTGTCTTGACGCTTACAGGTAATCCTCCTGCTTTCGCTGCTTCGATCAGTTCCGCTGCAACTTCCGGACGAAGAATCAAGCCACTCCCTTTCCCACGTTCAGCAACGTTAGGAACCGGACATCCCATATTCAAATCGATCCCTTTAAAACCCATTTCTGCTAGTTCGATACTCATTTGTCTAAAAAATTCTGGTTTATCACCCCAGATATGAGCAACCATCGGCTGTTCATCTTCGGTAAATGTCAAGCGACCTCTGACACTTTCTTTACCATCAGGATGGCAGAAACTATCGGAATTTGTAAATTCTGTAAAAAACACATCGGGCGCTCCTGCCGCCTGCACAACATGTCGAAACACCACATCTGTGACATCTTCCATTGGTGCTAATATAAAAAAGGGCTTCGGTAATTCTGCCCAAAAATTTTCTTTCACTGATAACTCTCCATTTCATTGTAGTTTCGCCATGTAATACTCTTCGTTCACTATTCTAAAAAACAGAGTCATTATACTAGGAATCAACAAAAGAAGCAAAACCACTGCTTCCTTTACTAAAGCAATTTTTGATACGCCAATCGTTCATTGTCTATCTCATCGTCAACATAGACGATACCACGTAACTCAAACCCACAATGAGCCATGATACGTTGCATACTAGTATTCTTTTTGTGCGTATCAACTCTTACTTGTGCCATTCCTAAGGCCTTTGTTTCTGCTTCTGCATACTCAACGAGTCGGTAAGCCAGCTTTTGTCCGCGAAATGCATCAGCTAGTGCAATGCGATGGATTGTTGTATAGGGCGCATCAGCTTTTTCCCAACTTCCTTCAAAGATTTCTTGATAATTTTTATCAGGTGTTTTTTGTAAGGCTAATGTTCCAGCAATGATTCCATCGACTACCAAAACATAAGACCATGTTTTTTCGATATCTTGCCTGATCGTTTCTTCATTTGGATAACCATTTTGCCATTGCGGACTATCAGCGGAAGCTAACAACCGTTTTGCTTCATTAATGATTTTCATGACGGCTGGCACATCAGCTAACGTCGTTTCGCGAAATTCAATTGTCATTCCATATCCCCTTTTTATTTTTCTATACTAGATAAGACACTAAAAACTAAAGTTTAGTTATCATTTTAACATATTATATTTAGTTAATTTAAGAGTAGATCGTCTAAATTTGTATGAGGAAGTCCTTTAATCGAACAAAAAAAGTCTAGGATAAGCATCTATCCTAGACTCAACTATTTCTTGTCTATTACCAAAAATTTGATCAAATCAATCCGTTTCTGTAGAAAACCGAATAAGTTTTTTTGATCATTCCACAAACTCTAGCTTCTTAACCCTCTACCTTTATTGATTAAATACCAGCATAGTGAATAAAGCACTAAACTAAATAACACAAGAATCGTGATCGAAACTATGATGGGTACATCTGTCGTTCCAAGGAACCCATAACGAAATCCTGAAATCATGTAAACGATCGGATTAACTTTAGAAATTGCCTGCCAGATTGGTGGCAACATAGAGATCGAATAAAAGACACCACCGAGGTATGTCAATGGCTGAAGGACAAAGGTCGGCACGATCGACACATCATCATACGACTGTGCGAAAATCCCATTGATCAAACCCGCTAGTGAAAATAAAATCGATGTCATCAGCAAAGTAACAATCACGATGCCCCAAGAGAAGACATTTAGCGGAACGAAGAAGAGCGAAATCATTGTTACCAACGCCCCGACCAAGATACTACGTCCCAGTCCACCAATCACAAATCCCCAAATAATCACATGTGTGGGAACGGGCGCAACTAAAATTTCTTCAATATTTTTCTGGAATTTTTGAGAAAAAAATGAGGACGAAACATTGGAATAAGAACTAGTGATAACGGACATCATGATCAACCCTGGAACAATAAATTCCATGTAGGAAAATCCACCCATATCACCAATACGTCCGCCAATCATTTTCCCAAAGATCACAAAATAAAGTGAGGTGGTAATCACTGGTGGTACCAGTGTTTGGACCCAAATCCGCAAGTAGCGATTGGTTTCCTTGATGGCTAAACTTTTTAAAGCTGTAAAATAAAGACTAAACATTTTTTTCCTCCACATGACCATTTTCTTCCGTGATTTTCAAGAATAATTCTTCTAAGCGATTCGATTTATTTCTCATCGAAAGCACTTTTATCCCTTGTTCACTTAATTGATCAAAGATTCCGTTGACCCCTTGATCCCGTTCTACTTCAACAGCAAGGGTCCTCTCATCTTCAAACGTACTAGTGTACCCTTGTAGAACTGGCGCTTGTTCATACGGTGCTAAGTCAAAAATAAACGTTTCAAATTGTAATTTAGAAAGTAATGATTTCATACTTGTATTTTCAATCAATTCACCTGATTGGATAATCCCGATATTCCGACACAACATTTCGGCTTCTTCCAAATAATGAGTCGTTAGAATAATCGTGGTACCTTGTTCATTTAATTCTCGCAAGAACTCCCACATCTCACGTCTTAGTTCAATATCTACACCTGCAGTAGGTTCATCTAAAATCAATAGTTTCGGTTCATGCATCAATGCTCTAGCAATCATCAGTCGCCGTTTCATCCCACCAGAAAGCATGCGTGCACGAACATTTCTTTTTTCCCATAGATTGGATTGCTTAAGGTATTTTTCACTACGCTTGATTGCTTCTTGTCGTGAAACACCATAATATCCTGCTTGATTCACTACGATCTGTTGAACTGTTTCAAAAGGATTAAAATTGAATTCTTGCGGTACTAATCCGATTTGTTGTTTGGCACGAACCAAATCAGTATCCAAGTCATAACCAAACACTTTTACTTCACCAGAAGTTTTATTCACAAGTGAAGTGATGATCCCAATTGTCGTAGATTTCCCCGCACCATTAGGACCAAGCAAGGCATAAAAATCGCCCTCTTCCACCGTTAAATCAATCCCTCGCAACGCTTCAACTCCCGTTGCGTATACTTTTTTTAAATTCTTTATTTCAAGAGCCTGTGTCATTTTTTTAACGATCTCCTTTTTTCCATCTGATTCTCTATTGTAACATGGATACAACACTTGGATAATAAAAAATGTTTTAAAAGAAATAAATGTATCCTCACATTTAAATTACTCATTTTTCTACGAAACATAAAAAGCCACCTTCTATTAACTAGAGATAGCTTTTTACATTTTTTTCTTAATAAATTCGATCGTTAAACTTAGGATGGATTAGATGTTTTTTTAATTTTTCTAAAATATAAATACTCTTTTCATTATCATTGTTAAATTTAAAATTTATATATTTGTCAGATGTCTTCTTTACATTAAAATTATAAGCGTCTTTTACAAACCTCTTTAACAGTAGTTTCTCATTGTTAATACCAACTATTTTTGTTTTTAAGTCTTGTGAATTAACTTTGCTAATAAAATGTTCTAAATTAAATTTTTCAACGATATATAATCCAAAAAAAGCTGAAAATACTCCTTTGATAGGATGTATTCCTGTTACATATATAAACTTTTGAAAATCTATTAAACATTCTATAAAACCATCGCTATCAATGAATTTAAATTGTCCATCTTTTACTTTTTCCATTAGCTTTCCTTTTTTCTTGAAGTATCCTTGCGCACAATAACAAATATCCGTTAGTGGGATTTTAATATACTCTTTAAGTATTCTATCTAATAAAATATAATCTCTCAGTCCATCTTCTTTATATTTTTGAATATAATCTTCTGCTTGCCAACGTTTTGATGAAGTATTTAAAATAATGATATCTTCTACACTTTTAGAAGGACTGATATAATACGGCAACTCTAGCTTGTACTTTTTTGCTATGGCGTAACGATGCTGTCCATCTAAAATCTCCATCTCTTTATTTACTACTATAGGCCTTAAAACACCACTTTTCTGAATTAATTTTTCTAAGTTCAAATTTGTTGAAATTTTTCTGTTACCACGAATAAGTTTGAATTGGCTATAATCCTTTGTAGAATAAATTTCTCCATACACGGCATCCATTACTTCATCCATTACTTCACCTTTTTCCATTCCATAATGTTGTATTTCTAGTAGTTAATATGTCCGGTTGTTCCTTATCATTAATTTCGTAGGTAATAGCTGATTTTTTATCCTTTAGACGACTATACTCATAAGCTTTGAGGAATATTTCCATGATTACATAAAAATTATTATTATCATTAACAGACTCTACTTCGTTGGCGACTCCCGTAATTAAACGTTCAAGGTCAAACCCCTTTGTGGTATATAAGTTAAAGAAAGCAAACAATGTATATTGCCCACTTTTAATTCCTGTTTCCGTTAGAAAGAGCGAATACTGTTCGAGAAATGTACAAAAAATATCATAATTATAAAAGGAAAAATTTCCTTCTCTGATGCTATTTGTTACATGTTGATTAAGGTTTAAATATCCTTCACCCGCCGAAGCTAAAGATGAGATAGGTATTTTTATGTATTTGTTTTTTAGTTCTTTCAGTAAAAGATAATCTTCCTTGCCGTCCAAACAATATTTATTGATATAATCTATTAATGTCCAAGATTTAGTAGTTGAATTAAGTTCAATCACTTCTTGGATTCCAGAACCATCCAGTATCCGATATGGAATCAATTGATTCCATTTTTTTGCTAATTCAAAACGATTTTGTCCATCTAAAATTTCAAAATGTTCGTTTACTTCTATTGGTATCATGATACCACTGTTTTTTATCGATTCTTCTAAGTTTTGATTTTTCTTTATTTGACGATTTCCTTTCAATTTTTTGAACTTTGCATAGTCCTTTGTCACAAAAATTTTCCCAATTACCTCACTCATTTCTTCCTCTCCTTCTGAATAAATCAGCTTAATTATATACATAATTTATTGACCAAAAAACAGATATATTTACTAATAAAATTAAAGTTTTTTAGTTATTAAATAAATATCAAAAAAGACACCTTTCAACTAGGAAAAAGTGTCTTTTCTTTCGGAACTTATAAAGATAACCAAAATAGATTTATATTATTCAACTACCTCCCATTTTCGATGTTGATCAAAAAATGTTGCTGCTTCTTTTGCATCCGCAACTAGTTTTTCCGGATAATTTAAGACTTTCAATAATGCAATCGCATTTCTGGTTTTTGCTGGACCTTGCTTTAATTTAAAATCAAAACTGATTCCTTTTTCTGCTGTGACCTGTTCCTCAAAATGGACATTCTCACATTCATTTTTCAAGATCTCAGTCAATTCAATATCGTGAGTCGCCACAAAAGCTAGTGAAGGATAATCTGCCAACCATCTTACTACTGCTGCAGAAGAAGCAATCCGTTCGATCGTATTGGTTCCCTTTAAAATCTCATCCACAAAACAATAACATCTTTCTCCTTTTTCCACTTGATCTAGTAGACGTTTAATCGATTTGATTTCTGAAACAAAATAACTATCTCCTGCAAACAAGTCATCTTCGATCGCCATAGAAGTCAGTACGTGACCGTGCTGCAAGGTAAACTTTTCTGCGAGGGCTGTTTGGATCGTCTGTGCTAAGATACAATTGATCGCAATACTTTTCACATAAGTAGATTTACCTGAAGCATTCGAGCCCGTCACTAAAATGTTCTGATGCCAATCTACCGGGTTCACTACCGCTTCTTTCAAGAGAGGATGATAGAGGTCTTCTGCCTCTACGCCATTATCCGTAAATTCTGGCTGACAGGTAATAGGCATGTAGGTACGGTAGTTGAGAACTGCAGCCGCTACTTCCATTTCTCCCAATAATTCCCAAACCTTCATTGCCTCTTTCGTTTTTTTCTCTAACCTGCTAATAACAAAGTGATAAGAAATAAACGGCAACATGAACATCATATTGACATAATCAAATAAAATTTCTGCTTCCGACCCACTTTTAACTCGAAAGGAAAACCCAAATTTAGGAATATCTTTTAATGGTTTAACATTTTGCCGTAATTCATCTTGAACCGGTGTAGCAATCTTTGCTACTTGATTCGCTGTTGAGATCGTTGAGACTAGGTAACCCATACTATTAATCTCAGTTTCTAATGTCTGTTTCTTGACTTGATAATAAAGTGTGTTAAAAATCAAACTACCAATCGCTAGATAGATACCTAAGACTTGTCCAAATAATAATAAAATTAAACCAATGATCGGTAAGAGACCTAAAAAAGTATAAAAGCCGACATGTCCGATCTGTTTACTTTGGCCATCCGCTAAATATTGCTTCGTAAAATTACCATCTTTTTTCCCTAGTCGTGCAAATTGATATTGGATTTTTTCTCTTGTTTGAGGGTTTTCTTGGTAAAAAGCAATTAACTTTTCTAATCGCTGATCTTTTCCAAAGTTAAAGCTCCTCAGCCGTTGATATAAAGCTTCTGAACCAATACTAGAGTATGTCAGGTTGATGCCTTCAAAAACTTCAAACATATCCAAATCGTACCACGTCAAGTCATCCACTTCACTTGACCATGAACGAAATTCTTTTTCTGTGAGCCACGCTTCCTTTAAACTTTTTTCTTTATCAAATCGAGGTTGATAAGGCACTCTTCCCCATTTCTGATGGACACTTTCTTTTAATTTTCGACGCGCATTGAAATCTAGAGCAATGAGCAAAACGATCACGCCACAAATCAATAGCACAATAAATGTTTTTTGATCCATACATTTTTCTCCTATTCTGTTTTCCATTGGATAAAGTATAGCATTGTTTGACCCCTTTTATGAGCTGAATAATGAAAGTTCAACATAAAATAGCTGTTTATTCATATTTATTCACTATGTAGCTATATGAAATGAAATTAAAAGAAAAAGCACACTTATTTCTACCAACTTAAAATAGCGCTTACAAAATAATTGTCGTATACTAGAGATAACGAATAGGTGAAACGAAAGGAAGAAAACAAATGGCTACTACTTCGATGAACAATCCTCAAAAACATGCGGAACAAAAAATGAAAACTATTGTCATTTTTGATCTGTCTTTTAATTTTATTTCTACCAATGGTAGTTTGCAAACCCAGTTCTTAGAAATGAAATTAGCGAAGTTTTTAAGAGAAAAAAATCAATCTTGGGCTCTTAAAATATATGAAGCAAGTCAGATAGACGAACACGCCTCGGAAGCAGATATTATTTTACTAACCCCAACGTTTGCCTATGCCAAAGAAGAAATTGAAAAGAAATTCCCTCAGATACCAGTGATAGCTATTTCTAAAGCAGAGTACGGAACAATGGATCTGGATCACTTATGGGAAAAAATAAAAACGGTTCTATAAATAAGGTTGGTCAACTTGCATAAACTTTTTACTCTCTTTCAATTTAATACAAATAAATAGTAAATCAGCTGATTTGAAAACAACCAGCTGATTTTTTGTGGTCTATTTACATGTTTGCTCGTCTAAAGCTCTGTTCCATTAGAGGTTGTTACCCGCTTATACCAATCATAGGAGTCTTTTTTATACCTTTCTAGTGTACCAGAACCATCATTGTTCCGATCAACATAGATAAAACCGTAACGCTTTTTCATCTCCCCTGTTGTAAATGACACGCAATCAATACAACCCCACGGCGTGTAACCCAAAAGCACGACACCATCTTCATTGATCGCCTTTTCCATCTCTTGGATATGACTACGTAAATATTCGATACGGTAAGGATCATGAATCGTGTGATCCGCCTCCAGAACATCAATGGCACCAAACCCATTTTCAACAATAAATAATGGGAGTTCATAACGCTCATAAAAAGCATTCAATGAATAGCGGAGACCTTCTGGATCGATCGCCCACCCCCAGTCAGATTCCTTAATAAATGGATTCGTTACGGAGTACGTACTTCCACCACTAACATTCGTTGAAACATCTTGATGGACTTGCGAATCGACCGTATTACTCATGTAGTATGAAAAACCGATATAATCCACTGTACCTTCAGCGAGTGCTTGTCGATCTGCTTCTGTTATATCGATCTGGTACCCTTTACGCTCAAACATTTTAAGGGCATAATTTGGATAGTGTCCACGAACTTGTACATCACAGAAAAACCAACGATCATGCATCATCTGTTGCGCTAAGATTTGATCCGCTGGTCGAGAAGAAAATGGATAAATAGGCACCATCGCAATCATATTCCCAATCTCGAAATCTGGATTGATTGATTTTCCTAGTTTAACCGCCTTAGCAGAAGCAACTAACGTATGATGGCCACAAATGTACATCGCCTCCTCTGGATTTTCATAATCGCCAAAATGAACACCTGAGTTGGTCCAACCAAAAATATCATTTGAATAGTTCATTTGGTTGTTGATCTCGTTGAATGTCATCCAGTATTTCACCTTATTTTGATAGCGCTTAAATACCACTTCTGCAAACTTAAGAAAGAAATCGATCGTTTGACGATTCATAAATCCACCATATTCTTTGGCAATATGATAGGGCATTTCAAAATGGGACAATGTAATAACCGGTTCGATTCCATATTTCAACAGCTCGTCAAAGACATCGTCATAAAATTGAAGACCTTCTTCATTAGGTTCCAGCTCATCTCCATTTGGAAAAATACGTGACCAAGCAATCGATGTACGAAAACATTTGAACCCAAGATCAGCAAACAGTGCAATATCTTCTTTATAGCGATGGTAAAAATCAATCCCTACATGATTGGGATAATAATTACCTTCCACAACTCCATCCGTGATCACTCGAGGTACACCATGTGAGCCAGCTGTCATCACGTCAGCCACCGAAAGCCCTTTTGACGTTCCAATTACACCACCTTCAAATTGATGGGCTGCTAATGCACCGCCCCATAAAAAATTCTCTGGAAAAGCCATCCTATCCGCTCCTTTTTCATCTCAAATTTATTTCAATTGCTTTAGTAAACGAAGTTAGAACACCACCAAATGCACACTTGTCAGGAAAAACTTTAGTGACAAGCGCATCAGGTATCGTTTTCCAATCAATGATATCAACGAAAGTATACTCCAAGCATCTAAGTATCTTTCTTGAATCAAAAATACAAACGCTTTCAATTGGTTGTAAGAGGAAAATGAATGAAACATGTCCGTCATTTATTATACCGTAGAACGTCTGATTAGAGTAATTTACGTGCCCCCTGAATCACAAATTCCCAAAAAAATCAGTTGATTTCCAAGTAACAAAAGGTCTCCCCCACATCAAAATTAGCGAAATTTAATAGTAGATATAAGTGAAAAGAGTTTCCATAATGAACAATCAACAAGGTAGTTTAGCTTTTCTCCACTTCTTTAATTAATAATAACAACTTTTTGACTATTCAGTCAGCAGTCTACATTTCTGTGTTCTTTAGACATGACAATTGTCATGTCCAACTGATGACATCCATGACTGTTTTACAACTCAAAAAATAGCTAAGATAACATCAGCAGGAGGAAAGAATATGAATCCAATAATCGATGTACAAAACTTATCGAAGGTGTATAACAGGACAACCGTTTTAGATAATATCTCATTTCAGATTGCACCCGGAGAGACTGTCGCACTATTAGGAGAAAATGGTGCAGGAAAATCCACTCTGATCAATCTACTTAACCAATTGATTCAACCAAATTCAGGGACTACCTATGTGATGGGAACCCAAGATATCAGGAAAGTCCGTGACAAAGTCGGTGTAATGTTGCAACAAAACTTATCACTCGAACGAGTCACCGTCAAAGAGTGTTTAAATCTTGCTCGTAGTTACTATCACAACCCATTATCTTATGAAGCCTTGATTCGCTTAGCCAACTTAAAAGAAAAAGAGAAGTGTTACTTAGATCAATTGTCTGGCGGACAAAAACGTCGGTTGACTTTTGCAACAACTATGGCAGGAAACCCTCAACTAATTTTTTTAGATGAGCCGACTGCTGGAATGGATAGTAATAGTCGACAATCATTCTGGGAAAGTATTGACCGTTTGAAGCAAAATGGAAAGACTTTTTTTATTACTAACCATTATCTGGAGGAACTAGATCAGATTGCAGATCGAATCCTTATTTTAAAAGATACTAGGTTAGTATACGATGGTACCTTGAAATCATTGCGGAAAAAAAGTGGTCATATAACCATCCAATTTACCACTCCATTACCAAAAGAAACATTCACATCCATTTCAGCTGTTAAAGAATGTTTAAAAACTAATCAGCATATTCAATTAATAACTGATGAGCCAAACGTAGTGATGGAAGCTTTAATTCCTTATCTTAATCAATTAGACGAATTAGCCATTCAGCAAAATTCGTTGGCTTCTTTATTTCAAAAAGTAATTGGAGGTAGCGGTAAATGAAAAAATTCTTGTTTCAAGTTCAAATCAACTATAAACGCATCGTATTCCGTAACTTGCGCTTCCTCTTATTCAGTATCGCCATGCCAACAGGCTTTTACCTTATATTTACTCAGGTAATAACACAACCAGTAGCTTCGAAAACATGGAATATCGCTTATATGATTAGTATGATTGTGTATAGCTCATTGATTAGTTCTGTTATGACAGTCGCACATACTCTGTTAGAAGATCATACTAGAAAGTTCGATTTATTTGTAGCACTACGTCCAGGTTCAAAATCACAATATTATCTATCGATGTTAATCGTCTTTCTATCGTTAAATATACTTTCGGTTTTGGCACTAATAATGACTGGAATTTTAGTAAATCAGCTAACAATTAATTGGTTTCATTTAATAGGTCTTTTATTCCTCGTTCCATTGTTATCATTCCCACTTATATTGATTGGAATGATCATCTCTCTATTAGGTTCAGATAACGTAGTAAATTTGCTTAGTAATCTCATCGTTTTTCCCATGGCAATTTTAAGCGGACTATGGTGGCCACTTAGCATAATGCCCCCATGGGTACAAAAGGTTGGACACTGGCTACCAACTTATCAAACAGCTGTAATTTTAAGAAGATTTATCAATTATCAACGTTTTAATTTTGTTAGTTTTGGGGTACTCTTAGTTTGGACGATCATTTTATTCGTACTGTTCAAAGTAGTCGTCTTTTTTCAAAGTAAAAGTGAGGTTTCTACCATATGAGTTTTTTCGAAAAGCACATATTTTTCCCAAAACGATTCGGCATTGCACCTTATTTCTGGTTAGTATTTTTAATACCGACGATCTATTCATTGTTCCCCCTTACTTCTTGGTTTGACTGGTTATTTATATTACTTTTAGTTATTTTTTTAAAAGCTTACCGAGATGGCTATGAAGTTCATAAATTTTTAACATGGGACGTTTTCCTTCAATTATTGATTGCCTGCTTATTTGGTATCTTTCAAAAAAATGGATATCTCTTTATTTTCGTTGCCTGGGAGATTGGCTCCCTGCCAGTAACCAAACGTTTATTCTATCATTATTTGACTGGTTATTATGTAAGCGTCATGATTAGTCTTGGCGCTATGTTGTGGACCACTCGTTTCACCCATTCATCCAGTTACATTAATGTAGGTATCACTATCATAGCTGCTATTATTACACCACTAGCAGCTAAGTCGGTAGGGGAATCTTATCGGCGGATCTATCGCCTCAACCAACAAAATAAACGTTTAGAAGCAGTTGTGCGCCAAAATGAACGAGATCGTATTGCTCGTGATCTCCATGATCATTTAGGCCAAGCGTTTTCCATCATTTCATTAAAGGCTGAATTAGCGGAGAAATTAATAGCAATTGATTCACGCCAAGCAACCAATGAATTACATGATATTGCTGAGACTTCCCGAAAAAACTTATCATTAGTTCGTGGGATCGTTTCAAATTTACAAGAGCGAACAATTGCCCAAACGATGCTAGAAGAAGAAAAAAATTTAGTTCTTACCAATATTCAGCTTCATTCTGTAGGAGAGGAACTAGCCGAAAAATGGCCGACGAACATTCAACATACAGTATCCGCAGTTATTAAAGAAGCCATCACAAATATGATTCGTCACAGCAAAGCTAGTATTGCGATGATTGATTTTACCGAGAATATAGACACCTATTTTATTACCATTCAAGATAATGGACAAGGATTCACTCAACTAAAATCAACCGGCTATGGAATCAGCGGAATGAAAGAACGGATTCAAACTGAAAAAGGACAGTTGACGATCACTGGAACACAAGGAGTAAAGATTGTCATTTCGTTGCCTAAGGAGAATGAGCATGATTAAATTGTATTTGGCAGAGGATCAACAATTATTGAACACTGCATTAACGATGATTTTGAATCTTGAAACAGATTTTGAAGTTATTGGTTCTGCAACAGATGGTGATACGGCATTATCTGACATCATCAAATTGAAACCAAATATCGTTTTATTAGACATTGAAATGCCTAAGTTGACTGGCTTGGAAATTGCTAAGCAGCTTCGTTTATTAAAACAGGATGTGAGAATTATGGTTCTGACTACCTTTGCGCAAGAACACTATTTTCAGCAAGCTTTACAGAACAATGTCAACGGTTATATGCTAAAAGATAGTCCCAGTGAAGAACTTATTCGTTCAATCCGCTCAATCATGGCGGGTGATACGATTTTTTCACCTGAATTGGTTATTCAATCATTCATTACTCAAAAAAACCCTTTAACCCCAAGAGAGCTTGAAATTTTAACGTTGTTAAAAACCGGCATCAGCACCCAACAAATTGCCCAAACTCTATTTTTGAGTGAGGGAACTGTACGTAATTACATCTCTGCTATTCTAAGCAAAACAGCATCACGTTCACGAATTGAAGCGATAAATTTTGCAATAAAGCAAGGATGGATTTAAATAACAATAAATTAAGATCACTGAGAAGAACGCCTTAAGCAAGGTCTTCCCAATGATCTTATTTACCGATCAGATAACTGGCTATACTTTTTCTAAACTAAATAGTTTTTGTTTCCCTATAGTATTCTCTATGATGAATTTTAGTAGTTTAACCAAAAAAACGGAATGAACTAACTATTATCTTTCGTATTAATTTTTATAGGTGTGATCATTCAATTAGTTTCCCAAATGTTTGTTTCTTATTACTTTTCTATTCACCCATTACTAAAATATGGCATTTTCGATTTCTAACACGGTTTTGATCAAAATCAATGAAATAAATCGAGCCGACAGCTCCTGTCATTAATGTTTCCTCTTTGACAATGAAATTTTCACTTGCTCCGAAGAATGATGCTCGGATATGTGCATCTCCATTTAAAATCGTTCCAGCATCACCAGCATAGTCTGGATCATCTAAGGACAGCAAGAAATCAAGATGCTTCGGACCAGGATAACGATAATCGGTATTTTCCGTTAATTCTCGAGGAATGATCCGATCAAGAATCCGATTTAAATCAACCTGTAAAAATTCATCCCCATTAAAATCCAAATCGTGCATGAATTCCTCAAAAATAACTGAACAAGTAGTATGTGGCGACTGAACAAGACAAATGCCATTTTTTATCCCACTTTTTGCCACAATTTCTTTTACTTGTTCGGTAATATTATGATACGTCACTCGCTGTCCATTTGAAGTCAAAACAAGTTGCTCAGTATAAGTTATCATTTTGTCGATTGCTCCTTTTTCCATTTACTTACTTCTTCAATCATCGCTTTCAATGTGTCCACAGGATCTTTGGCACAAACAATCCCGCTGGTTCCACCCGTTGCATCAGCCCCCGAATCAAGTGCTTTGCGAACATCTGCTACCGTTGAAATCCCTGCTGCCTGCAGAACAAAAATTTCAGGATCCACCTTACGTACAGCTTCATTGGTTTGAATCATATAAGAAATGTCACTTGCTTGACCTGTACCTATTAATTCCGTAGGCTCACAAACCATTACATCCGGCTTCAATGAAGCTACGAGCTTCGCCTCTTCTAAAGAATTCGCACAGACAATAGTCAATAGACCAAGTTCCTTTGCTCGCTTGACGGCATCACACAGCTCACTAACCGATAAAGGACGTTCTGCATGATTAAGGAAGGTCGCTTCTGCTCCAGCCGCTGCAACGCCTTCAGGTAAAACGTGTCCCATCCCTCTACCAGGGACTATCCCATCGATATGTTGAACACTCACAATCAACTGCGTTGTCTGTTCTTTAATTAGCCGAACATCAACATGTTGACAAGTAAAAATGATATCGATGTCGTATGCTGCAGCTAATTGATCCGCTGTTTTTGCTAGTTCCAATGCCTGTTCACCATACAAATAAGATTTAGGATTAACCACAAAAAATGGTTTTCTTACTGTTCTCATGAGAACCCTCCTCTATTTTGTTGCAAATACTTTGTAATAATGCGATAACGTATCCGCAATCGCTTGGTTCGCTAATCGTTTAAGTGTAAAATAATCCTCTGGTTTTTCTTCGTTAATTACATCCATTGCTGCTGTAATAAAATCAGTAAAGATATTAATTTTATTGATCCCTGAAACAGCACATTTGTGGAGATTTTCATCACCAGATGATGAACCACCATGCAACACTAATGGAATTGAAACTTCATTTTTAATTTCTTCCAACCGCTCAAAGCTGATTTTCGGTGTTCCTTTGTATTGCCCATGAGCTGTACCTATCGAAACTGCCAATGAATCGACGCCGGTTTCTTTCGCAAAACGTGCTGCTTCCTCCACTTCGGTATAAATGGTGTCCGTGGTTTCCTTAAATTCATAACTATTTCCCGTTCCCACATGTCCAATCTCGGCCTCTACCACAACGCCTCTTTCATGAGCATATTCCGCAACTGCTTTTGAACGACGAATATTTGTTTCAATCTCATCCTGCGAAGCATCTATCATCACAGAAGTGAACCCAAGCTCGATTGCTTGCTTGATGATTTCCTCATCTTGTCCATGATCCAAATGAAGTGCTACTGGAACACTTGCTTTTTTGGCTAAATATGTTGCAATTAACGCTGCCTCTTCAAGAGGACATTCTTCAATATGCGCTTGTGCAAAGGCTAAAATTAATGGCTTTTGCATTTTTTCTGCAACCTCTACAAAGGTTCTTGCAGAATCTAAATCAAAAAAGTTCGCTGCCGGAATCGCATAGTTTTCTTTTTGTGCTTTTTCAAACATCTCTTTCGTTGTAACTAACATTTGATTACCTTCTTTTCAAGTATTTTTTAGGCTTTAATCTTCGCTTCAATTTCGTCAAACAACCCATCAATGCCAATTCCGGTTAATAAAGGAAGCCCCATAATTACTTTATCTTTAATGTTGTCAGGAACCACGGTCGTACTGACCACAATATCGTAGTCATCAATTTTGCCAATCTCATCCGCAACTTTTGATTGATATAGTTTCACTTCATTTTCGAGTCCTTTTGATTTCAACCATTCTTTTACTTTTCCTGTTACCACTGTTGAAGTAGCCACACCTGTTCCGCACATAATTAATAATTTTTTCATCTGTCATCTCTCCTATTTTGTATTAAGCTTCAGTTTGTTTAGCTGCTCTTTTAGGTAAAATGCGATTCACGTAGAATAGTAAACCTGTAATAATCAGACCAATTCCGACTAGGGCAAAGTAACCAAATAGTTTTGCACCACCCACGTATAGAAGTGTTGTCCACAGTCCACCTTCTGCCATCGCAGTTACTGATGAATGTCCTTGTAAATCAAAGTTTGCCGCTTGTGCTGCTTTTGTTAAAAATGGTGCCACCCATGAAGTGATGTATAAAATGGTGACCATGTAGATCGTCCCACCTAAGATTGTTCGAATAATGTTTCCACCAAAGACAGCTGCCATCAAACAAACTAAGAATGGAATAGTTGCCAAATCACCGAAAGGCAAGGTTGTGTTACCTGGTAAAATCACTGCTAATAAAATCGTGATTGGGACTAAGATTAACGAAGAAGACAATACAGCTGGGTGTCCTACTGACAATGCGGCATCCATTCCGATATATAATTCTCTTCCTGGGAAACGTTTTTGAACAAATGAATTTGCTGATTCTGAAATAGGCGTTAAGCCTTCCATTAAAAGTGCCACCATTTTAGGCATTAAGACCATTACAGCACCAGTTTTCACCGCTAATTGTCCAATTCCCGCAACATCATAGCCAGCTAAAATCCCCATAACCAAACCAATTAAAAAGCCCATGACTGTTGAATCACCAAAGATGCCAAACCGTTTTTGAATCGTTTCTGGATCTGCATGCCAATCTTTCAATCCTGGAATCCTATCGAATAACCAATTTAAAGGTAAGGCAAAAACAAACCCGGGTGCTGCTGTTCCGTGTGGGAAGGTAATATTTGGAAATCCATAGAATTTATTGATGATTGGTCCTAAAATATCGCCAAACAATAAAATCATCATTGTATAAATAACCGTTGCCAACATGCCCATTGCAAAGTCATTCGTTACTGCGTAGACAAGTGAAGCAACAAATGCTGCATGCCAGATATTCCAAATATCAACATTCAGTGTTTTTGTTAAGCCAACAATAATTAATAACACATTGACTACGATAGCTACTGGAATCGCCAAACTACCTAAAACGGTTCCATAAGAAATCGCAGCTGCTGCCGGCCAACCAACGTCAATGGTTGTTAAGTTTAGTCCAAAACGTTCAACCATCGCTTGTGCTGCTGGTCCTAAGCTATTGGTCAATAAATCGATAACTAAATTCAACCCGACAAATCCAACACCAACCGTTAATGCTGAAATAAAAGCCTTACTCGGTTTCGTTCCTAAAATCAAACCAAAAACAAAAATTAAGATTGGCAATACAACGATTGATCCGAGATCAACAAATTTTTGTAATAAATCTAACATAATGCTCCCCCTCAAAATGGTTATTAAACGAATCCTTCTTTTTCAATAATGTGATAATACTCCTCAGTATTATTTACAGCTCGAAGCTTTTGAACCACCTCTTTTTTTTGAAACATCGTAATTAACTTCTGTAACATTTCTAACTGTGCATGTGGTTCTTTCAACGCCAACATGAAAATCAAGCTGACTGAAATTTCTTTATCTGCAGTTCCCATTTCATAAAAAGTTACTGGTTTTTTTAATGACATAAATGCAATTTGAGAATCATTCACGTGTTCTGCATCCGTATGTGGAATAGCAATCCCAACATCATTGATTAATAAGCCAGTAGGAAACACTTCTTCTCTTTTCAGTACATTCTCTGCAAACGAATCCTTCACTAAACCTGTTTGATATAGACAAGTTGCAATAATTGATAAAGCTTCCTTCTGACTCTTTACCTCAGATTGAAATAATGCAATTTTCTTTCCAAAATAACTCGTCATCTTAATTCCTCTTTCCTATAATTTCGTTAATAATCTCATTCCTTGTTTCTTTACTTGCAATACTTTTTATTCTCTCAGGTGAGACAAAGACATCATAAAGTAATGCAATCATATTTTTCACTTGAATCATGTCTTCTTCTGCAATCGCTAAGAATAAAACAACCCTTATATCTACATCTCCCCAAGTAATTTTGTTTTTTAGAGTGATAATAGAAATTTTTGTTTTGACTACATATTTTGGATTTGCATGTGGGATGGCTACGCCTGATGAAAGTCCGGTAGCTCCTAGTTTTTCTCTTTGAAGTACAACCTCAAGAAAATTATCCTTTACTAATTGTTCTTCTTTATATTTCTCAGTGATGAAAGAAAGTACTGATTCTCTACTATCAAAATCTTGATTCAAAAACATCCAACCATCCTTCAAATATTTCTTTAAAATCGTTTTATCCGGTGCAATAGATGGTAAAAATGTATTGTCTTGTTGATTCAAGGTAAGAAGATGACGATTAATCAATGCAATTTCTTCTTTCGTTGGTAATGGTCGAACATAAATAATCGGCGTTTGATACTCATTTTCCAATTTGACTGTTGAAATAATCAAATCGACACTATCTAAGTTGTAATCCTGCAACTTTTGAACATCAATCACTTCATAGACTACGGTGCTAGGAGAACTATGACGAATACGCTGAAATAATAATTGCGAAGTTCCCAACCCCGTTGGACAAATAAGAAAAACATGCTTCGTATTCACAATTTTTTCAAAAGCTAACTGAAAATGAATAGTCAAAAAAGTAATTTCATCATCCGTTACTCTGATTCCCATTGCTTTTTCCAATTTTGGAATACAGTAAGTTGTTAGCGTATACATTGTGCTGTATTGTCGAATGATTTCCTCTTTTAACGGGTTTTTAATGGTAATCCCCATTTGCAACCGATAAACCATTGGCTCAATGTGGGCAAATAGAGATTGAAGCAACTGACTATCTTGCTCCAAATCCTTCTCAACCAGTGTCGACATATCTCGAATGAATTGTTTGGTGGTCTCCATGATTTGTTGACTATGGGTTGCCAGATTCACAAACGGTCTCACTCCATGTCCCATAAACAACGAACAAATAAAGTAAAGATCATTTATCGTAAAGGAACAATTCAATTCATCTTTGACCCCATTTGAAAAATCTAGTGCCACCATATATAATTCCATTTTCTTTATTTCGACAAACAAAGGGTTTTTATTTGTTTGTGAATGATAGCCATGCTTCACTCGACCAATCAAAGTTAACAACGAAAGTTTGAGTGAATGGACAATATAATTTGTTGGTTGCTGCTTAGACTGTTGGTAAAAATTTTTTACAAAATCATCCACAAACTTAACCATCGCTTGATCAAAAACAAAGTGATATTGACACTTTTCATTCCCTACACCGATGTTTTTTTCAAAATAATTAACAAATGTCCGCTGGATCAACTCTTCAGGTGTTTTTTGTGTGTCTATTACATGATTTGAAGTAATCCTAATCCCAGCTAACCGACAATATTTGATGATTTCCTCATAATCCTTACGCAAAGTTGCAATACTGACAAAAAACTTTTTTTCAAAATACTCATATCTTTTTTTATCCGTTTTAAAAATTAGATTGGCGAATAAGTACACTCTCCGATAATTTGAACTATACTTTACCTCTGTTGACATAGCTTCTTTACTAGTGATAAATATTTTGGCATCATTTTTTTTAGTTGACGTTCCAATTAGGTAGATCCCAATGCGAGGTTTTTTTTCAATTTTTAACTCAAAACGATTCAAGAACTGTCCCAGCTTCTGAATATCTTGATAAATTGTTTTATTCGAAACATTGAGTTTTTCACTAAAGAAACTTGCTGGTTGAAAATTCTCCTCCTCTAAAAGTAATTCAATTAACTGACTCTCGCGCTTTGATAACATCCATCATCACCTCAGAAAACGTTTTCCTTGTTTATATCATAGAGTTTTTCTCCCTAAAGATAAATACGTAATCTGTTCCACATTAAAGTGGAACAGATTATTATGACCCTATAATTTTTGATGTTGGTGAAATCATGACATCTTTTTTTTGATTTAAAATGAAAAAAGACACTCTCCAAAGTTTGGAAAGTGCCTTGAAAGTCATACTCAAGGTAACTGCACTCAGCATAGCTTTGACCAGTGTGATTCTCGTAACTCGCCCGATCTGTCTGAGAAGTTTCCGTAAGCTCGCAAAATGATTCCGACAAGATAACGAACAAAAGGCGTGTAGAATAATTAAATTCTTTCACCGCCATCCACTTATTTTCTCCGTCATTTTATATTATTTGGCGGAGAAAAACAAATAATGGCGGAGAAAGTATTTCATTTATTATATTTTCTCTACACTGTAAAAAAACAACATTTTTTAGGCAAGAAAAGTCAAAAAATATCCAATATCATTATTTATATACCCCAAACATTCCTAAGATAACTACTAAATTATCGATCTATCCACCTATGAAAAATTTGAACAACGATTAGCAGAAGTAAAAAATGCTAAATGAATAGCATGCTTAAAAAGCTAGTATCCATTTCCATACCCAAAAGTACAAAAAAAAGACACTCTCCAAAAATAGAAAGTGTCTAAAACATTGATATAATAGTATTCTTAACGTTTTGAGAATTGTGAAGCTTTACGAGCTTTCTTAAGAGCTAGTTCTGTGGCAGAGATTTTGAAGGGGATGGATAGCAATAGATTGAGCAACTCTTCAACAAGTACGGTTTTAATGGATTTCACCACATTTTAAAACCTTCGTACCTAAAGACGTACCCAAAAAATATGCGTGAATCAAAAAGACTATTTTATAACAATTTCTCACCCATAAAATTTAAGTTCACTTCCTAATGCACAATATGCTATACTCACTTTGGCAACTTGCCCCCAAGGGGGTGATTCCATTGGAAAAATTAATATCGCTAGTTATTGCACCTATCTTTGTAGGTTTAGTTATTCAACTAATTTCTCACTGGTTAGATGAGAAAGACAATGACTAATAGCAAGTTGCTTCTAACCCACACATTCGAAGTCGCAACGATTGTAAAAGAAAACCACTCTATTCGCCGTAGAGTGGTTTTTGTGTTCCATTGGTAAAAATTAATATCACTTCGCACCATCATCATATCAAGAATAATCCAAAAAATCAAATTGTCTATATTAAAGGATTCAGTACCCATAAGTAGTAGCCTATTAACGCCTCAAAAGATAGATAATTTGTTTTACAGGGATCAACTTGTACGAGATAGAGGGCAACTTTTGCTAGTACTCATCTTTACGTTCTTTCCTTACATACTTGTTGGAAGAAAAACACTACCAAAAAATTGAAAAGAGCCTTTAAGCTCACGAACAGAGTAGATTCACTAAATTTCATTGAATTTTATCCCTTACTATTTCCTTTCAATTTCCAAATATCTAATAATGGGATATTTTCACTATTTGGCGCTAATGCACTATTTAGCTGATCAACTTGTATAATTATTGGAAGCTCAAATAATACACCAGTCAATATAACTTGTCCTGATGCCAAATTAGGAATGCTCTCTTTGGAAACACTATCTAATGAAGACATTGTTTTATCCAATAAACGCAAATCATTGTCGTACCCAAAAGTACAAAAAAGACACCTTCCAAAAATGGAAAGTGTCTGAAACGTTGATATAATAGAATTCTTAACGTTTTGAAAACTGTGAAGCTTTACGAGCTTTCTTAAGACCTGGTTTTTTACGTTCAACCATACGTGCGTCACGAGTAAGTAAGCCAGCACGTTTAAGAGCTAGACGGAAGTCAGGATCAACTTCTAGCAATGCACGAGCGATACCATGACGGATAGCTCCTGATTGTCCAGCGTAGCCTCCACCGTTTACGTTAACAAATACGTCATAAGCGCCTTTTGTTTCAGTAACAGCGAAAGGTTGATTGATTACTTCACGCAAGTCAGCATGTGGAATGTATTCTTCAACATCTTTTTTGTTTACAGTAATTTTACCAGTTCCTGGTACTAAACGTACACGAGCAACTGCATTTTTACGACGGCCTGTGCCGATATATTGAACTTGTGCCAATGAAATTCCCTCCTATTAGATTAAGTTTGTAATGTCTAAAACTTCTGGTTGTTGTGCTGCATGTGGATGCTCAGCTCCAGCGTATACATTCAATTTTGTAAATTGTTTGCGGCCTAAAGTATTTTTAGGAAGCATTCCTTTTACAGAAGTTTCGATCAAACGACGAGAATTTTTAGCACGCAATTCACCAGCAGTGATTGATTTCAATCCTCCTGGGTAGTTGCTGTGACGGTAATAAATTTTATCAGTCGCTTTTTTACCTGTTAATTTCACTTTATCTGCATTGATTACGATGACGAAATCGCCAGTGTCCAAATGAGGTGTGAAAGTTGGTTTATTTTTACCACGTAGTACAGATGCAACAACTGTTGAAAGACGTCCCAATGGAACATCAGTTGCGTCTACTACATACCATTTACGTTCTACTTCGCCTGGTTTGGCCATATATGTTGTACGCACGTTAGTTTCCTCCAATTTAAGTTCTGATGTTTGACATACACTTCGAGTTTCCGGGGCTCTTTGTGGGGCAAACAATACCATTTAACATATTACCTGCTAATCCCCTTAATGTCAACGTTTTTTCTTAGCAATCCAAAACTTTCGTTTTTATTGCCCGTATCCTTGTGATGCACTCATTCTTTTTTAGAACGAAGAACGTTTCTTTCTCTTTCTAAAATAAAAACTGCAAGGAAATAACTTCCCTCGCAGTTTTTCTACTATTATATAATATCATCAGCTGATGATCATTTTACGCATCGATTTCTGGTGCTTTTCCTAAATGTGCTTGAATCATCCAGATTCGTTTTTCAGTCGCTGTTTTGAATTCGATAAAGATATCTTGTGTTGGGTCGTCGCCTTCCTCACCAGCTACTTCAATTCCTTTTTGGTAAAGGTCTGCCAAATAGCGGTAGCCTTTCACAAGAATTTCCAAGCGTTCTGGAATAGTCCGATCCCAATTGCCTACTTCGTCAGGAATATTGGTGTTGTCTGCAAATTCACGTAAGGTTGAATAAGGAGAACCATCTAGTGTGATCAAACGCTCTGAGATTTCATCTAATTGTTTATTCAAGTCATCCATAAATTCATCCATCATTGGGTGCAATGTCAAGAAACCTGGTCCACGCATATACCAATGTGTTTGGTGAACAACAACAGACATTTGACTCAAGTCTGCAACTAATTGATTTAATACTTCTTTTGTTTGTGGAAATTTCATTTTCTTTTCTCCTCCTAACTTTTGTCTACAATAAAAGCATAGTAAACTTTGAGACAAAAGTACAATAAAACCAATTAGTTGAGAACGATTTTCATCCTATCATTTCTTAGAAAAGACTTTCTATTGCTTTAGTCGTTTTTTCTAGTTCTTACACTATTCCTCTCTTATTCCGTCATTCTACTTTTTCATCCTATTTTTCATTCATAGTACTTAAAGTTTGACGTAAATGTGCTAAAGGCTGATAAGTTGCCGCTACTTGTTTTTGTGTTTCAACAAAAATCGGAAAGATTTTTTGATATGTCTCTTTGACCGTTTGTTGAACTGGTACTTGTGAAGCAAGCTGTACTTTTTCTATAGCTTCGCTTAAATCAGTGATCTTCCCGATACTTTGCCACCCTAAGAAAACGGCTCCTAAAGCGGAGGCTTCAGACACCGCCGGGAAAATGAGCGGATACCCCAAAACGTCAGCCATTAATTGGCGAAAGACAGGCGATTGTGAGAATCCGCCTGTAGCTCTGATTTCTGTTAACTGATCTTCTGAACAAACTCCTGTCAAAATCCTTTTTAGATTGAAACAAATTCCTTCTAAAATGGCTCGCATCATTTCTTTTTCCGTGTGGTCTCTTTGCAAACCTAAAAAACTCCCAGAAGCTTCTGCCTCCCATAGAGGAGCTCGTTCTCCTAATAAATAGGGCTGAAAGAGTAATCCGTTCGCTCCTGGTGGGACAAACGTAATTGCTGAGAAAAGGGCATCGTAAGGACTTTCACCTTGGTCAATAGCTGCTTGTGTTACTTCTTGCATCAAAGTTTGACTTGCCCAATCAAAAATCCCTGCACCATTACTTGTTGCGCCACCGACCACCCAGTGTGTACGATCCAGTACATAACAGAAGGTTTCCATCTCGGGATGTAGTTGTGGTTTGTCTGTAATAAATCTTAATGCCCCACTGGTACCGACTGTTAACGCAGCTATCTTTTCGCCAAATGCTCCCAGTCCTAAATTAGATAGCGGGCCATCAGCACCACCTAAAACAAATGATATATCATTTTCTAATCCTAGGATTTCTTGCATTTCTTTTGATAATCCATTGAGTATCGTGGTTGACGGCATCACTTCAGGTAGTTGTTCTTGAGTGATTGATAAGTAATTTAACGCTTCTTCTGCCCATTTGAATTGATGGATATCAAAATAACCTGTGCCTGAGGCTGTACTGTAGTCGCAGACTAATTGTCCAAACAAACGGAAAAAGATATATTCTTTTATACTCACATAATACGCCACTTGCTTCGTTAGTTCTGGTTGGGTTTCGTTCAACCAATGGATTTTAACTAGTGGCGTCATTGGATGGATTGGGGTGCCTGTTTGTTGATAAAAGTGAAACCCTAGTTGGCTGTTTTTTAGTTTTTCAGCTTGTGTTTTCGCACGATTATCTGCCCAAGTGATCATACGGGTCAAAGGGTGTTTATTATCATCTAACAGAATCAAACTGTGCATCGCTGTTGAAAAGGCAATCACTTCTATAGTTGTCGACTTCGGTAACTGTTTGACGACTTCTTTGATTACTGTACATACACCGTGGAAGATCAATTCTGGGTCTTGTTCTGCCATTCCTGGTGCTTCTTGGATCATCGGATTTAGAAAATAAGCTGAAGCGATGACTTCAGCTTGCTCGTTGAATGCCACTGCTTTTGTTTGTGTCGTACCGATATCGACTCCGATCGAAATCTTCATTTTGTCACCTCTACTAAAAATAAATAAAATGGTTGTTATTGGCGTATCTTTCTTTAAAAGGAGGCCCTCGCTATGTTTCTCTATTTTATCATTGGTTGTTGCATTGGTTCGTTCTTATGCTTAGTGGCACAACGCCTGCCACAAGGACACTCTATTATTTACCCACGGTCTCATTGTGTCAACTGTCAGCATGTATTGGCTTGGTATGAACTGGTCCCATTGCTTTCCATCTGTTACCAACGTTTTCGTTGTCGAAACTGTCGCAGCAAGCTTTCACCGATTTATTTTATAGCAGAATGGATCGGTGGTTGTTTATCTGTTTGGCTATTTTATTTTTCACAGCGCCCAGACGGGTTACTTATTTTTTGGTTTTTGTCAGCCTTTTTACTCTCGTTAATGGATAGTTTTTATTTGATGATCGAGGGAAGAACGCTTTATTTTATCTGGTTTATCTTATGGATGACTTGGTTGATCAAAGGAGAATTTCAATGGCTTAGTTTTGCTGTTTTATTCTTGATCAGTTTTTTCCTTACTCGTTACGGGAGTGAATTTTTAGGGTTAGGCGATGTTTTATTGCTTTTAAACTGGAGTGGCGGTCTAACTCTCAATCAACTGATGCAACTCCTCTTTCTTGCTAGTTTATTGGGATTACTTTTTTTCTTTATTTTTCTCTCTCACGATAAAAAATCTAAAAGAGTACCTTTTGTGCCTTTTTTGAGTGTCGCACTTTTTCTCCTTCATGTGTGGTAATTTAGTTGTCTATTTATTGGTTATCAACGATGCGAGCCTTTTAGCTGATGATGATTAATGACTTGAGGGACTTCGCTTATTTGCACATCATTACGTACGTTTTTGATAGCTTAGTATCTTTTTCTGCTTGCTGTCATTCAACAAATGACAATGAACCTTGATTTATAAAAAAATGGATCAACCAGATGGTCGATCCATTGACACTTAGATAACTTTAAAAACCACTAAATTCACTGCAAGCCAAAGCATAGAAAGCTTTTATCCCTAACTGAAATTTTTCAAAATGCATTGTGTCTTATTTTCCAGACCAATGTTTGCGTAAAAAACTCCCTCGTCCAGAGCCTTCTCGGTAAAGATTATAGTGGATTTTATTCTTCTTATAATAGTCTTGATGATACTCCTCAGCGGGATAAAACTCACTTCGGGGTTCGATTTTTGTGACAATCGGACGATCGAATCGACCACTTTCTTGTAGTTGTTTCTTTGATGCTTCAGCGATTTCACGTTCTTCTTCATTGCTATAATAAATGACCGGTCGATAAGAATCTCCGCGATCAGCAAATTGACCGAAAGCATCCGTTGGGTCTGTTTGTTGCCAGTAGATTTCGACTAACTGTTCATAAGAAACCAGAGACGGATCATACTCGATTTCTACCGCTTCCGTATGACCTGTCGTACCCGTGGTTACTTGTTCATAGGTAGGATTTGGGACATGTCCCCCCGTATAGCCAGAGGTTACCGCTATGATTCCTGGCTGTGTTTCAAAAGGTTTGACCATGCACCAAAAACAACCACCTGCAAAAACTGCTTTTTTCGTCATATAAAATCCCCCTTTGTCTTTCATCATACCTTGATTTATAAAAGGGTGATACTGTTTTGCTTACCTTCGAAACGAATAAACAAAGAATCGATACTCCTATACTTACCTGCTTGCTTTATTAAGATAGAATATTGCAGCATTTTCTTTTTTACTAATCTTTTCATTGATTTGATTTTTTTATCCATCTATTTAAAAGTATATACAATACTCCTAGGACTTAAACCTAAACGCCATTTATTGTTCTCACATTTTTTATATTTATTGAAAGAAATACTCATTTTACCCCCTCCCGGTATTTTTATCAATTTTCCCTATTTTCATTCTCTTTTGTGGATAACTTTCTTTTTCCTCTCAACTATTTTTTCCACAGGGGAGAATAAACGGTTTTTCTTTTTCCTTGTGGATAGTTCTTTTATATTATACTTTTCCACAGATTTTGAATTAACAACCGCTAAAATTTTTAACTTCAGGGGGATACGTTATTCCAAAAAAAATAATTTCACTGATAAAATTCAACAAATTTTACCAAGTAAGTCAGTAAAGAATTCAGATACGCTAGCAGATCAAGAGAACCCAAAAAATCTACTTGAAGAATTGATACTCAATACAACACATCCTTCGTCCCCACATTCCCAACTACAAGGAGAAGTTTTTATACTTCAAGCTCAACAAGCACTCGCATCACTTACTGAAACGTTTGGTTCAAACTCGATTATGTATCGTTTATTATCTGAAAAAATCTCAACCCATCCGCTCCTACATAGCAGTTTCACCTGAACGATGAACAAACCTGATCTAGCATAGCAACCTTTAGCAAGTTTTGCTAAGCAATTCAATGATTCATGGACCTATTTTTCTAGAAGTACAAAAATAAGAAAAAATGCTCGTCCGTAATGAACAAATTCTCAAATTCGTTTGTTTCTATCAACTTTAGCACGACAAAAAAACAGAGCTAAGATGTTCATCTTAGCTCTGTTTGGTGTCACATTATTTTGTTTGTTCATTCATTGCATCTTCTGCAGCCATTTGTGCTTCGATGTCTGAAATGCTATAAACATTTTCACTTGCAACACCGACTTCTTTTGGTTCCATGTTACGGTAACGTGCCATACCAGTACCAGCTGGGATGATTTTACCGATGATAACATTTTCTTTCAAACCAAGAAGTGGATCTTTTTTGCCTCGGATTGCAGCATCAGTCAAGACACGAGTTGTTTCTTGGAAGGATGCAGCAGATAAGAAGCTGTTTGTTTCTAATGATGCTTTGGTAATACCTAGTAGGACTGGGCGAGATGTTGCAGGTACGCCTCCAGCTACCAATGTATTGTAGTTTTGGTCTTTGAAGTCAGCAATATCCATCAATGTACCTGGTAAGATATCCGTATCACCTGGATCCATTACACGGACTTTACGTAACATTTGTCGAACCATTACTTCGATATGTTTATCGCCGATTTCTACCCCTTGCATACGGTATACACGTTGTACTTCACGCAGCAAGTAGTTTTCAACTGATAATACATCACGAACTTGTAACAATTGTTTAGGATCGATTGAACCTTCCGTTAATGGCGCACCACGGTGGATCATATCGCCTTCAGCGACTTTCATACGTGCTGTATAAGGAACAGTATACGTACGTGTATCGGTTTTCCCTTTGATTGTTACTTCTTTTGTACGAGTTGAAGCATCTTCTGAGATATCGATGACGTCACCAGTTACTTCGGTGATCACTGCTTGCCCTTTAGGATTACGTGCTTCAAAAATTTCTTGGACACGAGGAAGACCTTGAGTGATATCGTCTCCGGCTACCCCACCAGTATGGAAGGTACGCATTGTCAACTGAGTACCTGGTTCTCCGATTGATTGAGCGGCGATCGTACCAACTGCTTCACCAACTTCAACGTCAGATCCAGTTGCCAAGTTACGTCCATAACAGTGTTTGCAGACACCATGTTTTGTGTTACATGTGAAGACAGAACGGATTGTGACAGTTTCCACACCTGCATCCACGATTTGTTTTGCAATATCTTCTGAAATCAATTGGTTACCAGCGATGATCAATTCGTTCGTTTCTGGATCACGTACTTCTTTACGTGTGTAACGACCAATCAAACGATCTTCTAATGATTCAATGATTTCGTTTCCTTCACGAATCGCTTGGATTTCAAGACCGCGGTCTGTTCCACAATCTTCTTCACGGATAATAACGTCTTGGGCAACGTCAACCAAACGACGAGTCAAGTAACCTGAATCGGCTGTCTTCAAGGCAGTATCGGTCATCCCTTTACGAGCCCCGTGAGTAGAGATAAACATTTCTAAGACAGAAAGTCCTTCACGGAAGTTTGAGATGATCGGTAATTCCATGATTCGACCATTCGGAGCAGCCATCAGTCCACGCATACCAGCAAGCTGAGTAAAGTTGGAGATGTTACCACGGGCTCCAGAGTCAGACATCATGAAGATTGGGTTTTTCGCTTCTAACCCTTCCATCAGTTTTTGTTGGATGCTATCTTTAGCAGCATTCCAAACAGCGATTACTCGTTCATAACGTTCGTCATCAGTAATCAATCCACGACGGAATTGTTTTGTAATTGTTTCAACTTGTTTATGGGCATTTTCGATGATTCCTTGTTTTTCATTCAGTACACTGATATCTGCGATACCTACTGTGATACCAGCATGTGTAGAATGTTTATACCCTAAGTCTTTCATTCGGTCAAGCATCTTAGAAGTTTCAGTTACTTTGAAACGTTTGAAGACTTCCGCAATGATATTTCCTAGATTTTTCTTCTTGAATGGTAAGACTAATTCTTGCTCTTTGATATGCGCAGGAATATCTGTACCTGCTTCAACAAAATATTTATCCGGTGTTTGTACCGTTAAGTTGAAGTCTGTTGGTTCATTCAAGTAAGGGAACTCTGGAGGCATGATCTCATTAAAGATGATCTTACCAACAGTTGTAATCATCGTACGTTCTTTTTGCCAGTCAGTAAATGGTTTTTCACCTAATGAATTAGGATTCACACCGATACGTGAGTGTAAATGAACGTAGCCGTTACGCCATGCGATCACAGCTTCGTTTTGGTCACGGAAGACCATTCCTTCACCTTCACGACCTTCTTCTTCCATTGTTAGGTAGTAGTTACCTAAAACCATATCTTGGGAAGGTGTTACAACTGGTTTACCGTCTTTTGGATTCAAGATGTTTTGAGCAGCTAGCATCAACATACGTGCTTCCGCTTGTGCTTCTTCGTTCAATGGTACGTGAACGGCCATTTGGTCTCCATCAAAGTCGGCATTATAAGCTTCACATACAAGTGGGTGTAAACGAATCGCACGACCTTGTACTAAAACAGGTTCAAATGCTTGGATACCAAGTCTGTGCAGCGTAGGTGCCCGGTTAAGTAATACTGGGTGTTCTTTGATTACGTCTTCCAAGACATCCCAAACTTCGTCTTCTTGACGTTCGATTTTACGTTTCGCATTTTTGATGTTAGAAGCTAGTTCACGTTGAACCAATTCACGCATCACAAATGGTTTAAATAGTTCGATCGCCATTTCTTTTGGCAACCCACATTGATACATTTTCAAGAAAGGTCCTACAACGATAACGGAACGTCCTGAATAGTCAACACGTTTACCAAGTAAGTTTTGACGGAAACGACCTTGTTTCCCTTTCAACATGTGAGAAAGAGATTTCAATGGACGGTTACCTGGTCCAGTAACTGGACGGCCACGACGACCATTATCGATCAACGCATCAACAGCTTCTTGTAACATCCGTTTTTCGTTTTGAACGATGATTCCTGGAGCATTCAAATCTAACAAGCGTTTCAAACGGTTATTACGGTTGATTACTCGACGGTAAAGATCATTCAAATCACTTGTTGCAAAACGTCCACCTTCTAATTGCACCATTGGTCGTAAATCTGGTGGAATAACTGGAATAACGTCCATAACCATCCAACTTGGTTCATTTCCTGAAGCACGGAAAGCTTCTAAAATGTCCAAACGGCGGATCGCACGAGTCCGTTTTTGCCCTTGAGCAGATTTCAATTCTTCTTTCAATTCAGCTGCTTCAGCGTCTAAATCAACACTGTCTAGTAATTGTTTGATTGCTTCTGCACCCATTGCTGCTTGGAATTCTTGTCCATATTGTTCACGTTTTTCGCGGTATTCACGTTCTGTCAACAATTGTTTTTTCTCTAAGTTGGTATTTCCTGGTTCGATAACCACATATGAAGCAAAATAAATGATTTCTTCTAAGGCACGAGGACTCATGTCTAAAACAAGTCCCATACGAGAAGGAATTCCTTTAAAGTACCAGATATGTGAAACAGGTGCTGCTAATTCAATGTGACCTATACGTTCGCGACGAACTTTTGAACGTGTCACTTCAACACCGCATCGGTCACAAACGATTCCTTTATAACGGATACGTTTGTATTTTCCGCAGGCACATTCCCAGTCTTTCGTAGGACCAAAAATCCGCTCACAGAACAACCCTTCGCGTTCAGGTTTTAAGGTACGATAGTTAATCGTCTCAGGTTTTTTTACTTCACCATAAGACCAGCTTCTGATTTTTTCGGGAGAAGCCAAACCTATTTGCATACTTTCGAATTTATTTACATCGATCAAAAGGGGTTCCCTCCATTTCGTTTAATGGCAAAACCGCAAGGCGGCTGATCATCGACCGCCTTACAGCTCATAGACCGGATTAGTCTAAGTTATCTTCTGCGGTTTCAAAGTTTTGGATGATATCTTGTCTTTCATCTTCCACTTGTTCAGCAGCTTTCTTTTCTAATTCTTTGGCTGTTTGCTGTTCAGCAAATTTTGTCAAAGCATCTACAGTGATCAAATCATCATCTTCGTCATCCATATCCCGGAGTTCGATTTCAGAATCTTTGATATCCAAGACACGCATGTCTAATCCTAGTGATTGTAATTCTTTTACTAATACTCGGAATGATTCTGGTACACCTGGTTTTGGAATTGGTTCGCCTTTGACGATCGCTTCATAAGTTTTCACACGACCAACTACATCATCTGATTTGTATGTCAAGATTTCTTGTAAGGTATAAGCGGCACCGTAAGCTTCCAAAGCCCAAACTTCCATTTCCCCAAAACGTTGTCCACCAAATTGTGCTTTACCACCCAATGGTTGTTGTGTAACCAATGAGTAAGGTCCGATTGAACGAGCATGCAATTTATCATCGACCATGTGAGCAAGTTTGATCATGTACATGACACCAACAGACACTCGGCCGTCAAATGGTTCACCTGTACGTCCGTCATAAAGGATGGTTTTCGCATCGCTAGCCATACCAGCTTCACGAACCGTTTCCCAAACGTCCTCATCACTTGCACCATCAAATACTGGTGTTGCAACATGGATACCTAACTGACGAGCAGCCATCCCTAAATGCAATTCCAATACTTGTCCGATATTCATCCGTGATGGCACCCCTAAAGGATTCAACATGATATCGATTGGTGTTCCATCTGGTAAGAATGGCATATCTTCTTCCGGCATGATACGGGATACAACCCCTTTATTACCATGACGTCCGGCCATCTTATCTCCTTCATGGATTTTACGTTTTTGAACGATATACACACGTACAAGCATGTTTACACCTGGTGATAATTCATCGCCGGCTTCACGAGTAAAGATTTTTACGTCGTGGACGATCCCGCCACCACCGTGTGGTACACGTAATGAAGTATCACGGACTTCACGAGCTTTTTCACCAAAGATCGCATGTAAAAGACGTTCTTCAGCTGATAATTCGGTTACCCCTTTTGGTGTTACTTTACCAACTAGCAAGTCACCATCTTGGACTTCCGCACCGATACGGATAATACCCATCTCGTCTAGATCTTTCAAAGCATCTTCCCCAACGTTAGGGATTTCACGAGTGATTTCTTCAGGTCCTAATTTTGTATCACGAGCTTCTGATTCATATTCTTCGATGTGGATCGAAGTATAGACATCGTCTTTCACAAGACGACGGCTCATGATGATCGCATCTTCATAGTTGTAACCTTCCCAAGTCATGAAACCAACTAAAACGTTTTGTCCTAGCGCCATTTCACCTTGTTCCATTGAAGGTCCATCTGCTAAAGTATCGCCTTTTTCAACTTTTTCGCCTAAATGAACGATTGGGCGTTGGTTGTAGCTTGTTCCTGAGTTTGAACGACGGAATTTTGTTACAGCGTATTTATCTAATGCACCGTTGTCACGACGAACACGAATCTCAGAGGCATCCACAAATTCAACGACACCATCATGTTTACATAGCAAAGCAGCTCCTGAGTCATGAGCTGATTTATATTCCATACCAGTACCAACCCATGGAGCTTGTGGATTGATCAATGGCACTGCTTGACGCTGCATGTTGGCACCCATCAAGGCACGGTTGGAGTCATCGTTTTCCAAGAAAGGAATACATGCTGTCGCTACCGCAACTACTTGTTTAGGTGATACGTCCATATAATCGACTTTATCGATTGAAACTTCTAAGTTTTCACTTTGCGCACGAGCCATAACAACGTCTTGTGCAAAAGTACCATCTTCATTTAATGGGCTATTTGCTTGGGCAACGATGTAGTGGTCTTCGATGTCAGCTGTTAGATAGTCGATTTGATCCGTTACACGACCAGTTTCACGATCAACACGACGGTAAGGAGTTTCGATAAATCCAAATTTATTAACTTTCGCATAGCTAGATAAACTATTGATCAACCCGATATTTGGTCCTTCAGGCGTTTCAATCGGACACATACGGCCATAGTGAGAATAGTGAACGTCACGAACTTCATAACCAGCTCGGTCACGAGTCAAACCACCAGGTCCTAAGGCTGAAAGACGACGTTTGTGTGTCAATTCCCCAAGTGGGTTCGTTTGATCCATGAACTGAGACAACTGAGAAGAACCGAAGAATTCTTTGATACTTGCAACCACTGGACGGATGTTGATCAATTGTTGTGGTGTCAAAGTTTCTGTATCTTGGATCGACATTCTTTCACGTACGACACGTTCCATCCGAGCTAATCCGATACGGAATTGGTTTTGCAGTAATTCACCGACTGAACGGATACGACGATTTCCTAAGTGGTCGATATCGTCCACGTTGCCGATCCCTTCCATCAAGTTTAAGAAATAACTCATTGATGCGATGATGTCTGCCGGACGAACAGTTTTCACAGCTGATTCAGGATAACCGTTACCGATCACATTCACTTCACGTTCTGGGTCTTTTGGTGAAAAGACTTTGATCACTTGAACAGTCATTGGATCAGTCACAACACCATCTTCTGATGGATAGTAAGTCACTGAATTCAATCCATTATCAATGAAAGGTGCTAATGTTTCCATCACTTGGTGAGTCAACACAGTTCCTTTTTCAACGATGATTTCACCAGTTTCTGGATCAACCAATGTTTCTGCTAATGTTAAGTTCAATAGACGTGTTTTCAAGTCTAATTTTTTATTTACTTTATACCGACCAACGTTGGCTAAGTCGTAGCGTTTTGGATCGAAGAAACGAGCATTCAATAAATTCCGAGAACTATCGGCTGTCTTAGGCTCGCCTGGACGTAGACGTTCGTAAACGTCTTTTAATCCTTCTTCTGTTCTTGAGTCACTTGCATTTTTGTGCAAGTCTTTTTCAACTGTATTGCGTAACGTTTCACTGTCACCAAAGATTTCAAAGATGGTATCATCTGATCCAAATCCTAGGGCACGAACTAACACAGTCAAAGGAATCTTACGGGTACGATCAATACGTACGTAAGAAATATCTTTTGCATCAGTTTCCATTTCTAACCATGCACCACGGTTCGGGATCACAGTTGAACCGAAACCTTCTTTTCCGTTTTTGTCTACTTTTCCATGGAAGTACACACCAGGTGAACGCACTAACTGAGAAACGATTACTCGTTCTGCTCCGTTGATAATGAATGTTCCTTGTTCAGTCATTAATGGGAAATCACCGAAGAAGACTTCTTGCGCTTTGATTTCACCTGTCTCACGGTTTGTTAGACGTAACGTTACATGTAATGGTGCAGAGTAATTTGCATCATGTGCGCGTGCTTCTGCTACCGTATACTTAGGTTCTTTCAATTCATAATCCACAAATTCCAAAGATAGATTGCCATTGAAGTCATCAATTGGCAAAATGTCTTCAAACATTTCTCTTAGTCCTTCATCTAGGAACCATTGGTAAGAGTCTGTTTGAATTTCGATCAAATTTGGTAATTCCAACACTTCACTGATTCGTGCGAAACTTCTACGTTCGCGATGTTTTCCGTACTTTACTACGTGTCCAGCCAAGCTCTTCACCCCTCTAAAATGTCATTCAAAAAGACTACCCGATCAATTGTTACAATAATATTAAAAATATTATATTTAGATAACAATAGACATTTTTTGCGGCTTTTAGGCAAAAAAAAACCAAAAATAGAGCATTCTTTTGAAACCATTTCTTCATGCGCTTCTATTTTTGTTTCCTTATTATAAAGCCGAAACGGACAATATTTCGTTTCTGCCTTTACTTCATCAGATAGTTTTTGCAACTTCATATATTACACTCTTTTTTCATAAAAGTCAACACTTCCTGGCGTTTCCCTCCTCTTTTCATCATTTTTTCTTAAACTTTTCTTACTATAATATATCGAATAAACATTCACGGATTTTGAGAATTTTCTGAATGTTCGTCTTGACAATCCCCTTACATCTCCGCTATACTTAGGAAAATTTATTATTTGTGGAGGATTTATTTATGCAAAAACCGAATATACAACTTATCCCGACACAATTGAATAACTTTTACTTTAGCTACTTTAGATAGGTTTGTATTCATGAATTATGGATACAAACACCAAACAACTGGTTTGTATCTATGATGGCTAAAGAACTTTGTATTACGCAAAAGCCACGTAGACATTACGTTAAGTGGCTAAGCGAAAAGTACAAAGTAATCACGATTTCTTACTTACATACTCTTTCGATACTCAATCCATTTAGACGTTTTGTCTAAATGGATTTTTTGTTTTCAAAATTGAAGGAGGAAAAAGAAATGAAAAAAAGTTTATTGATCGGATTAGGCGCAACATTATTACTAGCACTTGGTGGATGTGGAACTGCAAATAGTTCCTCAGCAAAATCGGATGACTCGAAAACAATCGGTGTTTTACAACTGGTTCAACACAATTCATTAGATGCTACATATAAAGGGTTCAAAGAAGGGCTAGCAGAAAATGGCTATAAAGAAGGCGACAATTTAACAATCAACTATCAAAATGCGCAAAACAATCAAGACAATCTAAAAAGCATGAGTGAAAAATTAGTGAAAGACCAACCCGACTTATTATTAGGGATTGCAACTCCAGCTGCGCAATCGCTCCTTAATGAAACAACCACGATTCCTATTACAGTGACAGCAGTTACCGACTTAGAAAAAGCACACTTAGTTTCTTCTAATGACAAACCTGGTGGAAATGTGACTGGTACAACGGATATGGTACCGATCGAAAAACAAATCGAACTATTATTACAGATCGTACCAAAAGCAAAAACGATCGGGATCATGTACAACAACGGGGAAGCAAATTCCAAAATCCAAGGAGACTTAGCCGAGAAAACATTGAAAAAAGCCGGAGTGAAAGTCAAAGTATTGACGGCAAACTCCACCAATGATGTTCAACAAGTGACAAAAAGTTTAGCCAAAGATGTCGACGGTATCTACATCCCAACGGATAATACATTCGCCAGTGCTGCTAGCGTTATCGGTGAAGTAGCCAAAGAAACAAAAACACCGATCGTTGCTGGTTCCGTGGATCAAGTCAAAGAAGGTGGCTTAGCGACTGTTGGGATTGATTATGAAGAATTAGGACGACAAACAGGTGAAATGGCTGCCAAAATCTTAGCTGGCAAAAAACCGAGTGAATTACCGGTTGAATCAGCAGATGATCTTTCCTTATATGTCAATAAAGACATGGCAAAAGCCCTTGGGATCGATCCAACAACAATCAAAGAGACTGAATAATTTTACAGGAGGACAATCATGACTAATTTAATAAGTATCTTTTTATCTTCTGCTTCACAAGGCGTGCTTTGGGCACTGCTGGCAATCGGTGTCTTCCTTACTTTTCGTATCCTGGATATCGCTGATTTAACAGCTGAAGGCAGTTTCCCTTTAGGTGCTGGGATTGCTGCTGTCAGTATCACTAATGGACTTTCCCCGATCGTTGCTTGCCTCTTAGGATTTTTAGGAGGCGCAGCAGCTGGCTTAGTTTCAGGACTGCTCCATACCAAACTTAAAATTCCGGCACTTCTAGCTGGAATCATCACGATGACTGGCTTATATTCCGTTACCTCACGGATCATGGGCGCACCTAATCTTTCATTATTAGGACAAAAAACCGTCTTTACATGGGCAGAATCACTCGGTGTTTCAAAAGAAAATGCTGTATTGATTGCTGGCTTACTTGTCGCATTGATCGTTGTCACGTTGCTTGTTTTATTTTTACGGACAGAAACGGGGTTGGCGATTCGAGCGACTGGCGATAATTTAGCAATGAGTGAAGCAAACGGCATCAACACCGATACGATGAAAATCATTGGGTATATGATTTCAAATGGCTGTATTGCTTTATCTGGTTCGTTGCTTGCACAAAACAATGGCTTTGCTGATTTAAACTCTGGGATCGGTACGATCGTGATTGGCTTGGCTTCAATCATCATCGCTGAAGTCCTCTTTCGAAACCAACCATTGCTTCTTCGATTATTGACAATTATTTTAGGCGCCGTGATCTATCGTTTTATCTTAGCGTTAGTTTTTGAGTTGAACGTTCAACCCAGCGATTCAAAATTAGCTTCTGCACTTGTTCTGGTTATCTGTTTATCTTTTCCACAAATCCAACAAAAATTAAAGTTACCTAAGCGTACGAAAGCAAAAGGAGGATCTATCAATGACTGATGTTTTAACACTTCAATCTATCCACCATACGTTTGAAAAAGGAACCATCAATGAAAACCATGTGCTAAAAGGAGTTAATCTCTCGTTGAAACAAGGTGATTTCGTAACAATTATTGGCGGAAATGGTGCAGGTAAATCGACACTATTGAACAGTATTGCTGGTTCTTTTCCAGTGGATCAAGGGAAGATTTTATTGAATGGCAAAGATATCACCAAAAAGTCAGTGGTTGCTCGCTCCAAAGAAATCAGTCGTGTCTTTCAAGATCCTAAATTAGGCACTGCTGTCCGATTGACGGTGGAAGAAAATTTAGCACTAGCAATGAAACGTGGTAAAAAACGAGGCTTTTTCCGAGGAGTCAAGCCGCAAGATCGTTCCTTTTTCAAGGAACATCTCGCACGCTTGAATCTTGGGTTAGAAAATCGTTTGACCACTGAAATCGGCTTGCTTTCTGGAGGACAGCGTCAAGCGATCACTTTATTAATGGCTACTTTACAACGTCCTGAATTGATTTTATTAGATGAACATACTGCAGCCCTCGACCCGGCAACTTCAAAAACAGTGATGGAACTCACGGACAAATTAATTAGTGAACAGCACTTGACGGCTTTCATGGTCACCCATAATATGGAAGATGCCATCCGCTACGGAAATCGATTGATCATGCTACACCAAGGGCAAATCGTCGTGGATATCCAACAGGCAGAAAAACAACATTTGACTGTCCCTCAGCTACTAGAAATGTTCAAACAAAATAGTGGCGCTGCATTGAAAGACGACCAAGTACTTTTAAGTTAGCAATCATCTGCTGTCGCTTCCATAACAACTGACAAATTTCTCATTTGTTTTCTGCTTTCTTATTGATACAATACTACATGAAAGGAGTTGCAATGGATGACGACAAAAGATAAAGTACTCCAACTATTAAAAGAATCTCCTGATTTTTTATCAGGTGAAAAAATGGCACAGCAATTACAAGTGTCACGTACCAGTATTTGGAAAGCAATCAAAGAATTAGAAAAAACAGGTTATCATTTTGAGCATCAAGCTAAGGGATACCGTTATCTTCCTTCTGATGTGTTAGATGCCCAAGAAATTCGCCAAGCATTAGAACCTTGGATACCAGATTTGACGGTGTCGGTACAAGAACGATCAGAATCTACGATGAAAGATGCTAAGCTTGCGGCAACCAAAGAAATCGGACCCGCTCTTTTTATCGCCGATACCCAAGAACAGGCACACGGCCGATTTGGACGTCCTTTTTTTGCAGCCCCTGGACAAGGCATTTATATGAGCTTATTGATCCATCCCAATCAACGATTTGATGAATTGCCCCAATATACAGTTATTGCAGCAAGTGCATGCGTGAAAGCCATTCAAGAATTGACTAAAAAAGATCCTTCGATCAAATGGGTCAATGATCTTTATTTAAATGGAAAAAAAATTAGCGGGATTTTATCTGAAGCAATCAGTGACATGGAAACTGGCGGGATCAGTTCGATCATTATTGGCATTGGTCTAAATTTTTCCGTCCCGCAAAAACAGTTTCCTGAAACCATTCAACAGAAAGCAACGTCTCTTTTCCCTGATGGTCAGAAATCCATCACACGGAATCAATTGATTAGTCAAATTTGGAAAAATTTCTTTCACTATCTTTCAGAACCCACAGACGAATACTTAACACTTTATCGTGAAAAGTCTTTCGTTCTTGGAAAAAAAGTACAATTTACCCAAAAAGGGCAGCATTATACTGGGATTGCTAAAGAAATCGGAGAACATGGAGAGTTGATCGTACAAGTAGAAGACCAATTTCTCACTCTTTTTTCTGGCGAAATTAGTTTAACCTCCATTGAGTAAGTCAAAAAGAAAGGGATGGGCAAAAATGCCCATCCCTTTCTTCATCAATGGTGGTTCCTTTTTTATGTGATCTCGCAGAATACTTCATAGCCCCTTCATTTAGCGAGTTGTAAAATGAAGTTGTTATTCTATGTGCTATTGCTGTTCATAACAAAAATGCTACACAATTTTTAAACCTCTATGTGCTTTTTTATACAACTGCAATATCATTGATCTGATGTATCGAATGTTTCAATCAAAAGCCACAGACAAACTTCCACCTATAAAAGGTTTGTTTTTCTGATGCTATTCTGTCATATAAGTATGACTTCTACTTACTATTTGTCGCTTCCCCAATATATAATGTTTCATTAAACGGATTTCCCCAAAATCTTGTTCAATCAAACATGCTACTTCTTGATCCATACACAACAACACTTTTTCTTTCCCAGCTCTCCTCCTTTTCTCTTTCTGGTTCTATCTTACCTTATTCTTTAAGGTCTGTGTTATTTTGTATGGTATTGCAACATTTTTAATTTTATTATGTACAAAAAGGACTTACAAACACGCTTCTTTGTTTACACGATAAAATTTTAACTGATTAGATAAAAGATATTCTACATTCAGCTTAAATTTTTTGACAACAAGTGTCCTAATTAGAAATTTATCCGCCGTGGTTAACGGTTTTTGACATTCTTTTTCAATATCTTCAAATGAGAAATGATTTTTTTTACTGATCATTCGGGTTAAAATCTTATTTACATCTACTCTGGTTAAATCCGTTGTTAATCGTTTTTTCACTCAACATCTTCCTTTCTAATTGTATTTCTTCACTAGTGAATATAACATATTTTTAGTCTTGGTCCAGAACAATTATTTTCAAAATTAGGAAAGATTGTTTCGCAAAATAGTTGTTTTAATGAATAATACACGTTAAAATTTCTTTTTTTCACTCTTACCTTTTGGATTTGTCATCCAGTTATAAAAAAACCGATTTCCTAAATAGAAAACCGGCTGAATGTTATTTAAAATTTATTCGTCGTTTCCCCCAAAACTACGAATAGTCAGTTAAAGATTGTAACCTATAGTCTGATCCCTCCTTTTATACAGATAGCGACTTTCTGTGTATACAAAGTCTCACTTATAAGTACATGCCTAAAGTTAAGTAAATTTCAGACTGCAACAGCAAAGTCCTCTGATTTCACTGGCATCTATTATTAGCATACTTTCTTCTCAATACTCTTTGACAACTATTTTTTCTAAAAATAAAAAAAATTGGTAAAATTAAAGAATAAACTTTAGACCGATCTTCCAAATAAAGAAGTAATACAAATTGTTGGAAAAAAGCCAAAAGAAGTAAAGTGATTGAAATAGATCCAATATTTTTCTAAAATAAAAAAGAGACTGAGCCAAAACTTTCCTCAATCTCTTCTGGTATATCTAAAAACGAATAAACGGCGTTCAAGAAGCAACTCCTCAACAATAAGGTTCTCAAGTTCAACCATCACATGCCTACTCTTTTTACTTCTTGATTCTTGAAATAGAATATGCCATTGTAGCGGCTGATTTATGATATTTTTCTTTAATTTTCCCTATCTAAAATCAACTCAGTAACTGACAAAAGAATCTCACGTGTATCAAAGGCTGTATCAGGGAGCTTACTAATTTCCTTTAAAGCTTTTTTTGTGTAATCTTCCGCTAATTTTTTGGCTTTTGTCACACCATTGACTTCTCTGACAATCTGACGAACACTTTCTGCTTCCTCTTGTGTCAACTCAGTTTTTTTATCCAAGTATGCAATCAATTCTGCTTTTTTATCTGTTTGTAATGCGTAAATCAATGGTAGAGAATACACGCCTTGACGCATATCTTCTAATACTGGTTTACCGATATCGACCGCATCTTTCGTGTAATCCAAGATATCGTCAATGATCTGAAACGCCATCCCGACAGCTAAACCGATTGAACCTGCTTTTCGAGCAAACCGTTCATTCATTCCACTTTCATAAGCTCCGACTGAACAACTTAATTGAAAGAGTTCGGCCGTTTTCCCTGAGATGTTTTCTAAATACTCCGGCACAGTTAAATGATAATTGTAACGGTCGTCCATTTGTCCAAGCTCACCATCTAATACTTTTTCCATACTCCGAGAATTAGATTGTAAGCTCTTTAGCGAATTAGAATAATTTGAAAGTAATTTGAAACAGCAAACAAATAAATAGTCTCCTGCATAAACGGCTACCGTATTCCCAAATCGACCACGTAAATTAGGCTGACCACGTCGAACATCTGCCTCATCAACGATATCATCATGGATCAATGTAGCGGTATGAAGCATTTCGATCGAAGCAGCTAGCGCAATTGCCTTTTCACGATCTTGTTCTGGACCAAATTGAGAAAAGAGCAATTGATAGGCAGGTCTTAGCAGTTTACCTCCCGCATGAATCGTCTCTTTGATTGCTTGTTCGACTGGCTTGTTCTTTAAGCGGACAACATCTTCCATCTTTTTCAACGTCTCGTTTAATTCGTTTTTCAAAGTTGGATACTCACTCCACATTGGATGTAGCTTCATAAAAAAACTCCTTGTATAACCATTATTTTTTCAAAAAAAGCGGTTGCCATTTCTCTTTTTGTTCTTTCTCATAGTCTCTTTGAAAAAGTTGTAATGTACGTACATGTTGCAACAAATAATTGGCTGCAATCCCGATCGCAATTCCAGACAGAATACCTAAGAAAGATAGAATCGGCAGATATAACATGACTGTCCATGATTGAGCAATGAACGAAGCCATCACTAGTTGTCCGACATTATGCATAAAGCCACCTGTTGCACTGATTCCAATAATACTGACTCGCTTAGGACCTAACTGTTTCACTAACAGCATTCCTACATAGCTGAGTAACGCGCCGCTCATACTATAAAGAAAGGTAGAGATCGTCCCACCTAACAAAGTTGTTAAAAATAGGCGAAGCCATAACAATAAAAAACTATCCCGTTTTTTCATCGTAAAAATCGCTACAATGGTAATCAAATTAGCAAGTCCTAACTTTGCTCCAGGAGCAAATGAAAAAGGATATGGGATCATGTTCTCAATTAATCCAATGATGACTCCTTGCGCCACTAGTAAAGATATATAAATCATTTTTTGTAATTTTGTCATGGTGTGGATAGCCTAATAGATCAGACCATCTTTGTCACTCCCATCTGTTGACCGAACCTCGATCACTAATTTATGAGGCAAGCAAACAATCGTTTCGCCATTCTTAGAAGCCCACCCTCGTCTCACACAAATCTGATCGCCACAATCTGCTTCCTTTATGCGTATCTTGTCGCCATCAACTTCGATTAAATTATAATCACCATGTGGATCTTCATAAGTATACGTATATTTTTTACTCCCAGCTACTAATGGGAAGGTTTTGATTTCATCACCATCAACGCGTAGTACAGCTTCTTTATCAGGAGCTACATTGTCTTGTTGATAACTAAATACGATGATGGGTAAAAAAGAAAGAGCAATCAAAAGAACGATAATGAAAATATCCCAAGGTTTAAGCAAACTTTTCTTGATAAATTCTTTCATCTTTTCGCACGCCTCCTCTTGCTGAACTGTTCTCCAATTTTAGCATGAAACAAAAGAAAGTCCTAGGTTTCCCTAGAACTTTCTTCAATCAGCCATTATTCTCAAATTGTTCAGTTTAAGCTCTAGGCTAATTTTTTATTTTGATCCATATCGGGATTTAGGTCTCCCATACCACCAATTGCCTAGTGTTTTTTGTAACCATGGAATCACCCAGCGATCAAGACCAATTGCACGACCTGAACCGTTCATCAATGCAAAAGCAACAAAGATAAACCAGATGTTTACCCAATAGAACATTCCAGATAAACAGAAAGTAATCACTAAAACAATGGTCGTTGCACTACATAACCAGGTAAATAAACCAGCAATCAAAGCGAGTGCTAAAGCAATTTCAAAGAATACCATGAATTTTTGGAAAAACATTGCTACATCATTATTTGGCATGATTACTTGCATCATTTTCGTGAACCAGTCTGGTGATTTTTCAATCACGGCCATAGGCTGTTCACCATAAGCATAACTTAGACCAAAGTGAGTAGCTTGTGTCGCAGCTTCTCCTGCACCACTGGTTGCTGCACCAGTAGCTGCTGTTGTTGCATCGCCAGCAGCGGAAGCCCCACTTGCTACATCGGTCACATTGTATTCCCAAGTCCAAGGGAACACGCTGTTACCTGTAAACCATGAACCTTCACCAAACCAAGTACCTGGTTTCAACACTTGCCCATCACCAACAATTTTTTTGAAGGCTTCGATAAACCAAACCAGACCATAGAACACTCGTAAAGGCACACTCCATAAGACATTTCCATAACGGGAAGAATGGCCACGTGTCACATTACGATCGTCTTTGATATGGAAGAATTCGTGCATCATGTATTGGAACATATAATAGCCAGAACGGATATCAAAGAAATATTTCAAATTGACGATGTGTTTCATCACAATTGCTAAGAAACCACTTAAATGGATCTTATCAAATAAATTGGCAACGCCCCATTTGGCACCGATCGATACCATGAAACCTTGATAGTTTCCTTTAAACTTATGCTTTTCGCCGCCTTTGATGGCAGCTACGATATTGGCTGCTGCTGTATGACCTGTTTGTTCAGCCGCTTGAACGATTTGTGGCGTTGGTGTTCCAGGAAATTCTTCATAGAAAACCAAGTCTCCGATAATATAGATGTTTTTATCTTCATATCCTTTTGCCTGCATATATTCATTCGCTACCAAACGTTGACCACGAGCGGACTCTAAGCCAAAATCAGCAGCATCAGAAGTTCCTTTGACACCAGCTGTCCAGATCAATGTGTGGGTAGGAATCTGACGACCATCTTTTAACTTGATATGGTCTTTCGCTACTTCCACGATTGGTGCATTCAATAGTAGTTCTACTTGATGTTTCTTTAAATAGCGCTCTGCTTTGGCTGCATCATTACGATCCAGCATATTTAAAATCGTCGGCATTGCTTCTACAACCATCAATGTAATTTCACTTGGGTCTAATTTGTAGTCTTTTGCCAAACGGTTTTTCCAATCAATCAATTCACCAATCATTTCGATTCCGGTGAATCCTGAACCACAGACCACAAACGTCAGCATTGCTTTACGTAACGCATCGTTAGGTTCTAAAGCTGCTTTTGCCACGGTACGTTCAATGTGTTCACGTATTTTAACTGAATCTTCAAATGACCATAAGGTAAAGCCGTTTTCTTTTACTCCAGGAGTCCCAAAGTCATTTGGTTCTCCCCCCATTCCCAAGATCAACTGATCGAATGGGTAAGTGCCTAATTTTGTTTTCACAACTTTTTGTTCTTTATCGATACCAGTGACCGTATCTGTCACTAATTGAACATTTTTTTGTCGAGCAAACAAGTGCTGTAGATCATATTGGATTGCTTCTGGTTCAACCCGTCCACCTGCAACTTCGTGTAATTCTGTCATCATCGTGTGGTACGAATGACGATCAATCAAAGTGATTGTCACATCTTCTTTTTTAAGTTTTTTTGCCAAGTATTTTGTTGCTGATACCCCGGCATAACCTGCACCCACAACGACAATATTTTGCTTTGTCATTGTTCATCCGCTCCTTATTGGTAATCCTTTATTTGAAATGATTAACATTTGTATTAGTTTGCTACCTATTACACAATCTTTATACATTATATAGATGTTATTCCCTTTTGTCTAACTCATTTTCATTATTTTTAAAAATTTGTGGTTAAGCTCTTTTTCACGAAATTTACAGAAAGAAAACGGTTTAAAGATTACACTAGTTATTTGACGAAAACGGTTGACTTATGGCTGATTTTCATTAGAATGTATAATGAATCACAAAGAATATTGTGTACTAAAAAAGGAAACGGTGGGAGTAAAATGAAGAAAAAACGTTTTATTACTGGATTTGCTGTATTAGCTTTTTCAGCTTTAATGTTAGGTGCTTGTGGTGCGGATGATAACGGAAGCTCTAACAGCTCAACAGAAGCTTCAACTGCTAAGACATCAGAAACAAAAACAACTGAAAGCTCAGCACAAATCGTTGCTGGCGGCGAGTTACAAGATGGTACTTATAAATTAGAAGAAAAAAATTACTCTAACGGTTATCGTGCAGTCTTCGAAATGGTTGTCAAAGATGGCAAAATCACTGAATCTAAATATGACAACATCAACGAAAATGGCGAGTCTAAAACCAAAGATACAGAATACAACAAAAACATGAAAGCAAAAGCTGGTACTAGCCCAGAAAAATTCATTCCACAATTGAATGAACAATTAGTCGAAGCACAAAGCGCAAGTGGAGTTGAAGTTGTTACTGGTGCAACTCATTCTTCAGAAAGCTTCCAAAACTATGCACAACAATTGATCCAAGCTGCTCAAGCTGGTAATACTGATACAATTGAAATCAATAACGGTGCAGATCTTCAAGATGGCACATACAAATTAGAAGAGAAAAACTATTCTAATGGTTACCGTGTCCAATTTGAAATGACAGTCGCTGATGGTAAAGTATCTGAATCTAAATTTGACTATGTCGACAAAGACGGCAACTCAAAACAAGACGATGCAGACTACAACAAAAATATGAAAGCAAAAAGTGGTACTTCTCCAGAGACATACATTCCTGAATTGAATGATGAACTTGTCAAAGCGATGGGCGAAGAAGATGGTTCACCTGCAGATGTTGAAGTTGTCACTGGTGCGACTCACAGCTCACATTCATTTGTAATGTATGCACAACAATTAGTGAATGCTGCTGAAAAAGGCGACACTCAAACAATTCAAGTTGACAATATCGTAACAAAATAAATTTTCTATAATTATCCGTGGAAGAGACGATTGCACAAGTTGTTTCTTTGAGATCCAAGCCGAGATGTCCAAAATTTTTCTTTGAAAAATTTTTGTGATGTTTCGGCTTATTTCTCAAAGTACACTTTTTGATTTCTCAGCAACCGTCCCTTCCACTAATGAAATGAGGAAACACATGTTAAAGAAACGATTACTCTCTTTCGTAGCCTTTTTAAGTTTGTTCACGTTAGCAGCTTGCAGCACAGCGACGAAACAAACGAGCTCTGAGAGCAAAACGACCACCAAAATTTTACAAGAACCTTATTCTGATGAACAGTTCTTATTAGGGACTTATGTTCGGATTCGAATCTATGATGAAGGCAAAGAAGCAGCATTAAAACCTGCCTTTGCTCGGGTCAAAGAACTAGGTGATAAAATCACGATCAATCAGGAGGGTTCCGAAATCGACGCAGTGAACCAACAAGCGGGTATCAAGCCAGTAAAGGTTTCTGATGATATCTACACGTTACTAAAACGTGCTTATGAATATAGTCAAGATTCACAAGGTGGTTTTGACATGGCAATCGGTGCTATTACTCAATTATGGCGTATTGGGTTTGACGATGCGAGAAAACCGGCCCAAGAAGAAATCGATCAAGCATTAAAGCTGGTTGATTACCATAAAATTGAGCTGAACGATAAAGACAAAACTGTTTATCTGAAAGAAAAAGGCATGATCATCGATCTTGGAGCCATTGCTAAAGGCTATATCACAGATGAAGTTGTCAAAGTGTTAAAACAGCAAGGTGTAACGACTGCTATCGTTGACTTAGGTGGAAATGTCTATGTTTTAGGTCATAGCCCACGTGGTGAAGATCAAGACTGGACAGTTGGTATCCAAGATCCGAATCTAGCACGTGGTTCTGTTTTAGGGACGATCAAAGAACGGAACAAAACATTAGTGACTTCTGGCATCTATGAGCGTTATTTAGAAGTAGATGGTAAAAAATATCATCATCTATTTGATCCAGATACTGGTTATCCTTTTGATAATGATATTGCTAGTGTTACAATCATCACAGATAAATCAATTGATGGTGATGGCTTGTCGACAGCTGTCTTCTCAATGGGTGTGAAAAAAGGATTGGAATACGTCGAAAGTGAACTGAATGATGGAACGGAAGCCATTTTTGTTACCAAAGAAAACAAAGTATACGTGACCGATCCGATCAAAGATACTTTCGTTTTGGACAAAGATTCTAAATATACGATGGGCGATCGTTCTGAATTGAAATAAGGAGTATGAACTATGACACTAAAGATCTTTTTAGAAGTAGTAGAACTACGAACAAAGGTGGCTAGTGTATTTCCTTTTGCGATAGGGGTTTTATTCTCTATCGCTTTTTTTCATGAAATACATTGGCTTAATACAGGGTTGTTTTTTATTGGTATGTTGGTTTTTGATTTAGCAACAACAGCAATCAACAACTATATGGACTACCAAAAAGCCCATTCGAAAACTTATAAATACCAAGAAAACGTAATTGGACGAACTGGCATCTCACCAAAACTGATCCAAAAAATGATCCTAGGAATGATTTTCTTTGTCTTACTGATTGGTGTAATCCTAACCGCTAGAACTGGGATTTTATTATTATTGATGGGCGCTACTTGTTGCTTCATTGGCATTTTTTATACCTTTGGGCCCATTCCCTTATCACGAATGCCTTTAGGGGAAATTTTCAGCGGTGTAACAATGGGGTTGGGAATTTTTGCCATGGTCATTTACATCAATACTTACAGTACGAAAGTATTTGATCTGATTCTTTCTTTTCAGACAGGAACCTTCCGTTTAGAAGGAAACATTTGGAGTATCCTGACGATCATCCTAGCTTCACTCCCCTTGGTTTTTACGATTGCCAATATCATGTTAGCTAATAACCTACGGGACTTAGAAAGAGATATCGAAAATCATCGCTATACTTTAGTTTTTTATATTGGGCGTCCCATTGGACAATTGTTGTTCCAGTTATTGATGTATGCTTGTTATCTAGTTGTCTTGATTGGACTATTGAGCCATGTCTACCAGTGGCCAATCTTGTTGACTTTTCTCACATTACCAACGATCTATCGTAACTTGCAACAATTCAAACAATCCTTGCCTCACCCCATCAGTTTTAGCTATGCCATCAAAAATATGATCTTGTTCAACAGTAGTTATGCATTGGGCTTACTTTGCAGTATTCTGTTGTCTTATGTTTAGAGATCCATTGATTTTTCAAATAAAAATAAGACCCATGAAGTCAATGAAAAGCTGTGACTTCATGGGTTAATTTTAAGTTATCTTAGAATGCTAATCTTTTACCTTACAGGTGCTTGCAAAAGCTGTCCCTGTAAACCTTTCGTTAGTGTATTGCCGCCGTTTATTCGTTGGTTTTGTGCAGTTAGTATTTTAGCCTGTGGTATTGCATGTTTCGTAAGATCAGTAAGCTTACTTAGTTCTCCTTTACGAGACATGGTATTACCGACGTCAAGTGCGCTCACTCCCTTTTTAGCATTTTGAGCCTGTATCTTTGCATCTATTAAATGATTTTTATAATCTACTCTTGCAACTGGATCAATCGAACTCTTGAATTTGATATGACTATTGACTCGATCTTCAATTACCTTAGTAGTATCTCTAGTTATGAGGTCTTCTAATGCTAACTTATTAAATGTTTTTAGTGGTCGTTGGAGCAATTCTCTTTGCCTAGCTTCTGGCGTAATACCTCTCGCTTTATCAATCATTCGCCCAACCCAGCCTCTTTTTTTCGGACCGTTTAATTTAAGTAATGGAGAGTTTTGGTTTTTTAGTGCCTCTACTACCGCTGGATTCCCTGCACATAGTTGCGTAACGAAAGCTCTCTGATTAGTTGTATCTTTTAGAGTGGCTTGATAAACTTTTCTTGCATTTGGATCAATCGAACCCAAGAATCTGTTCTCACTTAGGACTTTATCGCGAATGACCTCATTCTCATTCATGAGTGGTTTTAATAGGTTCTTATCAAATTTATGAAGTGGTTGTTGAAGTAGTTTATCTTTCCATTTATTTTGCCTAGCTTCTGGCGTAATACCTCTCACTTTATCAATTATTCGCCCAATCAACCCTCTCTTTTTCGGTTCGATTAATTTAGCTAGTTTAGGATCTGCTTTTATTATTTTTTCTATTTCACTACCGTTTTTTCCTTCACATAGTTGAGTAAGAAAAGCTCGTTGTTGATTCTCTTTCCGTTTATTCCATAATTTTTTCCCAGCTCGACCTACGCGTATTAGCGTTCTTCCAATAAAAAGTGTCGCAGTAACAGCCCATCTTGGCATCTTTTTAAAGAGTCTTTCGGTATAATCTAGTTCTCTTTCCGTTCCCGGTTCCATCATATTTTATCACCTCCTTCTTATTTTTCATCTGAATCAGACATTCTTTTTCGTTGCTTCTTCACGTGTGGTCCCATCTTGAGTGGGAGATACCGCTTCGTATTCTTTCTCGTATATCGTAATCCAATTAAATGAACCAGGGTCGCCTCTTAGGGCATATTTCGAGCCTTTTTCTCCAATAGAGAAAGAAACTTCTTCTTTTCTACCGTTATCGTCGATTTTCGTGATGACAAATACTGCACCGTCTTGATCTGGGTTGACGGTGACAACACGATAATCATAAGTGAGCTCATTGACCGTTTTGTCTTCTTCGATTTTTTTCTGGATTAACTTACCGTCTTTAAATTCTAATGTAAATGTTCGATCGGTATTCGTATTTTCCCATGCGCCTTGTTGTAAGACGTCTAACCAAGCTTGTGAAATCACTTGTTGGGCTGCTTCTGCTTGTTCGGTGATTTCTTCTTCCATTTTGACTTTAACTTCTTCATTTGGATAGAAGTAGATTTCTTCTTTATCTTCTTTTAAATAAAAGATTGTACTTCCCATACGTGATTGTAATTTGAGTTTTTTCATGGTTCCTTCTTTATCTTCTAGCACTAAATACCCGTTATCGACTAAGTAATATTTACCAGCTGCTAGCCAAGAAGAAGCACGATAGGTCCCGTCGGTTTTTAATTCTAGTACCATTTCGTCACTTCGATTGGAGTACCATTTACCACTATAAGTAGTGGCACTGTATTCTCCTAATCGTTCCTTACTTTCCGCTGTTTCTTCTGTCTGACCTTTTTTAGTCGTCTCTTCCCGATTGGCTGTGTTTGAGAACAATGAATAGCTTGTCAAACCCAAGACCACAACGAAAAAAACTGTTACCCCTATTAAAAAATTTCTACCTGTTTTGGTTTCTAAAAAATTTTTGATCATATTTTTTCCTAAAAATAAATATTTTCGTTATTTTTAGGAATTACTCACCACCTTTACTTTTCACGAATTGACTGATGAATCATTAACTAGCTAGTCGAAAGATTAAGGCACCCCATATCCAGAGATTGCTGAATGATCGAGTGTATAGGTTCTTCTTCGAACCATATTTTCTGAATTACCTTCAATTACTTGAATCGTATTTCCACCTGTAAATTCAACGATCCCCACCTGGTCTTTCCCCGTTTTATTACCTTTCCAATCAAAGAAAATCAAATCCCCTGGTTGCGGGATGTAGCCTATATCAGTGGCTTTGAATTTATTATTCTTTTTGTACCAATTGAACATATCTAACGGTCTTACAGTATTAGGTACACGACCTTGACTGAGATACCCTGCTTGTTCTGCTACCCAAGTAACAAAGATCGCAGACCATTCCATTCGGCTCTCATAGCCAGCCCACTCCCAATATTTATTGCCATTTAACGTACCGATTTCTTTAGTTGCCACCTCTACCAACTTGCCAGTAGAGTTTGAGAGGTTGTAAGAAATTAAGCGTGCATAGAACATATCACCAAATGCGTAACGCCAGTTATAGCCAAGATCTAAAGCCACGCCCTTATTATAAGAAACAACTTCCCCATTACTTCTTTCTTGCGCATAAGCTTTGCTATGCTCAAATGTATATTTACTATCTGTACGGATCAACTCGTCCAAATAGTCTTCCCCATAATTGTAAGCTTGGATCGCTGCTAAGTTACCTAATTGATACATTTGTGCTTTTCTTATTAAATTTGCAAAATAAGCTACACCTAATTCAATTGACTTTTCTGGGTTGATCGTTTGATTCAAATTTTGTGCTTTAGCAATTCCCATAATATCCGGAACGGTTTCACCATCCCCACCACTTTCTACCCAGATTATGGATAGTATGACATTGGTAAATGATTCAATGTTCTGTTTTTTTGCTTCTGTTACTACTTTTTCTCGCCATTGAACCACTTTTTCAGGTGGATAAATAAGCTCACCTTGCGATTGTTCTCGATCATACTGACTTAATTTCGTACGATTTCCATAAACCAAATTTTCAATAAAAATTGTCGGATTGATTTCTGGATTGCGGTAGAGGAAGATTCGTTTTTCTTTCATGATCATCAATAAATTACCGTCAAATTTGTCACTTGTGTAACCAATCAAATCTCCGCTTTCTAAAGAAGCTCCTTCACGTATGATCGGCGTCACATTAATATAATAAGCTTGGTATTTCCCTGTTTCCGTTTTGATACTTGTTGTCGTTTGCTTTTTCCCATTTAGATCTCGAGCCGTACGTGTACTGATCTCTGTTACCTTCTCGTTTGATGTGGCATAGACAGGCGTTTGTGGTTTCGCATCAATGATTATTTCATCATTCATATTGGCATCGTCCCGACCGCGATAACCATAATTACCAATAACAGAAGCATACGAAACTTTCCCTAAAGGATTATCCATAAAAATCTTATCCTGAAAACGATCGATTTCTAACACAGGATAATATTTATCGATTTCATCTTGTGAGAATGCTGAGATCGTTCCTATCACTTTATTGTTTGAATAGAGTTCGATTTGAGGATCTAAATCAAGAAATTCAGCAATCGTTTGTACTTTGACATTCAGCGTGACGCTGTCTTTGTCTTTTTCTTCTTTGTCTTCTTCTTCTTTGTCTTTAACTTTTTCTTCTGTATCTTTATCTTCTTCAAATTCGACTTTGTATGTAAAAGTGCCATCATGGATTGCGCGAAGTTCATCTTCTACTTTTGCAATCTTAACTGGCTCTTCCTCCATTGGTGAATACTTATCTTTAAACTGGGCATAAAAAGACATATATAATGGAGGACTCATGGATGTTTGGTCTTTTAGTCGTTTCAGATAATTAGGAAGCGCACTATTTTTAATATTATAATTTTCATATTTGGCATTTAAGTAATAGATATAGTTATCCCCATTTGAAGCAAACGAAAATTGTTCCGGATCGGCAACCATTCCATTCACTTCAAAATAAACTTCATCATGTTCTTCAACTAATTGATTGTAACGATTATAAACATCTCTATTTTTAGAGGCATCCAAATAGGAAATATACTCAAATGCTTCAGCGATCGCCATATCTTCTGTTTTCAATGTGAACAAGGCGACAATAAAAGTCCAAATCGCTAAAACGACCGAGATTACCACGAGAATGATCGCCAGTATAACGATAACTATCGCGATGATCAATAGCGCCTTGATTGTAATCACTAAAAAAATCAGCGTAATGAGGATCCCGATAATCGTTAAATCTCCCTTTTCATCTCGCCCACCAAGCATTTTCATAGCCGCTTCTTTTGCTTGCCCTTTTGGTGACAGCTTTTGAGCCATATCTAAAAATTTTGGCGCTGATTTTGCTTTACCTAGAAAATTCTTGAAGAAACCACCCTTTTTACCAACGCCTTTTGTAGGATTTACATAGACAACTTCCGTGTTTTTACCCTTACCAAAAATATTGTACCATTTTTTTTTGGTGGATTTCACTGAATCTTGAGGTGCAAATCCTTTTTGATCTTTGTAAGCAATGTAGCTGTAAGGGGTACTATCCTTAGAAGAACGAGCAACCAAATTGCCTTTTTTTGTTTCTTCTGCTACTTTTTTTAACTGTTCTTTTTTTAGCTGTTTCTTTTGCACATTCACTTTTGGTTGATCTGTCGACTGTTTTGTTCCCTGGATATTATTCTGACTTTTTGAATCAGCACGTAATTCCTGTCGCACTTTTTTTTGATCATTTTTGCGTTTTATGCCTAAAACTTTACGGAACCTATTTTTAGCTAATACGACGGTTTTATTTCCAAATTCTTCAACGTCTCGTTTTATTTTTGAAATTTGTTTCTTAGTCAGTTTAATCTTTTGTTTCCCTTGTTTAATAACTCTTTTTAAACGAGATTTTTTTTTAATGATTGGTAGTTTATCATTTCTATGGACAATTATCGTTACTTTAATTGTCTGATTGTTTTTAAGAATCGCTTTTGTTAGTTCTGAACTTTTTTTTTGGTCTTTGATGAGACCTTTGGTTTTTTCTAATCCTGTGCTGATAATACTATTTTGTGATTCCTGCTGTTCGTTATTGGGTTCATTCAAATCGGGCACTGTGACGTATCCTTTCTGATTCCATTTTCGTTTTAGTCTTCACCAGGTTTGGTTGACATCATCTTATACAACTGCGTATCTTTCGGAAAATGATCATAAAAAGGTAAAGTTGTATCGCCAAATACCATCAGTCCATAACCTTCTGGTGAATTCACAACAAATTTTTCTTGTTCTTCTGAGATATCAAATAACCGGACTAATTGTGAACGGTCAGATTTTGCTTGATTGAGCATCATGACGAAATCACTATTTGAAAGCATCCGCCGCGCAAGGTCCGAAAGTAAAAGTGTCTCCACATTCTGTGTAATCCCAGTTGGAATTGCCCCCCACTTTCTGGCACGACTCCATAATTCAAAGAAATAATTTTCAGAATACTCATTTGTAAACAGTAATTGCATTTCGTCGATATACAACCAGGTCCGAACGCCTCTTTCCCGGTTGGTGGTGATCCGATTCCAGACTTGGTCCAACACGATCAACATCCCCATTGTTTTGAGCTGTTTCCCTAAATCTTTGATATCATAGACAACGAGCCGTTTGGTAATATCGACATTTGTTTCAGAGGAGAATACTGACAAACTTCCTTCGATATAAATTTCCAAGTCCGTCCTCAATTGGTGCGCTTCTTCTTCCTCTTGCTCTTGTAAGATGTGGTAGAAATCTACAAAAGTTGGCATCCGATCGCTAACCGTTTCATACGTTCGACGACATACACGGTCGATCAACGTTTTCTGGGTAGAGGTTAGCCCCAATGCGCCGCCAATGATCAAGTCGAACAATGAAATCAAAAACTCCGACTTTAAAACAACCGGGTCACTGTCATCTCCATAGTTTTCGTTGATATCCATTGGATTGATCGTGGTAGCGGAATCACTAGCGATCTTGATAATCTCACCATTAAAATTTTTACCGATAACGGAATACTCACGTTCAGGATCAATAATGATGACCTCATCTTCGGCATCACGCAATAGTACATTTACGATCTCACGCTTCACCGAGAAACTTTTACCAGAACCAGGAGTTCCTAGAACAAATCCATTGGGTGCTTTTAATAATTTCCGGTCAAGAGATAAAATATTCTTTGAAATAGCATTTACACCATAATATTTCCCATTTTCTTGAATTAGATCTGAAATAGTAAACGGCACAAATATCGCAGTGCTGGCAGTCGTTAGTGTTCGATCCAATGGTAATATATTATTTCCTAAAGGTAAGGTTGCGTTCAGCCCAGCCTCTTGCATAAATTCTAACTCGATGATCTTAAATCCAAATTGTCGACCAATAGAAGATACCTCGTCATGTACTTCTGTTAATTTTTCAACTGTTGGGGCATGGAAATGGATACTTCCAGTCATCGAATAAAGCTTTTGACCCTTGTTCTGTAAATCATCAACTAAATTTTTCGCTTCTGTTAGCGAATAAGTCAAATCATAGGAAAGCATTTCAAAATCGTAGCCGTTTTGTAGGGCTTTTTTCTGTTCATCCACTTTTTGTTGTTCCATAAAAGCTAATTTGGTCTTCACTAAGTCAAATGCTTCATCTTGCTCAAGTGGCTTGATATGTAATGTAATCACCAACTCTTGAGGGATTTCTAACAGTTCAAAAATAAAGGTATCTGCTAGTTCCGATGGATATTCTTGCAAATAGACAGTTTTGGCATAATGATCATCCATTTTCAAGTAATTTTTGTTTTGTTTCAGTTCAATCACTTCTGGTAGGATATCCTCAATCTCTGGTTCTTCCTTATCGCTTTTTGTTAATAAGATATCAGACAAAATTGTCAACATCTGTTTTTTCTCAAGACGGTTGATCCCACTACCTAATCGACTCGCAAACATTGCAAAGCGATCTACAACCATTTCCAGCTCTTTATGAGCAAGTTTTTCTGTTTGATGTTGCTGGATGAAGGTAAACAAAATCCGTTTCTTATAGCCATTTTTTTCTTCATCCAGTTTTCTGGAAATAACATCATTCATTTCTACGCGATAAGGGTCTAAAAAATCATTCTTTTCTTGGTAGTAGAGAATTGATTGCAATTCACTCAACGGTCGTTTCTTTTTGTAGACAGTTAACTGTAGCTGGGTTTTACTACTTAAAGAATTAAGGAAATCACAATATTGCGAGAAAATCTCAATCTGATTCTCTTCTGATGAAAGCTGATAGTTGATATCTTCTAATTCGACTGTGATGGAGTACGTATTATCATCCAGTTGACAAACACCGCTGGGAAAAATTGTTTTAAAGTAAAAAGTATCGCGCAAAAAATCCACATCTTGTGGATTTTTTTTCTGTTGTTTCTTTATATTTTTAGAAGTCTTCTTTAAATTTTTATGATTATTCTTAATTTTTGACTTTAATTTCATCATCGTTCTTGTCCGCCTAATTCTTTACTTTCTGACATGTCTTGCTGACCATCATTCTTTTTTCGTTTCTTTTTTCTAGTTCCTGTCGAAATATGGTATTTAAAAAATTGCTTAACATAAACTTCAAATGATAAGCCATTTCGTTTGAACCATCCAAAAGATACGATTGGAATAGAGGCAATGATCATCAACCAACTGATGATTTCGATTGGCATTTTTAACCATGCAATGAATATCAGTGCGATCGCGACATTTACCCCGCCAGCAATACAAAGACACAATAATTGTTTTAGATTCATTCCTGCTATTACTTTTTCTTTGTATTCTTTGATATCTTTTGGAACTTTTACTTCTATTGCCATATCTCCCCTCCTTATGATGCAGATATTAGTGTTTTGGCCCATCCTTTAGTTTTATTGATAGCTAGTAAGATTCCAATCATATAGATCGTTAATCCTAAAATAATCCCAAACATATGGGTGCCAACGTCTTCCATTATTCTCATGAATAGCATTGGATATGTAACTAAAACCAGGGCGATAAAGGTTGACTGCAACCCCGTGGCGGCAAAATTTTTAAAGAAGCCTTTGGTCATAGCAGAAAATTCTTGGCTTGGTAGAGCCCCCATCGGAATTGGTGCCATCGCGCTAAAAATATAAAGCTCCATAAATCGTAAATAAATCGTTACCTGAATCAACGTCCGTACAACAAGTGACACTAAAAATAGAATGAACATAATTAATAGCACAGCGATTTGTGACCAGAAATCTAGATCGTTTACCGCCTGTTCTACTCTTGCTGCTACATTCGCTACAGTTTTTTCGTCACCTACTTGTAAAATTTTATACGTCAAATTAGAAGTAATCACTATGATTCCGTCTAACAAAACTTGGATTTTTAAAATAACCACATAACAAATCGCAAATTTAATAAATGATTTGATGATCATTTCAAACCCAAGCATTGGTGCTCCTCCAGCTCCCTCAACCTTAAGTGAAATTTTTTGAAATTCCAAAAGAATAAAGATGGCTAAAATAGACAATGAAAGCGGAATAACAACTAGTTCCTGTAAATCTACTACTAATTTATATGCATCATACATGTATCCTGATAGATTCTTACTCAGAGTGTATTTTAAATCATCTCCATTCAAATAAAACATGATTTGATTAAAGAGCCACATTATCGCTGATGTCATAAATTAAATCCTGCTTTCAGTGTATTATTGTAAAAGTGAAGAAAAATCAAATTGAGTTGCGAACCAGCCTGCAGCAACTAAAATCAATCCACCACCGACAATTTGCCAAATTCCTTGCTGTAATTGCGGACCATTTTTATCTTTTAATGCACCAGCTAAAATGACCGTTCCCCAAATTAGCCAAAGACCTCCACCTACTAAAGTGAAGTTTGATACTAAACTAAAAACTTTTTCTAATAAAGCTGCATCTTTCATTTAAACATTTCCCCTTTTTTGAGTTATTTATTATTTGTTACTACTTTTAGTATATGGTAATTTTTCAACCGATGTTTGCCAGTTATTTCTAAGTTGAGAAATTTTAGAAACTCCCTCTCTCAAATTTTATAATTGACTAATTTAGTCAATATATGTAAGAGGTCCTTATCAAAAAGCAGACTAGCTGAGAAGAATAGTTACTCTAAAAAATTTTAAAATTCGTTATTTTGGACACAATAGATTGATTCATCTACAAAACTTGGAACATCTATTCATTTTTTTCAAATAAATGCACAGCGCTTAAGAATTGATTCCTGAAAATAAGTCGAAAAATCAAAAATGCTCAAAATAACAAGAAGCCACTTTTGGATTCACCATGATTTCCGAGTGCCAGACAGTCCTTATATCATCTTCTACTAGTTTCACTCAGCATCATTGACAAGGATTAAATTCCTAATAATTACATATGTATGTTACGTAGTGGACGGTGTAGAGAGATTACGTTCATACATATATGAGTCTGTCACATCCCCTAATTTTTTATAGTTTTTATGTTTAACAATGTCATATTTTTCAGACAGGAAAGGATTTGCTCCACGTATTTTTAAAATACATTGTTGCCCTTTCAAACTGGCTACTTCATCGGGGTCCATCAAATTACGCCCCAACTTTTGGAAACTTTCATTGAATGATCCATTTGAGCCTTTAGTGACACTGATATTTCTTTGTTCGATCGTTTCTTTACCTAAAAGTTTAGAAATATATTCATGCGTACTTTGTTCCATCCCACCTAAATATAAAAAGACGTCACTCGTACCGATGATGGTTTCCCAAGTGTCTTTATACAACGTTTTTAACTGACTAATATTTTGTAAGATCACATTTGTTGAGATTTCTCGACTTCGAATAACCGAAATAACTTTCTCAAAATCCGGAATTTGACCAATATTGGCAAATTCATCTAGAATACAGCGAACATGACATGGTAAGCGTCCTTTATAAATATTATCTGCTTTGTAGACCAGCATATCAAAGAGCTGTTGGTACATCATACTGGCTAAGAAGTTAAAACTGGTATCTGTATCTGGCAGTAAGATGTACAAAATCGTTTTCCGATCCCCAATGGTGTCCAATTCTAATGTATCTTTAGAGACCAAGTCTTTGATACTAGGAATATCAAACGGAGACAATCTTACCCCTAAACTAACTAAAATACTCTTGGTCGTCTTATCTCCTGATAGTTTGAAAATTTTATATTGCGCAACCGCGAAGTTTGTTGGATCTTTCTCTTCTAACTCATTGAACAGCACGTCTAAAGGACTGACGAATCCAGGAACATTTTCGTCAATATCTGCTAGACGTACCAATTCAATCACATTTCCTAATGTGCGATCTTCTTCAACGACTTCTTGGATCAAATAGCTAAAAATTGCCATTAATAAAGCAGTCTCTGCCTTTTCCCAGAAATCATCGCCACCTTTTTTATCAGGATTTGAAGTGTTTTTAATCAAATTATTTACGATTTTTAGAATATCGTCTTCCGTTCTTATGTATTTAAATGGATTGTAGTGATGGGTGTCACGCCGATTGATCAAATCAAAGACTTTGATATTGTAACCCGCTTCCTCAAACATTTTTCCTGTTTCCATCAATAACAATCCTTTGGAATCACTGACTACATAGGAAGAATGCATTTGCATCAGATTCGGTTTTACATAAAATCGCGTCTTACCACTACCGGCTCCTCCAACCACAACGACATTTTTGTTACGGTTAAAATTATCTTTACCAGTAATTTTCATTCGTCCTGACAGGGATAAACTCTCTGTTTTAGTCAATATGATATTAAAACTCTTTTTCTTCGCCAAAAATGGTTTGATATCTCGAAATTCCCCCCATTTTGCACTTCCATATTCTTCATTTGGGCGTACTTTTTTTTCATCAAACGTTTTGTATAATACTAGTAATCCATAAGAAAGAACAAAAGCGAGCCCTCCCAGTAATGACTTTACGTTAAATGAGAATTGGAAGGAAAAACTAGCTATTTCATCAACTGCGTGAAGAAAAGATCTAGCTATTTTTTCCACAAATGTTACGGTTGTATTTTGATCAATCGTAAATAAAAAAAATGTACGATTCCCTATATACATTAATGTACTCACCACAACTACGTGGACTACCCATAAAACATATTGAGACTTTTTCAAGTGGTTGTTCATCCCTTTCGTTACTTAATTTGAATATAGCGTTTATGTGATATTATCACTAACGTCCGTAGCCCTCCGAGCGCTGGTGATCATTTTTACTGCTCACTGATGCTCGTCCACTAGATTGTTTTTCATTAGTTGGATTATTCAGCACTCTACTAACAGAATCCCTTAATCTTACTTTGTCAGTTTCTGTCTGTTTATTCAAAGTAGAAATGGAAGATATACTCGTCCGAGCTGTTTCTTGTTCTTTCGTTTTTTGGCTCGTCTGCGTTTTCTGTTTTTCAGCTGTTTGCTTTTCATTGTCTATCTGAGCCACTCGTGCTACTCGCGTATTAAAGTCAGGGGTAAGAGAGTGGTGCTGTCCTAGTTCTTGCACTTTAGCTGAGCGTTCGGTAAATAACTGTTCACGCTTCGCATTTTCTCGATTAGCTAATCGATTTTGCAGGGGTTTCAATAAGTATTTATCAGCAACCCACACACCTAGCAACGTAAAAAGGGCAGGAACTGCTATAGCTGCTACTGAAGCAATAAGTGTACCAGAAATCGCAGGAAGAGCTGCGGTTAACAGTAAAGGTAAGCCGAAAGTAGCTAACCCAACAAATAGGGCGACTCCAATTAACGTTTTCACTTTATTTCTCCATAAACGTTTGGCGAAATTGGTTGTCGTCATCAATGCCGCATTTTTTACTCGAGTAGCAAACGGCAACCGCTGTCCGTTAGCATCCAACCCTTTTTTCAGATTTTGGTTTTCTTCTGATGAACGTTTTTCAGAATGGGCAATATCGAATGTTTCTTTTATTTTCTTTCCGATTGGAACAAAGGTTTTAGCGTTAAGGTTACTTAATTTTTCCTTACCAAATTTATATGGTCTAGCCACTACTTTACCGACTGGTTTTAAAGGTCGACCAATTGTTCTAGCTGTCGAGCGCACAGATTTTCCGATGGATTTAAATGGTCTAGCAATTGTTTTTGAACCTTTTTCTAGCGCTGCCACTGTCTTAGGAAATCTTTCCTTAGCAAATCGCTGGACTCTCTTGGAAGTACGTGGAATGATTTTAGGTACGGCATTTACTAAACGTTGACCGACATAACTACCAATAATCACGCCTCTTAACCAGTTGACTACAGCGGATCCATGTAATAATTGTGTGCCAGTAGGCATTAGCGGAAGAGCGCCAGCCATCGCACTAAAAAACGCCATCGGTGCAACCCACAGTACTTGTCTTGCTAAAAACAAATAAAATGAAGGGCGGGTCAGCACCTGATACCATTTCTTTTTAAGATCTTTATAAGTAATTTCTTTTAACTCTTCGGCTTTTCCTATCAATTCTGCCGTATCTTGCTTAACATTTTCAAGTTCCTTAGCTAGCACCTGAGGATCCTTTGGCTGTATCTCTTCTAAAAATTCAGCTAATTTTTTTTCATCGCCAAGAATTGTCTTTAAACCTTCACATAGTGTTTTATTTTTAGTAAGATCGATTTCTATCTTAGATCTTGCTGCTTTAGACTTCTTCGATTGATCAAGGAAAAAATTATTGTACGGTCCATATTTTTTTAATTCTTCATCGTGCTTTATCTTTTGTTCGACAAACGCGACCTGAGATCGTAATCTTTCTACGTATGCTAACTTTAGATCCTCAACCGAAACTGATTTTTTCACACTATCTGTTTCATCTAATGTACTGTTGACGTTTTCCGGCATAGAAGTTTGGTTCATGTCACCTTCTGATACTGAACGTAAATCTGAAGAATCCTTTGGTAGTGGAACTTGATTTGTAAAATTATTTATTTCTGAATCGCTATTGGGTGTAGACGGTTGGTCTAAGGAATCTCCTGGTGTTAAAACTTGGTTTGTAAAACTGCTTAATTCTGGAAATTTATTGAGTTCAGCAGTTTGATTTGTAATTTCCTTTGATAAACTAACTTTACCATTAACATAACGCAATTTAACTCTTGGTATAAGAATTCGGTCAAATTGGTCAAAACTGTGACTTGGTATAGCCTGTTCCGTCATTACTCCGGGAGCCGAATTTCTACGAACTAACTTGTCATGATTCTTTAAATCTTGAGTTGTAGATAATGATGATAGTATACGTTCTGAATTGGTTAAATTCCGTAACTTTCCAATGTAACGCAATGGAATATCATTTTCAAACCTTTGAAATTTGTCAAATTGTGTATCATCAAATGGTTTTTTCTCTGGATCTAACTCAAAATCTGATAATTTTAAATGCCGTTCATGAAGACTGTCATCATACATGGGTGAAGATGTTTCTCGATCTTCTGAACGTAATGGAGATTCAGATGGCATAGCTTCTGAACGTAATGGAGATTCAGATGGCATAGTGAGTTCTGGTGCACTGTTTCGGCGACCTTTATCTGTTTGTTCTCTATGTACTTCATGTAATGTGTGACTAATTGATCTAGATCTTGCTATTCTATTTGGTCTACGCTCCTCTTGTTGGCTAAGTCCATGAATAAAATTTGCTTTAGGACCTTTCTGGAGCACGAGGGAGTCTTTTTCTTCTATATTATTAAATTTATGGATTAGATTTTTCACATGGCCAGGGCCAGGTCTAGCATTTGCCGAATCCTTTTCTGATACACTATTTGCGAGACTATTAGTAGCTTGAATTTCAGGCTTAGCTTGCTTTCGCAAATCGTCTTCTGATCGATTGAAAGAATTATTCGTTTGCTGCTTGTTTCCTTGTGGTAGATTACTTCCATTTTTATTAGGTGTTTTTACTGATACTGTTTGGTCGGGTTTTGACTCTCCATTCTTTTCAAACGTCGAAACTATTTCTGATACATTACTTAGGCGATTGATAGATTTAGATTTAGGTTCAGGTTTTGCTTGATCTCGCAAAACGACTTCTGATTCATCGAGAGAATGATTCGTTTGCTGCTCGTTCTCTTTTGATAGATTACTATTACTTAGGCGATTGATAGATTCAGGTTCAGGTTTTGCTTGTTCTCGTAAAACGTCTTCTGATCGATTGAAAGAATTATTCGTTTGCTGCTTATTTCCGTTTGGGTTAGACACTTCTTGTTGGCTATGTCCTTGAGCGAATGTTATTCTAGGACCTTTCTGGAGCTCGGGAGAGGTTTCTTTGTTGCTATTAAATTGATTGATTATACTTTGCACATCGCCACTGACAGGTCTATTATTTGCCGAATCCTTTTCTGATGCACCATTTGGGAGACTATTAGTAGCTTGAATTTCAGGCTTAGCTTGCTTTCGCACACCGACTTCTGATTCATCGAGAGAATGATTCGTTTGCTGCTCGTTCTCTTTTGATAGATTACTATTACTTAGGTGATTGATAGGTTCAGGTTTTACTTGTTCTCGTAAATCGTCTTCTGATCGATTAAAAGAATTATTCGTTTGCTGCTTATTTCCGTTTGGGTTAGACACTTCTTGTTGGCTATGTCCTTGAGCGAATGTTATTCTAGGACCTTTCTGAAGCTCGTGAGAGTCTTTTTTTTCGCTATTAAATTTATCGATTAGCCCTCGCACATTGCCACTGTAAGGTCTAGCATTTGCCGAATCCTTTTCTGATGCACCATTTGGGAGACTATTAGTAGCTTGAATTTCAGGCTTAGCTTGCTTTCGCAAACCGACTTCTGGTTCATCGAGAGAATGATTCGTTTGATGCTCGTTCTCTTTTGATAGATTACTATTACTTAGGCGATTGATAGGTTCAGGTTTTACTTGATCTCGCAAATCGACTTCTGATCGATTGAAAGAATTATTCGTTTGATGCTTGCTTCCGTTTGGTAGATTACTTCCATTTTTATTAGGTGTTTTTACTGATACTGTTTGGTCGGGTTTTGACTCTCCATTCTTTTCAAACGCTGCAACCCTTTCTGATACATTCATTTGGTCTTGATTTTGTTCTAATACACTCCCCCTATCCTGTCTTTTTTTCCTCCTTATAGTGGCTGTCTCTACGAGAACTTTTTTCGCCTTGTCTTTTCTGTTTTCTACTTCCTCCCTCGTAATATCAACTGCAGTAGCTTTTGCATACATCTCTTCCAAAGTATCCGTTTTTATTATTTCAAAATTCTCAGTTCTCATGAATTCTTTAACAAGCTTCTTAATTTTATCAACAATCTTAGCGTCTGTTATTGTTTGGTCTCTTACCTTATCTGGCGCATTTGGCGGATCTAGCGTATTGGGCGTATTTGACTTATTTAACATCTCTTGAATCATTTTTTGATTTTTCTGACTAACATTATTTAATTCATTTAATTTATTGTTACAATCTGCTACTTCGTTTCGTTTGTGATGCTTAAGCCCAGTAAGTTCTTGTTTCGATTGACTGATCTGACTAGCTAATATTTCGGCCAGATCTTTATTCTCAAAGTACTTCTTTTTTTCATCTATTGCGATGGCTCCAAGATAATCATTACTTTCATGACTATTATTAGATAAAAAAACGTCCTTTGTTTCTAATTTTTCTATTGTGGCCTTATCCCTTTCATGCTTTACGATCTTCGTTTCTTGTTCCTTTTCTAATACATTAATTTTTTGTTGAAGTTGCTCCCCACTGATTTTTCCCTCGGCGTGTTCGATTCTTGCTTCATACTCAGTTTTTTCACTTTGTAATTCAAACACTTTACGATCCCCAGCCATCCGTCGAAGTACTTCAAATTTAAAGTCATCTAACATATCTTGCACTTTTAAAAGTGCAGTCTTTTCTCCATTATTCTCTTGGATTGGCTTTTCACAAAGAGTAAAGACATTTTCTTTTTTGACAGAAAACGACGATGCTTCTTTGATAAACTCTGACTTTAAATTAGATTTATTTTGCCATTCACCGGTTTCGTTCTCCAATATATTCTTTCTTACCAAGTAGTTCATTCCTCCTCCATCCTTCTTGGATCATTCTACTAGATCTATACTAATTGCGTAATAGCGCAATTTGATTAAAGCTGATGTGCAATTGCACTATGACCGTTGTTTATTTGGAAACCACTTGTTAGACTATTTTTAGTATTTATACTGGTTCTTACTGCTCCCGTAGTGACATCTTTCATACTCTTTTTGTCATCTACTTGTTTAATTGGTACTGGTACTCTCTCAGGATTTTGTTGTTGCGCTACTACCCAAATTGGTTGTAATTTTGGAACTTGTTTATCAATTGGTTGTAATTCTGGAACTTGTTCATCTTTAAGTAATGGGACCTTATCTGTTTCTTGGCTTAGGTCTTGTTTTTCTTTGGCCAATGCCTTTCTTGCTTGCCGTTCATCCCATTTGTTCTTAAGAACTTTATATCCTTCTCGAAGTTTAACCCCAGTCCATTTTGCTACTTTCCAAAGCTTAGCTCCAGTCCACTTCGCTACTTCCCAAGCAAATTTAACTATTTCCTTAACTGTAATCCAAAGACCATAAAATAGAATACCTACACAAAATAACGTATTGCAATCTTCAGAACTCATCACTTTTTCCTCCTTGAAATTTTTTTATTTTTTTGTTTATTTTAATCATACCTGACTTTCTAGCTAGCTCCATCCTATTTTTTCCAAAAAATAAAAAAAGATGGCACTCGTAAAAGTTGTCCTTAGGAAGAATATAAACACGCCTCAAAATTCGACCAAAAAATTGGCGTTGGCACTTTTGAAATTTTTAAAATATCCGCATTGATTCGTTCAAAATTCAGGGAGAGATCTGTTAGTATCAAGTCATATTGATTCAATACCTGGTAATCAATTGAAAAGATATCTTGTTCATAAATATCAATCTGCTTAAAAAAAGGATACTTGTTTAAAATAATATTTTTATAAAGTAAAGCGACACCAATTTCCTGTGTACTTAAAACCAAAATTGACTTTTCTTTCACTTGTGGTTCGATCATATGTACTAATTGATTGGAAGAAATAAGTAATTCCAAAAATAAGTCTTTATGTAATAATTCACTTTTTTCAATAAAGCTCAGTTCTGCAACTTCTAGCGAATGATGATACGCTTGCCAAATCTTAGGATTGTTTTGCATCACTTTTTGATAAAATATATCCGCATAACTGACTTTAAAGATCATTAATTCTTTATAAAAATTGATAAAGTCAGATAAGTAGTCGATTGTCCTTTTACTGACCGATCCTTCAATATTAAGTAAATAATAAAAATGAGTAAGAAAAGTTTCAATTTTCTTAGGCATGATTGTCTGGCGATTAGTATCTGTTGTAAAGAGCAAGCCGAAATAGGAACTTAAGACATTTGCTACATTATTTCTAGTTACATTAAACTTATATTTTTGACTCATCAACGTTGTAAAGACCGTATCTTTTTGAATTACTGTTAAAAGCTCAGTGACAACCATTTCTTTATTCTCCAACTCATCTTCCGGTACAAAGTGCTTGTGACCTATACGAATGATCGAAAGAAAAATGTAATACACCGAATAAATAATTTTAGGAGCACTAGCCGTTTTATTTTGTGCTTTGAGACACCTACGTATTAATTGATAGATAGAATCAAAATAAGCAAACTCTTGTATTCGATACATCTCTTTAAACATGCATGCAAATAAACGTCTAATTTCCGTTTCATTGCCAACTACCATTAATTTTGCTTGTAAATCGATCTGAATATTTATGGTCTCTGTAAAAAAATAATTATTTATTTTTGACACAATCCTGCGAATACTTGTTTTACTCAAAAATAAAGATTGAGAAATTTCAGTTAGTGTTGGTTCGTATATGACTATGTATTTTAGTATTTTGACATTAATTGAATTATTCAGTATTTTTACAAAAATATCATCTAAATTGACATTGTTCGGTATCGTCAAACTCACTTCTTTGTGATTATTTACCTCAATATGAACAGGAAAGTAGGAATCATTGAAGTGTTCAATATCAGCAATTAGTGTTTTATCGGTAATTGTCAGCTTCCTTGCTAGTTTGTTAAGATTGGAAGACCTAGTATTTAACAAATAAAGTAAGGTAACTTGCCTTTCTAATTGCTTTTCAAGTAACCCCATAAGTACAAAACTCCCTTCTATTAAACATCATGTAAGAGTATCGTACAGTCAATTCCTTTAATTTCCCGTATGTTTTTTTCTAGTTTTAGAAATTTAAGTTCTCAAAAATATTTGAATTGTGTTAAAATATAAAATTTAAAAATCCAATCATATAGAATATATTTATTCCATTTTTTAAATAACAATAACTAAATACAATAATAACCAATGTAACAAATAACCATGAACGATTTACTATAAAGTTAATAAAAAACAAGTATAGAAATTTATAAAAAAAACACTAACATAACAAAAATATATGATAAAATAATTTATATACCATAAGAGAAAGGTGGGAGGAAGCGATTTCTAAGATTTTGAAATCCAAAATGATGATGAAAGAACTTAATATACTGGAAAAAACTTCAGAAAGACAAGTCAAGTTAGCATTACTTCTGGGTATGTCATCAATTGAGTGCAACACGCTAACAAAGCAATTAAATGTGACAAAAAAAACATTATTAAGTGACATTGTTTTTTTTAACCACACCTATTCACCTGTTGTCGTTAAAATTGATCAATATCAAATCATAACATTAAAAATGCCTAATGATATGAATCTGGAAGACTTAATCAAAAAAATACTAAATCATTCTACGAACGTTCAAATCTTAAAAACGATTTTTATCAATGAGCCTGTTTTGTCAAAACTCGCTGAAACATTATTTTTAAGTGAAACCAGTATTCGGCGAATTATTTTTAAAATCAATGAATATTTTTCTGAAAGAAACTGGCCAATCATGATCAAAGTTGCTTCTCAGTTACAAATTACAGGTGACGAAAGTTTTATACGGCATTTTTTTTGTAGCATGTTTCGTGAAATTTATACCCCGCAGCAACTACCACATTTTGACTATATATTTGACTTGTTACAACGTTATCATAATAAAAACCATACGTTTTCTTCAGTAAGTACATATAAGTTAATTTTAAATAGTTACTATTTTTATACGTCCATTATTCGTATCGGACAACGACACATAATTGATTACCCTTTAAAAAAAGAAACCGAAAGTGAACGATTATTTTTTGACTTATTGACAAAAAGTACCGTTCTTTGTTCGATCATTGAAAAGAAATATAATTTTAGTATTACAAAGTCAAATGTCCATAACCTATTAAGTTCATATAGTCATTTATATTTTTTTAATTCAAAAAATGATGAATTAATGGAGCAAAAGAAATTACAAAATTTAGTTCATAGTTTTTATCGTTATATGGGTATAGATATTACCTTATCTCCTAATGACATACAAAGACTAAATGACTTTATCCATTTTAATGAACGATTGCAATCCTTTAAGACGACATACATAGATCTTTTGTCACAAACATTTATCAAAGAATCAGAAAAACTATTATCAGCTTATGAAAAGTCAATCGAACAAGCCGGTTTGACTGAAATCAAAGAAAACCAATTGCTTTATGAAGAATTATTTTTAGAACTGATTACATTATCTCCACAATTATTATCAACACTCCTTCCTTATAAAAAACATTTATCCATCGTCATTGTTTCTTATCAGGAAGAACGGATTTTGTCTTTCTATAAACAACTGCTGTTAAAAAAATTTCCGTCGTTATATAAAATTGATATGTATCAAGAAAATATTTTCTCTGTTGATTATGTGAAAATCAATCAATATGACCTAATTTTAACTGATATCGAGCTAAATCAAACGAAGATCTCGACTAATATGTTAAAAATATCAAAAATTCCCACTTCTGCTTTTTGGAGTAACCTAAAAGAACTTCTTTATGCATAAGGGAGTTACATCATTGCTCGTTTAACATCGGTATCACAGCATAAAAATATAGTGCGACCTGAAGTTAGTCTAAAAACTAACTTTGGACTCGCACTATAGTTATACTTTCTATCGCATAGTAACAAACTCTTCTGCACCAGTTGGATGGATAGCGACCGTATCATCAAAATCTGCTTTTGTCGCGCCCATTTTAATTGCAACAGCAAAACCTTGTAACATTTCATCGACACCAATACCAATTGCATGTAAGCCAATGATTTTTTCTTCTTCTCCTACGCAAATCAATTTCATCTCACATTTTTGACGATAGTCATTCAATGCAAAATACATAGGTGTAAATCGTGAACGATAAACTTTGATCTGATCACTTCCATAGGTAGCCAATGCTTCATCTTCTGTTACACCGATCGTTGCAATTGGTGGATGGGTAAATACAACTGTTGGTACTAAGTGATAGTCTAGATAAGAATTTTCTTTCCCATTAAATAGCCGTTCAGATAAACGGCGACCTGCAGCAATTGCCACTGGTGTCAAATCAATTTTACCGATCACATCTCCCACCGCAAAAATATGTGGATCTGTGGTATTTTGATATTTATCAACTTTTATAAAACCACGTTCATCTAATTTTACTTGGGTATTTTCTAATCCTAATTGATCGGTATTAGGCACTCGACCACCTGCAAACAATACACAATCACCAGAGAGTCGTTCACCATTTTCAAATACAACTGTATACTCATTGTCGTTTTTGATGATTTCTTTAGCTATATGTCCAGCGTAAGTTTTGATCCCAGCTTCTTGATACATCTCAACTAAGTTATCAGATAGCATTTTGTCAAAAGTTCGTAATGGACGTTCTTTTCGATACGCCCACATTACCTCACTACCTAGCCCGTGTAAAACACCAGAAAGTTCTGCGGCAATATAACCTGCTCCTAAAACAATTGTCCGTTTTGGCAATTCTGTCATCTCAAAGAAGCCATTTGAATCAATTGCATATTCGCCACCAGGGATCGTCATTTTGCTAGGCTTACCACCAGTTGCAATCAGAATTTTTGTTGCTTGATAGGTTTCCCCATTTACTTCCACGGTTTGACTGTCTATAAAGGTAGCATATCCTTTAATTGCATCCACTTGATTGCTATCTAAGCCACGTTGATACGCACCATGTAAAAAGTCAATATATTTCTCACGCTTTTCAACTAACTCTTTAAAATCTACTTTTTTTACATCTGCTTGGATCCCATAACTTGAAGCATCTCGTTCCATTGTTTCTAGGATCGTGCTGGCTTGCCACATTACCTTTTTGGGTACACAACCAACATTCACACAAGTCCCACCAAGTTCATTTCCTTCAATTAATAAAACTTTTGCACCGTGCATTCCGGCACGATTCGCAGAGGCGATCCCTCCAGAACCACCACCGACAACTATATAATCATACGTTTTCATGCTATGCCTCCTAATTTAAGAAGATGCTTGCTTTTCTTCTTACTTTGGATAAATTTTCAAGAAAAATTTCTTCTCTACTCTTTTTATCCTTACAAAAAATAAGTTTAACACGTTTAAACAGATAATATAACTTTGATGCTTTATTTTTATTCGATTGGTTAGCGTATGCTTTTATTTTCTTTTCCGAATCATATCTCCTGGTTTTACAGGTTGTGTCACTGGCATAGTTAAAATCATCATCGGATTTGGTGCCCGATCAATGGATTCATCTTCTTCATTGTACATTACCTCAACCGTTTGGCTAAAATGAGTGAATCCTGGACCATAAAATTCGATCTCATCTCCCACAGAAAATAGATTTCGTTGACGGATCGTTGCAATTTTGGTTTTTTCATCATAAGACATTACTTCACCTACAAATTTATAAACAGGGATCTTACGACGTTCCCCAAATAATTGTTCATTTTCTGTTGGTGTATTGTAATAAAATCCTGTAGCAAGTTCTCGTTGTGCCACTTTCCATAACTCATCAATCCACTCTTGCTTGCAGACATAATTTTCAGGGTCTTCCATATAACTGTCGACCGCAGCTTTATAAACATTAGAAACTGTAGATACATAGTGGATTGATTTCATTCTTCCTTCAATCTTAAAGCTATCTACCCCATTTTCAATCAATTCCGGGATATGCTCGATCATCGACATATCTACTGCACTCATTGAAAATTCTTCTTCTATTTCGCCGTTTTCTGTCAGATGATTTCTTTCTTGGCCAAAAGGCATATCAAATAATCCATATTTCCAACGACAAGATTGTGAACAGCCCCCACGATTAGCATCACGCATTGACATGTGATTAGATAAGGTACAACGGCCAGAATAAGAAATACACATCGCACCATGGATAAAGGCTTCAATTTCCACATCCGTATTTTTACGAATCTCAGCCACTTCTTCCATAGAAACTTCACGAGCTAAAACGACACGCTCTAATCCTTCTTCTTTCCAAAATTCAAGAGTTTCAAAGTTAGTGGCAGATGCTTGTGTCGATAAATGGATCGGTAAGCCCGGTGCTTCTGTCGCACATATTTCAATCAGCGCTGGATCTGAAACAATTACGGCAGAAATTCCGACATCACGTAATTGACGGAAAAATTCTCCAGCACCTTCTTCATTTCCTTCATGTGTCACCATATTTGCAGCAACATATACTTTTGCGTTATGTGCTTTTGCAAAAGCTACGCCTTCAGCCATCTCTTCATAGGTAAAGTTACCTGCGCGACTTCTTAGTCCATAAGCATTTCCGCCAATATAGACTGCATCTGCGCCATAATGAATCGCTGTCTTTAATTTTTCAAGTGTCCCAGCTGGAGCTAAGACTTCGGGTCGTTTCAATTTTCTTTTTGTTGTCATTTTTTCTCGTCATACTCCTTACTTGATGGCTTCAGGATCAATATAGAAGAAGCCAGTATCTAATTCACGATTTTGAGGATGTAATTCACTTATCTTTTTGCTTAATATTTCAGCACTTTCCTCATTCCAAGTACCTGCAAGGATTTGTTCTTTCGCTTCCACAAATGCTTTGGTAATTTTTACAAAATTTTCTCCTGGGGTAAATAAACCATCAAGTTTCCATGTACGGAACTGATGTTGATACAATAACCCTAATTCTTTTGACAGGTTGATGTCATTGCTGGCAAAAATATGGGTCCCATGAGTGTCTTCATAGATGGAATAATGTGTGTCGTCTTTCTTAGGTTCTGAAATAAACAATCCCCGATCACGATCTACTCGCTCTTCTTGTTTGGTAAAATGATAATAATTTTGCAATAAAGGACGTTTTGATTGATGAATGCAAGTAGCACCATACACTAGAATTTCTACAGGAACATTTAGTTTTTCTTCCATGGCTTTCATTTCTTCAAAAGGAACTTCTCTAGCCAAAACGGCTCCAACAGCTCCTCTTTTTGCCCAAAAATTGATTTGTCTAGCACTAGTAACTAACGTTTCTGCATCAAAAATGTAGGGAATACGCCATTCTGGATGTTTCTTCATGGTGTATATGATACCTGTATCACCTACTGTCAGTTGATCTACCCCAATTTCTTTCAGGAATTGTAGATATTCAGGTACTTTTTTCATTTTTTCAGGATGAATAATCCCATTCATCGCAATATTTACTTTTTTACCATATGTGTGCGCCAATTCAACTAATTGACGTTGTTCTTCTCTTGTAAACGACGCAGGTAATCGCAAACCAAATAGTTCCTCGCCAAAATACAAAGTATCTGTTCCTGCTTCAAGTAATTCTTTTGCTTGTTCAAAAGTTTCTACCGTAGTTATGATTTCGATCATCATTTCCTCCTCCTACAACTCCATAATAGTAGCATAGCTTAAAAAAGTTGCCAACACTTCTTACATTTATTGGTGGATTTTTGAATTTAAATTCACAAGAAAAAAAGTAAAAAAAATAAAAAAGTGAGAGCCTTTTGCCCATAACCTTCAATCGTTATGTGGAACAAAATTCTCTCACTTCTTTTTTAACTCCTATGATTCAACTACATACTTTTTTGGAAGACGTACATTCAAAGTGATTTTTCCTTTGGAGGCTCCCACTGTCACTTGATCGCCTAAATGGATTTCTCCACCTAATAATGCTTCACTTAAGCGATCTTCTATTTCTTTTTGCAACGCTCTTCGTATTGGACGAGCGCCATATTCAGGATCAAAACCAGCTTTTCCGATCACATCTATTGCTGCCGGAGTGATCTTCACTTGGATATCCTGTTCTTTCAAACGTTTGACGATTGCTCGACTCATAATTTGAACAATGGAGTGGATTTCATCCTTGCTTAATGAATGGAAGACAACTGTTTCATCTATCCGGTTCAAGAACTCTGGACGGAATGTTTTCTTTAATTCTTCTAAAATACGCTTTTGCATGGCTTTATGATCTTTGGTAATGTCTTGGACATTGAAGCCAACGTTTTTTTCTTCTCGAATTTGGGTTGCACCAATATTGGAAGTCATGATCATGATCGTATTTCTAAAATCAACTTTCCGACCTTTAGAGTCTGTTAAATGGCCATCGTCTAGTACTTGTAATAACAGATTAAATACATCTGGATGGGCTTTTTCTACTTCATCTAATAAGATGACAGAGTAGGGCTTTTGTCGAATTTTTTCTGTTAATTGTCCACCTTCATCATACCCAACATAGCCCGGAGGTGACCCAATCAACCGACTCGTGCTGTATTTTTCCATAAATTCAGACATATCAACCCGAATCAAGGAATTCTCGTCCCCAAACATCACTTCCGATAAAGCTTTGGCAAGTTCCGTTTTACCAACTCCTGTAGGTCCTAAGAACATAAAGGAGCCAATTGGTCGATTTGGATCTTTTAACCCACTACGAGCCCGACGAATTGCTCTTGATACTGCTTTGACTGCTTCATCTTGTCCAACAACACGTTCATGTAAAAGTGCTTCTAATTCCAATAAACGCTGACTTTCTTTCTTTTCCAGTTGTTGTAATGGAACACCTGTCCATTCAGAAACGACTGTGGCTACATCTTCTTCAGTCACACGATCAGCATAACCATTTTCCTGCTTTTCTTCTAGTATCAATAGTTTTACTAATTTTTTGTGTAATGCTTTTTCTTGTCTTCGCAATTGTGCTGCTATTTCAAAGTCTTGTTTTTGGATTGCTCGTTCTTTTTCTTTGACTAATTGTTCGATTTCCAGCTTAATTACTGTAGATTCCGAAAGATCATCTGTTTGATCTAAGCGTACCTTAGCAGCTGACTCATCAATCAAATCGATTGCTTTGTCAGGTAATTGACGAGAAGTGATATAGCGTACAGAAAGATGAACCGCAGCTCTTATCGCATCATCAGTGATTTCTACACCATGATGCTCTTCATATCTTGAACGAAGACCACGTAAAATCTCTTCTGCTTCTTCAGGTGTCGGTTCATCTACTTGAATTCGAGCAAAGCGTCGTTCAAGGGCAGAATCTTTTTCAATGTACTTTTGATATTCATCTAACGTTGTAGCACCAATTGTCTGTAATTCTCCACGAGCTAAAGCAGGTTTCAAAATATTAGATGCATCAATTGCCCCTTCTGCACCACCGGCACCGATCAAGGTATGCAACTCATCAATAAATAAAATGACTTGACCGTCGTTATAGATTTCGTCAATCACCTTTTTCATACGGTCTTCAAATTCTCCACGGTATTTTGTTCCCGCTACTAAAGACCCCATGTCTAACATCATCAAGCGTTTTTCTTGCATCTCTTCAGGAACTTCACCCATCACGATTTTTTGGGCTAAACCTTCAGCAATCGCTGTCTTACCAACACCAGGTTCCCCTACTAATACAGGATTGTTTTTAGTTCGGCGACTAAGTATTTGAATCAAGCGTTTTACTTCTCTTGAACGCCCAACAACTGGGTCAAGTTTTCCGTCTCTCGCTAACTTCGTCAAATCTCTTGCTAAAGAATCTAACGTTGGAGTACCTTTTACCATTTGACGCTTTTCTTGTGGGTTTTTACGACGGATACTATTATTACGACTATCATTTTTTATGCCCATTTTTTGTTTCAAAGATTGTCGGACTTTCGTTAAACTGATCCCCAAATTGATCATCATCCGAGTAGCCATGATACTTTCATCTCTTAGCATACTCAATAAGATATGTTCCGTTCCCACTTTTTGAGCACCCATTTTTCTTACTTCACTATTTGCCAATGCAAAAATTTGTTTCATGCGTGGCGAATAAGGTAAAAAGGTTCCTTGAGGATATGAAGTCATTGTACCGTAGCCAATCAAATGCTCAATCTCTTCGTAGATGTCTGTTTCAGTTAATCCAACTTCACGTAGTACTTTCCCAGCAATTCCATTCGGTTCAATAACCAATGACAACAAAATATGCTCAGAACTAACAGACTGATGCTTAAACTTTTTTGCTTCATCTTGTGCAATTTCTAATACTAATTGTGCTCTTTGCGTAAAAAGTTCTTCCATTCATCTTCACTTCCCATCTTCATAGCTTAATCGTTCAAGAAATGCTCGAAGAATTCGAGCACGAACATAATCTTCTAGCCCACCATCTACATTCAGTGTATTTTTGGCAATTGCGCTCAGCATTAAATTGCCTTCTTTTTTAGTAACAATTTGATCCTCATATAATTTTTGGATGATTGCAAAAGCATTTTTTTCACTAATCGTTTCATTGAATAGCTGATTCACTTGTTCCAACATATGCCTTTTATCAGAAATTCTTACTTTGGCAATCCGTATGTAGCCACCACCGCCACGTTTACTCTCAACCAAATAACCTCGCTGAATCGTAAAACGAGTATTAATCACATAATTAATTTGAGAAGGTACACAATTAAAGAGGTCGGCCAGTTCAATCCTGCGAATCTCAATCATTTCATTCTTTTCTAAAAACTTTTTTATATATGATTCAATTAAATCCGAGGTATTCTGATGCGCCATCTTACTCATTCCTTTGACTAATATTGACCTTAATTATAGCGAATTTAATATCAGAAAGAAAGAAGAAAGACTTTTCCCTTAGAAATCATTAAAAATATAAAAAAATACGGAATGCAGGATTCCGTATTAACGCGCCCAAGAGGAGTCGAACCCCTAACCTTTTGATCCGTAGTCAAACACTCTATCCAGTTGAGCTATGGGCGCATATTCAGTTCATTTAAATTATAAAATACATTTCTAGAAAAATCAATAAAAATAAAAAATCGGGAAGACAGGATTCGAACCTGCGACCCCTTGGTCCCAAACCAAGTGCTCTACCAAGCTGAGCTACTTCCCGAAAATATAAAAAAGACT